>JANSXW010000307.1 GCA_024742755.1 bacterium | reverse complement strand
GTAAGCGATTTGAAAACGGAATTGTCTGCAATAACGGTAGCTGAACCTTATGAAATTGATATGAAGTCTGTACTTCAGGTTTTGCTGGAGTCCCATAACTTAGATGATGAACTATCAGATACACAGCAAGTAATCATAGAAACCATCGCCAATAAATGCAGATTATCCGGAGGATATGCTGTGGTTTTGGCTCGTGGTTTTCTTGATCCTGAATTAGAATACCCTCAGGATGCTGATTGTGGTGTGCAACCGATTCAGGTACCAGAGGCAAGCCCGGAAGGCAGTGTTCACTATTCCGATAAGAGCGGCATCAAAATCTTTCTTAATCCTGCTACTGATTTGATAAACGTCCAAATCATGCAGCCTTTTGAAAGTGGCTCGGCAAAAGTATTCAACAGTCAGGGAGGAGAGGTTAGAGCCATAAGTTTGATTGGACAAGTTAGTCCCCTGTCAGTATCTGGCCTCCCGGCTGGCTTGTACATGCTGCATGTTCAATTGGATGATGAACGCCTAATGAATAAAACCTTTGTTGTTAAACCATAGATTCAATAACTACAGGTGCCTGGCAGGAATGATCTGAACCGGAACAATTGGGCAATAAAGATGACTAATTATTAGACCATACGTCTGAGAACAGCTAACGCGTACGCGGGCGTAGAGGAATCAATAGACATATTGTCTGTTTACTTTGGATTCATTTCGGCGAATATCTTTCCTGACAGGTACTACTCAAGTTTACTATTCTCATGAAATATTCACTTGCAATCATATTCGTATACCTACTTCTTTTTAAAGCGTCTGCTCAGGTACCCGACTCCACTTTTGGAGAGATTAACTCTTGGGAACCTATCACGAATCTTGAATTCTATGGGATAACAGGTTTTTTTTTAGAGTTTGCGGATGACGTTGTCCAAGGCGCCATTCACATCTCAGAGGGTAAAATTATTCTTGGAGGCTACACGGTAAAAAATGACAGCCTTGATTTTCTTATGGCCCGCTTGCTGCCTAATGGCCGGTACGATACGGCTATAGGCCCTATGGGGCGCAAGGCAATAGATATTGGCTACGCAAACGACAGCTGTACCCTTATCGCCAATTACGATGAAAACCATTTTTTAATGGGCGGGTGTACCTACCTGCCAGGGCAGCAGGATTACGTAGGGCTTTTGACCAGGCTGGATTTTGATGGTGTACCCGATTCTACTTTTGGAGATAATGGGCATCTCATTTTGGACTTGCCTGCCAGGAACGAGATGATAACAGAAGCCATTGCCCTTTCAGATGGGAAAATCCTGATTGCGGGTAATGCTTTCTATGGGGGAGCAAAGTGGTACTGGCCGGATTCCACCCATCATTTCGTAGCACGGCTTATGCCAGATGGCCAGTTGGACTTAACTTTTGCAGATAATGGTATTCTGTACCATACGCCCCAGGATCATGGAGGGTGCCTTGCACCAATGGTGGCAGATGTTAAAATCGCGCCAGATGCTAGCATTGTAATTGCCGGTATTAGTTACGACCCTTATCCGGGTGTACTGGGCTTCGAACATCACTATTGCCCAAGAAACGACATGTATGTGTTTAAGTGCACTGCCGAAGGAGAAATCGATAATAGTTTTGGTAACAACGGAGCTGTCGTGTTGCCTTTAGATGAGGGAGCACCCTACAGCATTGAGATTAAGGGTAACGGTAAAATTGTTGTTTCAGGAGGAGTGACTTACGGTGGGCTTATGCCTTGGCCAATAAATGTTTATTTGGTTCGATTATTACCTAATGGTGAGATGGACCCTTCATTTAGGGGGACAGGTTATTATAATGAATATATTTTTTTGGATTGGGACGCTGTGGACCCATTGGGCACGATTCAAATTGGTGACTATACTTACATCCCTTTGAACGAAAGAGGAGGTAGTTTTTTTGGATTGATGCGTATGGATGAATCAGGGCAGGTAGATAGCAGCTTTGTTCAAAGTGATTTTGTCGGGGCACTAGAGAATAGTGTTCTTTTTTCCAGCTATTGGTGGTTGCCTAATATATCAGGGATTATTCAATCTTATGCAGTAGACTCTACAAGCATATACTTTGTAGGGAGAGTAGGAAGTAGTGGGGGGGCATATAATACCAACATGTTCATCGCCAAGGTCAAGTTGCCACCTCCCATCCCTGTTTCAACGGTAGCTGTGCCCTGGCGGCCGTTATCCTTTTCAGCTTATCCTAATCCAGTTAGAAATGGAGTGCTACATTTATCTCCGGCAACGGGTCCGGTATCGGGCCCTTTGAGTATCCGCCTGGCAGATTTACAGGGGCGATTGGTTTGGCAGCAGCAGGTTACGGATTTGCAAGGTGCATCTACTATTGATGTTAGCGGGCTAAAAAGCGGGATGTATATACTGGACGTTTCAGGGCAGGCAGGGCGATGGGTGGAAAGGATCGTAATATCAGAGTAGTCTTGGTATCAGGAAGCTGAATAGGGGAGCAAGAGTAAGGCAATTGAGTTGTTTAGGCTTGATCGGGAAAGAGGGGCGCTCCTCCTTTTTTCCTTTCAATTGAGCACGGGTTTTTGAAGATCATACGAATTTATGTAATTTGTATCAAATTTAAGCCACCTGCTTAAAGAAGGTCCTTATGCACAAAAACTTGCTTAACTAGATACCCCATGAAGGCAACCGAAGCGCAAACCGATCTTGCGCCCAAAATACTAATCGTTGACGATAGCCCCCTCAATACAAAATTGCTGAAATTCATACTCGATGAAGCCGGGTATGAAACCGTTGTCGCTTCTAACGGGGAGGACGGCATCGCGGC
>JANSXW010000182.1 GCA_024742755.1 bacterium | reverse complement strand
TAAAAAGTCCAGCGGGACAAATTGGATTGAGGTTGATCGTAACGTTCACGCATTAAGAATATTCTTAGAAACGCAGGGCGGCGATACGGTTCAAGTTGGGCCTTACCCCGGTCTGCAGCCCAATACGCATCAGCTATGGACGGTCAGGCCAAATCAGCTCGAACCTGGCAGTCTTCGGCCAAAAATTCATTCTTTAAGTTTGAGCAGTCAGTTTTTTACCTACCAGCAGCACACAAGTGTAGGCCTGTCTCTCTATTATCACCTTGCTTTGACCGGGAAGCTATCTTTGGGAGCAGGAGTCAAGGGGCTGCGATTGCCTGTTGAAACCCGGGTAAATGCGCTTCCTGGCTTTGAGGCGGAACCTGTACTGGAAGAAGAATTGCTATTGCTCCCATCTGCTTCAGTGGTTTACAAACGCTATGCTTCTCAGAGTGGATTATTTTATGGTGCTGAACTGGGGGTATTTTTTCTTCATGCAGGGGGGCATGCTTCTTTCTTCGCTGGTTTCGGCCGTTTCCCGTGGCTACAGTTGAAAGCAGGGTTTGATTCTTTTAATGCCAACTTGCCAATCCGGTCTTTTCGTCTTAATAATCAGAACGCTAGTCTTGATTCAATTAAAAAGCGTGTATCACTTTTTTCGGTTGGTTTACAGTGGAATATCTACCTTTAAAAAACTATTGACACTATGAAAATGCCTAAAATTATTTTTGGGTTCCTGGCTCTGTTTGCGTCGTTTGGACTGGCTTCATGTAGTGAGGAGCCCAACTCGCCGGATGAAAACTCAGCGCTTTTATATCCTCAATCCACAGAAATGAATATAATCCAACGATTGAGCCCGGAAGGGCAGATCCTATTTGAGCTTTCAGAGTCGGGTGTTCAACTTGCTTTTGTTGGGATATTTGATTCGGCGCCTAAGGTGGAGGATGGGGTTTTAATTTCAGAAGAGGACCTGATTTGGGAATGGTTTGGAGAGGTGGGGCCCAATTCAGAAATTCATTTAGAGGAAGGAGATTTACTGGACAGTACATTGGTTTTTTCGCCGGTTTTCTTTCAGTGTGATTCTTCAGATTATTTCTGGGCGGCTTGGGGATGGGATGATACTGCCCAGTATATTACACATTCAACGCCCAAAAGTCAAGCGCTCTTAGTACCAGGTGAAAAACCGGAATTACGGTTGATAGAAACCACGAAAGTAGGGGCTGCTCCCAATGACACGCTTTTAGTTCCCGGAGCTGGTATCAATTTAAGGTTCGTTTTTGAAAACTTAGGTGATGCCAAAGCCATTGACCCGGTAGTTCGAATCGCAAACAGCAGTATTTCGGAGTTCCCTGTAACCCTGGCTTTGGATGAACTGGACATAGGGGCTTCAGCCAGCCAGACTGTAAACTTTACTATTCCACCAGATTTCAGCTTTGCAGATACGCTTGTTTTGCAAATAGAAATGTTTTACAACAATTGTCTGAGCAGTCAGGCGGAGGTATCGTTGGTCGTCAATGCATTAAGCGTTTGTATCACGGATGTAAAGCTGATTGATATTCGTTATTTGCCACCCTCTATCCTGTGGGACCCTCTTGCTTTACCCATTTTCTACCCTCCTGATATTTACTATGAAGTCATAGGGCCGGGTGAAACACAGATGTACCTTTCTTCTGTCATACAGGATGCAGACGACGATTTCCCTAACACCCCGGTTATGGGAGACTGGCCTGACCTGACCCCTTGCCTGAGTTTGAGTTTGGATTCAACTTATGTCATAAAGTTTTGGGATGATGATCTTGATAATGACGATTACATCGGCACCCACAGTTTCAAACCAGCAGATTTTTTGAGTACTCAACAAGAGCTAATCGAAGTCACCAATGATGAAATACAAATGGAATTGTATTTAAATTGGGAATAAACCGAAACCTAAGCCTATGTCCATCCGTGAACAGCATCTGGAGCTCTTCAAGGCTGCTATGGTTCATTTGACCAGCCGGGAAGAAACGCTTTATACACAAGTCGCTATTTGCCAAAAGTTAAAAACCCTTGGTGTTCAGGTTTCTACCTCACTGTTTAGTAAGATGGTAAATACCCCGGAGTTAGTTGGCTTGCGTTCAGTACAGCGCATCAGCGAGGGGTTACAAGAACTGCTGCGTCTTGAGTTAGGTTTGAGATATGACCACACAAAAAAAGTGTTTGTTGAGACCTCCGGGCGTTCCTCTAAAAAAGTAGTGCCTGCTCAAAAGGGAAACAATTTTTCTAACGGTATTAATGACCTTTTTTTTCACGCTGATGGGAGGCGCTCTATTTCCGAAAAAGTCGCATTTATCAGTAAAGCACAGGAGGAAGTGATTTTTCTGGGCGTGCGGTTGCGTCAGTTGGTCAGTTATTTCACGCACCGAAAAGATGCTGAATTCAAAGACCCCTTGCTGGAGTTGCTCAATCGTGGAGTGGAAGTACGTTGTTATTTAGCTGATCCCGACCACAATCCTGTACGCTTGTATTTTAGTGATTTAGCTACTGCCTTGCCTGAGGAGTGTTTTGGAGAAAAAGCTATTCCGGAGTTGATTACCCAACTTCAAAAAGTTCAGGCTGAAATAAGGCGAAGCATACCCGGAGCTCCATTCCGTATCTTTAAATACAGGCATTTACCTACTGCACATTTTTTAGCCGTAGATACAAATAGAGCACAGGGTAAAATGTTAGTGTCTAATTACATTTTTGGAGTACCCAGAAGCAAAGCTCCTGTAATAGAAGTACATCAGAGGTCAAAATTATATAACTATTACCATGCAGCCCTTGAAGCGCTTACGAGAGGTTCGATGGAAGTTGTTTAAAGGCTTGTTTTTTGCAGTTTGTGTATTTTCGAAATCCCAATTAATCATCAATCACTTCGCAATCCTCCAGATCATAATAGACTTGTTCATCTTTGGAAATCAGCACTTTAATTCAATTTGATAGTTCCACAAAGCAGCTGCAACCCCAAGAATTCGATTTTTAATTTTCATACACTTCAATCGGCAACGATTTTTTAAAATTCGATATTCCTTCATTTTACCAATAGCATGCTCAACAAAAATTCGTTCTCTACTGATGGCTTTATTTTAAATTTTCTGCTCTTGGGTTAATTCAGGTTCAGGGTTCTTTTTTGATTTTTTGGGTTTTTTCTCTCCTATGATTAATTCTTTGAATTTACATAGCTTTTCTACCCCCACAAAACCGAGATCGAACAAGACTTTGAAATTTGAAAACCAGTCCTTTTCTGGGTTGAATTCATTTTTCAAAATCCCCATGTCATTATGTTTGCCATCGTAATATTCGCTCACATAATAAATACGTGTAGCTTTATCGGATAAAACCATAGCTATATCTGTATGCGTTTTCTTTTTACCACTGAACTTATTTCGCTGTCTTTCATTGTTTTGTGGGCGTTCAGTCAAATTCTCAGTACCATCAAAAATTAATTCTTCAGCGATCGATAGATGCTCGATGAATTCTGCTACATTTTTAAATTCACGCTTCGGCATCACTTTTTTTTTCAAGCGTTTGAGCGAGCAACTCAGAGAAGTAATTAAAATTATTTAACGCACTAGATGCAGACATATCGAATACAACACCAAGTGATCCGAATATTAAATCATTTTTCATTTGAAAGAGTACAAAAAAGAGTGCGTCTCCAAGTGTTTTTAATTTTGGCTCTTGCTGGACATTTTGTTCTAAGTAATCTTCATAGGATTGGATTGCCCATTTAAATCAAAATAAGTCGAGGTGAAATCAAAAAGTAAATTTTCAAATGAAGAACGATTATAGCCAGTAGCGTCCTTAAACTGACGGTCTGTTGAGATCGTACGATAGTCCATTTTTTGCGTAAAAATACTTAATTATTTGATAATCAAAGCTGAACAAGTCTAATAAGGTCGCTGCCCATCTGAAGATTTAGCCAGCGGCGTGTTAAGTATAGCGTTTTTCACCCCCCGCCCGTACAGCACTTTCAGTTCCGCCTGCCGGGCTTCGGTCCGGGTCGGGTAGAAGCCTTTCAGGGTGCCGTTGGCGATCTTTTTGGGGAATTTCCAGTCTTCTGGTATTTCTTCGGTCTCGGGCCAATTGATCATTAGGTTGTCCAGCACGAAGTTGTGGATGTTTTCGGTGACGATCGCAGCTTTGGCAATTTTGGCGGCCCGCTTGACCGGGGCAAACTGGGAACTTGTCACTTCGTCTACGAATGGCACCGGGTCTTCAATCCACGGATAGGTGAGGTTGACGTTGCGAAGGGTCAGGTTCTCAATGGCGTAGCCGTCGCCGGCAGTCATCAGGATGCGGCCTCCGGTTTTGGCGTGGAAATTGGTGATGGTTACGTTGCGCAGGCGCGCCTTACGCCCCTCATAGTCGTACTGCTTCTTTTCCTGATGCATCCAGTCTCCATTGCGTCCACCGGCACCGGGCTCCGGCAGGTAGAGGCTTAGGTGGATGGGGCGGTTGTAAAGCAGCGGGGCCCGGGAGTCGGTGATAATGTTGTCGACCACGATGTCTTCCACCGTTCCGGCACTTTCGGAGTAGATGGCGAAGGCACGGGAGGAGCCATAGATCACGCTGTTGCTAAAGGTTACCTGCTTAATATCCCGGAAGGTTTCGTTTCCAATCTTAAGGGCAGCGCAGGAGCATTCGATGACGCAGTTGGTAACGGTGACGCGCTTGCAATCCCGGGTATCCACCATGGTTTTCAGGCAGATGGCATCGTCGCAGGTTTTGATGATGCAATCGCTGATGGTCACATCGTGGCAGCCGGAGATGTCAATGCCGTCCCCGTTGGGCGCAAACAAGTCGTTGATGATTTTAACGCCCTGCACCTGTATCCGGTCGCTGTCGTATAAATGAAGAGTCCAACCGCCTCCGGTGAGCAGCAGCACGTCTTTGATCCGTACATCCTGACAGTCCTGTATTTCCACCATAGGGCTGATCTTCAGCGGCTTGGCCATTTTCCACTGCGGGTCTTCCGCCGGGTCGAAGTCTTGCCAGAAGGCGGGCCCGTTGCCATCTATGGTGCCGCCGCCGATGATGGCGATGTTGCGGGCGTCCTTCCCAACGATAAGGTGGCGGGGTTGCCGGTATTTGTTATGTCCCCAGGTCATGACGGCGTAGTCTTCAATATTGGGAGAGCCAAGGATTTTGGCCCCGGATTGGACCTCCAGGGTGGTATTGTCCTTCAGGAAAATCGTGCCGCTGATGTATACGCCCGGTGGAACTGTCACGGTGCCTCCACCCATAGCTGCAGCCGAGTCAATAGCCGATTGAATAGCAGTGGTGTTTAGGGTGGCGCTGTCGCCCCGTGCACCAAAGTCTTTCACATTCAGATAGCCGCTGTAGTGTTGCGCAAAGCTGAGCGCAGACAGCAAAAGGCATAACGTCAGAAAGGCAAATCTTCTCATTGGTCTTGGTTTTGAATGCTTTCGAGCTCGGCGGCCATGGCTTCCACTTTGTCGGGATAAGTGGCGGCCAGATTGTTTTGCTCCCCGGGGTCTTCCGCTAAGTTGTACAACTGTGGCTCCGTAGAGATGCCGCCTTCAATATCCTTGATGCCCTTGATCCACGGGAATTCTTTTTCAGTGGGGGCGATGTATTTCCAATCTCCCTCTCTCAAACCAAGGGTAAAGGCTTCTTCCAACATGACCTCCCGCCCCTCATCTGATTGTCCGGAGAGTGTGGGCCACAGGGCTTTGCTGTCTTGTGCCTCCGCTTCCTGCAGTTCGTGCCCCAGCAGTTCAGCAATGGAAGCGAAGAGGTCTACCTGATTCCAAAGGGCATCACTGCGCCCGGGCTTGATTTTGCCAGGCCAGCGGAGGATGGTTGGCACCCGGTTACCGCCTTCGTAGATACTGTATTTGCCGCCCCGGAAAGGCCCTGCGGGCTGATGATCGCCAAGCTTCTCCACCGCCTGATCACCGTAACCGTCATCCAATACGGGGCCATTGTCGCTGCTGAAAAAGACCAGCGTATTATCGGCTATGCCAAGGGAGTCGAGGGCTTTCATCAACTGGCCCGTTACCCAGTCCATTTGCAGGATGGCATCGCCTCTCAGGCCCATTTTGCTTTGACCTTCAAACCGGGGGTGGACAATCCGGGGCACGTGGATATCGTGAAAGGCAAAGTACATGAAGAACGGCTGTTCCTTAGCCTGAGCCATAAATTGAATAGCTTTCTCCGGAAAGGAGTACGGAAAGTCCTCATCCCGGAAGTGCGCGGCTTCCCCACCTGCCATAAAACCAATGCGGCTTACCCCATTAATAATGGTACCGCTGTGCTGCGTATCGGCCGGCATTCTCAATAATTCAGGATGGCTGAGCCCGGTGGGGGTGTTGTAAGGGCTGCCTCCCGATGGGTTATCCGTGAAGCTCACCTGTAGCGGATCGGCGGGGTCGAGGTTGACAACCTTATGCTGTTCCACGTAAACACTCGGCACCCGGTCGCCAGTGGAAGGGAGCAGGAAACAATAATCGAAGCCAATCTCCAGTGGCCCGGGCTTTATCTCCTCATTCCAGTCCAAGTCCCCATTGCCCAGGCCCAGGTGCCATTTGCCAACCACACCGGTACGGTAGCCTTCCTCCCTCAGCATGGTGGGCAGGGTAGGTGTGGCCGGGTTGATCATGAGGGGAGCATCACCCGGCAATACTCCGGCTTTTCGCCGAAAGGCATAGTTGCCGGTGAGCAGGGCATAGCGGGAGGGCGAACAAGTCGCTGCCGCACAGTGCGCATCGGTAAACAACCGGCCTTCAGAGGCCAAACGGTCAATATTCGGGGTTTGAATGCCGGTAGCGCCGTAGCAGCTCAGGTCGCCATAGCCCAGGTCATCGACATAGATAAAAAGGATATTGGGGCGGGCATCGGCGGTTTGCTCCCCGGGCGCTGCCCCGGAATTGCAACTGAGGAAAATGGACAGGAATGCAAGGCCGCACAGCAAGATCGGTTTGAACATCGGTGAATGCTTTGGGGAAAGGAATCGTACAGGGGGATGGTGTAACCGGCTTATGGACCCGCTGCCCCGCCAAAGCGGCAAAAATATTTTGTAAAAAGTTAGTGTAAAGATTACACCTAGCAGGGGCCGATAACCTGCTGTTGGATAGTGAGTTGTTGCCCGGTTTCCTAATCCGGCTGTACAATAATTCATAAATTGAGCCATCAAATCCTGCCCATAAAGTTGGGAATTGTACAGATTTGCTTATTTTAATTTCCAAAATCAAAACAATCAGATTCAATGAAAAAACCAGGAAAAAAAGGATCAAAGGGACTGGATCGCCGGACTTTTATCCGTCAGGCTGGTGTTGCTGCGGCTGGTATGACCATCGTGCCCAGCACCGTAGTTTCCGGACTGGGGCATGTGATGCCAAGTGACAAATTAAACATTGCAGGCGTTGGTGTAGGCGGTATGGGCCGTTCTAACCTGCGCAACATGAATTCTCAAAATATTGTAGCGCTTTGTGATGTAGACTGGAAGTATGCTGCCAAGTGCTTTAATGATTATCCGGATGCTGCGGTATACAAAGATTACCGCCGCATGATGGATGATATGGGCGACGAAATCGACGCTGTAGTGGTCGGTACGCCTGACCATACACACTATGTGGTCACCGCGGATGCCATGCGCGCTGGCAAGCACGTTTACGTTCAGAAGCCACTGACCCACTCGGTTTACGAGTCCAGAATGCTTGAAAAACTGGCCAAAGAAACTGGCGTAGCCACGCAAATGGGCAATCAGGGCAACTCCGGCGAGGGCATTCGTCAGGTTTGCGAGTGGATATGGAATGGTGAAATCGGAGAGGTGAAGGAAGTCCACGCCTGGACCAACCGCCCGATCTGGCCACAGGGTCTGGAGCGCCCCACGGAAACGCCATCCGTACCGCCTACCCTGGACTGGGACCTTTTCATTGGCCCGGCCAGATGGCGCCCTTACCACCCGGCTTACACGCCGTGGAACTGGCGCGCGTGGTGGGATTTCGGTACCGGTGCACTGGGCGATATGGGCTGCCACATAATTGACCCGGTTTTCAAAGCCCTGAACCTTGGCCAGCCTACTGCTTTTGAAGGTAGCTCTTCCCAGGTAAATACGGAAAGTGCGCCGATTGCAGAAACGGTGACTTACTACTTCCCGGAGCGTAAGAAGATGGGCAAAGTCAACATGCCAGCTGTGAAGTTCACCTGGTACGATGGCGGCCTGCTGCCGGAGCGGCCTGAGGGGATCCCGGAAGGTAAAATTCTCGGTGACGGAGGTGGCGGTGCTATGTTCGTAGGCTCCAAAGGCACACTCATTTGCAGCACTTACGCCCGTGACCCCTACATCGTAGGGCGGGAGAATGACCCACCAAAGGCAACCAACGAACTGCGCCGTGTGGAAACCAGCCACGAGATGGACTGGGTGCGTGCCTGCAAGGAAGACAAGGGCAGCCGGACGGAAGCTTCTTCTCACTTTGGCTACTCGGCTCCACTCAACGAGGTAGTGGTCATGGGCAACCTGGCCATCCGCCTGCAGGACCTGAAGCGTAAGCTGGAGTGGGATGCTGCGAATATGAAGATTACCAACATCGCTGATGATGAAGAAATCCGGGTGGTTTCTTCTGATAAGTTTACGGTAGTGGACGGTGACCCACGCTTCGATACGCAGTACGCCACCATCAATGCTAAACAGGCGATGGAAGAGTACATCAAGCGTCCGTACCGCAAGGGTTGGAACTATTAAGCATCAACGAAAAACAAAACTTTGATTATGAAATTCAAAATTCTTTTGTTCGCTGCTTTGGCGTTTGCCCTGGCTTCCTGTCAGGGCGGTGCCTCAGAAGCTGCCGAAGGAGAAACCACTGAAGCAGAAGCTGCCGAGGGTACTCCGGAAGAAGCCGCACCGGCAGCGATGAATACGCTCACAGAGGAGGAAAAAGCCGATGGCTGGATGCTCCTTTTTGACGGTCAAAGCACCGATCAGTGGAAAGGTTACTGTAAGGATGGTTTCCCGGAAAAAGGCTGGGCAGTCGTAGACGGTACCTTAATGTGCAAAGCTTCCGGTCAGGGCGAGGCAGGAGGTGGTGGCGACATCATCACTAAGGAAACCTTTGGCAACTTTGAGCTGAAGCTGGAGTGGAAAATTTCCGAAGGCGGCAACAGCGGCATCTTCTACCTGGCGCGCGAAAAATGCGGCGAAGATGGGCAGGCGATCTGGAAATCCTCTCCTGAGATGCAGGTCCTCGACAATGAGAAGCACCCTGATGCCCGTCTTGGCAAAGATGGCAACCGTCAGGCGGGCTCCCTCTACGACCTCATCCCGGCGAAGCCACAGAATGCAGTGCCTGCCGGTGGCTGGAACGAGGTGACGATCCTATCCTACGATGGTACCGTTGTGCACACGCAGAACGGCGAGAACGTAGTGGAGTACCACCTCTGGACAGACGACTGGAAAGAGATGGTGGCCAACAGTAAGTTCAAGGACTATCAGGATTTCATTGACGTAGCCAAGGAAGGGCACATTGGCCTTCAGGACCACGGCAATGATGTTTGGTTCCGGAATATTAAAATCAAGAAGCTGTAAACCAGGCAGCACTTTTGATGAGGTTTAAACCGGCTGTGGGCATTGGGCTCGCAGCCGGTTTTTGTGTCCGTTTACGCTGGTTGATACGGTAAGTGTTTTGAAAGGGAAAAAAGTTCAAGAGAAGCAATAGTTGAAATATCAGCCTATGAAATGAATTTTTATGAGTAATAAAACTTTTATATTCATGACTGTAAATACATGTTCATGAGTACTGTAGAAATAAGAGCCAAAGTTCATCAGATGATTGATGAATTGGATCATGCACTTTTGGAAGCTATCCACGCTATGCTTGAAACTTACCAGAAAAGAGAAGAAGATCCTATTGTTGGCTATGAGGTTGATGGAAGACCAATTACGACTTCTACTTTAGAAGAGCAAGCTGATGAAGCAATGGGACAAGTAGCTCGTGGTGAGTACATCACGTTGGCAGAACTTGAAAAAGAATCGGAAAAATGGCTGAAACGTACCGAATAATCGTTACAAATGTAGCCAAGAAAGATATCAACGATATTCTTGATTACCTTCAAGAAAATGTTTCTTATCAAGAAGCATTTGATACACGGCAAGCCATATTATCAGCTATCCGTAAATTAGAGGAAATGCCAGATGCAAGGTTACCAGTAAAGGAGTCAATGAAGCCTGACAAGCCAATTACCTTGAGACAGATAATTGGCTAAGAAAGTATACCGGATAATTTACCGGGTCGAAGAAAAAGCAAAGGACGTAGTTGTAATTAGAGTAATTCATACTAGGCGAGGTACTAAATATGTCAAAACAGCAATCGCAGAGATAGAATAGTCAAATTATATAGAATATTAGGTTCACCATTCCAAGTTTGAATACCAGGAAAAATGCCAACCCTGTATCTGAACGAAAACCGGTACTTAACAGCCAATTTGATCTCTCAAACGGGGCTGCTTTCCTGGGAAGCCCTTCAAATTTGGACGAAAAATGGGCGGTTTGACTGGAATAATATGGCATGGACCATACTTGGAGGACTGGTTTTTTATTTTATCTGGAAAGTATCCCCGAATAACCTGAAGAATTATTGACGTGCCCCTATAGTAACAGGTTGCAGAATTGAACCATCACTTAAATTGAGGTTATCTTTAAATGTTGGGTCAATCGTACTGTCAAATTTCCTGTAAATGAAAAGAATAGCCATCGTTACAATAATAATTCTAGCTGGGTGTACCCGCAGCGACCAGGGTTCCAAATACTTAAGGTGGGTTGGCGATGCTGAGCCCAACCCTGAGATGGATGCTGCTGATTTCCGGTTGTGTGGTAGCGAAAAACTGGTTCAGCGGTACTTCTATTTCGGACAGGGGCTTCAGTATGAAGGGGAGAAGACAGCCTTGCGCAAGCGGTTCAAAGAAGCATATCTACCGGTAGAAACGGCTCAAAGTGGCTGGATAAGAATCCGCTTTATTGTCAACTGTCAGGGACAGGCTGGAAGATTTAGAATGATAGGCTCCGATTTAGATTACGAGGAACAAACTTTTGATGAAAGGGTCACAGACCAGTTATTAAAGATTACCAAGTCATTGGATGGCTGGGCCGTGTTTTCAAAGGATGGCAAGCCACGAGATTACTACCAATATCTAATCTTCAAGATCAACAGTGGAAACCTAACTGATATTTTGCCATGAGAATGCTTCTGATTTTTGTCTTAGCCGTTCTGTCTGCCCGTTTAGCTGCGCAGCCCAACTGTAATGTCTTTATGTACAACGGAGACGAGTTGAAATATAAGGCTTGTAGAGCATTGGAAAAAACAAGAGGGCATTATCAGTTCAGCAGAGCGTACCAGGAAGCACTGGATGAGGTTCTGGCGATCGACTCTACCTTTGCTTACGCATACAG
>JANSXW010000198.1 GCA_024742755.1 bacterium | reverse complement strand
GGGCGAGCTCGTGCAGGAGGAGGTTGCCATCCGCTATGGTATTTTCATACAGCGGATTTTGGACTTCCTGATCATCGCCTTCATTGTTTTCATGATCATCCGGTCTTACAACCGCCTGACGGAAAAGAAAGAGGCAGAGGAAGCTCCACCCGCGCCAAAGGGGCCTTCGCAGGAAGAGCTGCTGGCTGAGATCCGGGATTTGCTTAAGAAGTAAAGAGGGCGGGGAGGTGGAAGGCACTTTCGAAGTGCCTTTCATCTCCTCCTCACATTAGCTACCTCAATAGCATCACACCTCCGGAGACCTTTTTTACCAGACCATCGCGAACATCACGGTACAACAACTGATAAGTATAAAGCCCTGCAGTGGCTGGCTCCCCTCCGGAAATACCATCCCAACGTGCAGCAATACCTTCACCTTTATATAGCAAACCGCCCCAGCGGTCATAAACTTCTAACCTAAGGGGTTCATGATAAGGCCCCAGCGGCTCAAAAAAGTCATTGCGCCCGTCATCATTGGGGGAGAAAGCCGTAGGCAAATAAATGTTATCCGGCACTTCAACTTCCACGAAATAGCGGCAAGCCACCGCACAATTGCCGCCATTGCTTACCAAAAGCTGCAAAGTATCGTTGCCAATCGCTTCCAGCTCCGGGTTCGGGCAATTGCGGCAGGAAAGCGGGTAGTTGGACTGCCAGGCGTAGAATTGCCCATCGGCACAAGCAGACAAGCGCAAGTGCTCCCCAAACTGCAAGCGATAAGGCTCCGCGGCTGGGACCGAGGCTTCCGGCTGCAGCAGGACTACGATAGTGTCCACAGCGGTGAGGGTGTCAAGTGCTGTGCCGACTTGCAGGCTGATTTCGTATTGGCCGGGTTGGTCAAAACAAATTGCCTGCGGCTCCAGCCCGCTTGCCTGCGCAGGCGCCGCCGACTCGAATGACCAGCATGCCAGCCCGATATCCGAGTTTGTGCCGGTGTATTCTACAGTGGCGCACTGCCCACTACAAATGGTATCCTGAGATAAAGCAAAACTTGGGTCAGGCTGCTCAAAAACTTCCACCTCGTAGGTGCAGCTTTGGGCACACTGCCCCGCGTTCAAAACTTGCACCGTATACGTCACATCCTCCTGCAGTGTAGCCGAGGGGTTGGGGCAATCGGTGCAGCTCAGCTCCTGAGCAGGTTGCCATTGGTAGGTGTCGCCCTCGGCGCAAGCTTGTAGTGGAACCGTATCCCCTGCCGTGACTTGCAACTGCTGCAAAGTATCAGCGGTGAGCGTGGGCTGCGGCACTACCGTCACAGCCCCTTCCAGCAGCAGGGTATCTTGGCCGGCACAGTGGGCCATGACGACCTCTATGTCGAACACGCCAGGCTCATCGTAGCAGATTTGCTGGGGCGCGATCTCCTGAGAAGTACTTGGGGAAGCACCGGCAAACTGCCAGTTGTAATCCCCCCCTATGCGGTTGGCGATGTTGATGCAGCTACCCGCACATATGATCGTGTCAAAACTGAGCAGGTGCTCGAAACTGAACTTAAACACCCCAACATCGTCAAAGTAGGAATAATTTGATCTCTCAAGGGCAGTATTGGGGTCCCAAATAAAATCAGTCTCCTGGTCGGCATTGAAATTGCCCAGGGTGATATAGCGCTCGCCCCCCTGTGCGGTAAAGCAGCCTGATATTTTGGTATACTGCGTCGTATCGGTGATGATATCTCCCACGTACTCGATAGTCGGCTCCATGTTGAGCACGCCATCAGAAGGCAAGGTGGAGTCAATAGGCTCAGGGGTTACGATCATTTCGTATTTATTGATGAAGCCTCCATCAAAACGCGGCTTTATGTAGAACTCACAGTAATAAGTGCTGCCTGCTATTAGAGGTTCTGAGAGTTGTCCGTGTAAATACTCATGGAAGGAGTAAGTCTCTGTTACCATTAAGTACATGTAAGCACCAGCATAACCATTACCTGTTCTTGGAGGTATGTTTCCAGATATAAATCCACAATAGTTAAAATACTCCGGAGTAAAGAAGTAACTTATCCAGTCGGATACGTATCCCGTAAATTGTCCTAGATTCTCAGGACAATTTTCATAAACCTCAAACCCTGGGTTGATGACTAGATTTTGCTGGGCACTTGTCAGTAAAGGAATAAAAAAGAGTAATAAGTAAACGTACCTTTGCATAGCAAGACTTATATAAATAAGCAGGGCGGCAGGTACCTGCCGCCCTGTGTTATTAGATTATTCCACAATGACCTTACGGCTAATCCGTTGTTGCCCATTGGAAATGGATAACAGGTATAGCCCCGCAGGATATGCCGATACATCTATCTCATAGAAATTGAAGCCTTCAACCGCTTGGACATCTACAACATTTTGCAGCACCTGCCCTGTACTGTTTAACAATGTAAGCTTTATTTGCTCCTCTTCTGCATTACTCTTGCTAACATGTACATTTAGTACTGAGGTTGCGGGAAGCGGGAAGACTTCTGCCAATATGCCACTTGATGCTTCTATATCTTGAGCTCCACTCTCTTCCTGTACGAGACAAAAAGAACAACTTTGTGCAATATTAAAATAACTAAACTGCTCCAGCTGACCGCATTCTGATTCAGCAATTACGGTGGCTTTGTAGCATAAGCCGTTTGTGTTTGTTTGATTAAAATAGCCAGTTGTTTCTTCTCCCGCAGGCCCTATATCTTCTGTTGCCAACAACAAACCATCTAAAGCAAAATCCCCGTCAAACTCTTTATCATACAACGTAACAATAAATTCGCCAGTGGCACAATTGACCTGCTCAATAATGATTCGATAGCCGTCAATCTTTTCTACTTCAGTGCCATCTGTTATAAAAATTTGCGCAGAAATATCTCCTAATGTAGCCCCAGGGAACGACTCGTCTCTAGGAATTAATTCATTATTCGGCACGTTATTCAACACCTTTATAGCAGAACTGCCCCCAAACCCAAAATCAAAATCCAGCCCCTCCTGCACACGGACAAAGAACGCTTGGGTATTGGTTAAGGATTCCGGGCCAGGTTGGCAAGCACGATTGCAACAAAACTGTTCCACTTCAATTAGTACAAGTAAACCTTCACCCGGAATATCTTCAATTTGACCCAGGACCTGGCTGAGGTCAACGCCAGTGCCGCAGGGTGGAATCCCTACCCCAAATCGGCCCCCTATGGTTATGCATGGAGACTCGGCAAGCAGGCCAAGTTTTTCACCGGCCAGGTTAGTCTGGTAAGCTCTCCCCCGGAAACAGTAGGTTATATTTCCGTTGCCATCATATTTCTCCTTAAAGGCTTCATTTATATCAATACAACTTTCCTGATCTGTACAAACGACTAATGGGGTTGAACTGGAGTTAAACACAGAAACCGGAGCTCCATTTACTTCTATCTCCCAATCTCCAGGCAGGAGCTCAAAATCGATATTTGATTGATTGCCCTGAGCT
The DNA here is from genome assembly GCA_024742755.1 of bacterium. Taxonomy (GTDB): domain Bacteria; phylum Bacteroidota; class Bacteroidia; order Chitinophagales; family Saprospiraceae; genus Phaeodactylibacter. Next base: position 5,701 of record JANSXW010000198.1, on the reverse strand, counting down.
GCCCGAAAAAAGTAAGAGCCGGGTACTGTAGGCCCCTTTGGGTCGCTGACGGTTACAATCCATCTGTCGTAGCCGAAAAGAAAGGTCGAAAAGTTTCCATTTTCATCTGTTGTTTCATAAAAGGCACCAGGAGGCGCTCCAAATGAATTACCTAAGAAACGAACTTCAACACCTTCTAATGGGTCGCCTGAACAATAATCAACAACTTGCCCCTGGTAAAAAACCGTTTGTCCGAATAGGGGGGCAATAAAAGCCCCCATCGCAAAGTAGAATAAAACGCCTACACTTACGCTTTGAATGTTTCGCTTAAATTGCATAATTTAAACTTCTGATATTAATAATGTGGCTGATGCGTCAATAGAAGCACTACCGATGCTCGACGCATCAGCCTTTTTAGTACCAGACTAAATGTACATTCGAACAGCCTTTTTACACCCGAGATAAAAGAGATAAAAGAGATAAAAGAGGCGCTTCGAAAATTTCACAACAGTAAGTTAAGGCTTTTTTAAAAAACCCAGCAATGTTGGGCACAAAAAATCATCCCTCTGCCAAATGTTTACATTAAAATGCTCGAAAACAATGCAGTTGCATGCCTCCACCCTACTGCCGGATAAACCGCTCTACCTCCAAAGAGACACCATTCTGGCTCAATACCACAAAATAAAGCCCCTGCGGAAAACCCTCTAGCGGCAGGCGCAAGTGATCGGCGCGAACGGTCTGCCTCCGGATTATTTGCCCTACGGCATTGACCAAAGTCACGGTTTTCTCTCCTTCCAATGCTATGTCCAGCGTAATATTTTGATGAGCCGGGTTGGGATAAAGTTTCAATAAATCTGGCTGTGGACCAAGGGCTATCTCTTCAGTGCTTGTCAGCAAGGTATCACAGGGCGCATCTTGCCAGTCCCCTAATGTCTTATTGGGATAGTGCGGGATAGTCCGCTGCATACGATATGGCAGCGACAGGCCCTCAAGCGCTACCATAGCCGTATCCGGATGATCATCATCGGCAGGGATGGTGTGCAGGTATGGCTCAGATGCATGAGGGGCAATGAATATTGTGCCGTGAGGGGCACGATAAGCATGTATAAAACTCGCTCCAATATTGAGGGGCGGGCGATAAGCATGGCGCAGCGTATCTTGCGGATCACTAAATGTTACCTTCATAATCTGATGCCAGTAAGTCAGGTAGACGTACTCGGAGTCATCAGAAAAGACGCTCCCTCCCCCACCTACTACATTGTAGGGCAGTGGAGAAAAGCCTGCCTCCTCAAGATCACCGCTGCACCGGTCAAAGGTCAGGAACTGCGCTCCACATTTAGAGCCATACCGCACGAGCCGTTCACCGGAGGGCGAGGCAGATAAGGAGCGCTGCCCCCGGCATGGGGGAAAGGGAAACGCATACCCAACCTCCTGCACCTCGTGCTGTTGCACACCGTCTGGCGTGAGCAGTATTTTGTGGTAGCTGGAAGTGCCAAAGTCATTGGTTATCAGCCACCAGTCATTGCCATTGCCATGCCGGATCATATCGAAAGGGTCTACTTCTCCATCCAATAAAATCTCATTGGCGGAAAGTACGATCAACTCCCCGGAGGACGTGTCATACTCCACTTGGGTCAGATAAAGCGGGCCGTAACTAATGGAGTGCGAAATATCGTCCTGCACCCCCAGATGAATGACATAGTATAGGTGAGGGTGCGTCCTGAAGTTCACAATCGTGGCACCCTTGGGGGCAATGTAGCCATAGTCATCACAGACCAAATCGTGTATCGGTCCGGGGTTCAAATTTTCCCCTCCTGCTAAGATTTGATGGTTTTGATCGTAAAGATGGCACCCATTCGTGTAAAACAGTATCTCCCCTGCCTCATCGAACACCCCCGCCATCGTGCTTTCAAACTGTACTGGCGAATCAAAAGGTTCAAAAACAACCGTATCCGGCATCGCTTTAAGGAGCATTCTGCCGTTTACAATGGTGTCCAGGCTTTCGGTATAGCCTCCTGCCCAAAATTCCTGTGCGCCGATGAGCAAAGGCAAAGCAGTTAACGTAATAAGTAGGTATAGTCTCTTCATCTATTCACAGTCTATGGGTGCCAACCGGTAATTTGGAAAATGTGGAACCGTACCTCCATTTGAAGTAGGCAGTGAAAAACCATGTTGCCGGAAGCCACAGGCTTGCCCCGGAAGGTTCGGCCGCTCAATCACATGCAAATGACGGCTGGAAGTTGTTGCAGAAATATAAATCTTCCCATCTGGTGCTAATTCACTGAACCAAAAGCCATCACCAAAAGGGATCATATCCAGCTCGTGGTAACGGTCCCAGTTGGCAATCGTATCCAAAGCATGGGCTTCCGGCTCTTCCCAAGTATCCAGTTGAACCATCTGACTGGAAGTATTGTAATACAGAAAGCGGGAATTGGGCGAAAAAGCCAATCCCGTGAAAGTATTGACAAACTCCGTTGGATAAAACCGGGCATTGTACAGCCTGCCTTCACAGCGGTCAAAGGAAAGGACGGTAATACCGTTCCAGTAGTCAGAACGGGCAAACATAGTCCCGTCCGGAGAAAAAAGGCTGTAGCCCGGTTGGTCCACTTTCTCTGAGTCTTCGTAAATATTGATGCCCAGGGTATCCAACCGATGGAAATGTACGCCGCTGCTGTCTACCCGGTAAGTATGATAGATATTGGACTGATGCTGCCCAAAGACCAGCCACCAACCAGCATTATCAGCGGTTTTGGTCATACCAAAGCCCGCATTGTAGGCATCCGTTAGCACGTTACCTTTGGATGTGACAGCACCCAATCCTTCATTCGCAGACATATCGATAACAGAATAATAAATATTCCTTGGAAAAAGGCAGCAAACCGGGGGCGGCGTACGCAATGAATCATACCGCTGATGGAAGTACAAATACTCATTTTCCCTGCCCGGATAGCGTATTGACAACCCTGACATTGGAGATATGTATGGACCAGGGTGGCTAATGTCCCACCAATAACCAGGGTTAACATTATCGCCGCCTTCCATTACCTGACCTCCCATATGAAAGATATGCCGGCCATGAGAATAGTATAGTACATTTTCGCCTGTACTATCGGACATGATATGGCCATAGAGTTCCATATCTACATTTCGTAAATCCGGAGTCGCCAGAGGTGGAGCGTAGTTGAAATCTATTCGTCCACCGTGAAAATCTGGCTGATCAGGTGAATTGTTCCAGCCATAAAACCAAATATGGTCGTGCTTTTGGCCTGCCCCCTCACTCGGGAGGAAGCAGATCAAAAGCATTGACCATAGTAAGAGGTTATTGAAGGATAACCTTCTGTACATAGCGTTCGTTATTTTGGCTAATTAGTTCAACAAAGTAGATTCCAGTTGCCTCACCGTTTAGGTTGATTGTCTGTTGAGGGCTTTTTAACTCCAGGATGACTTTACCAATAGCATTGTACACCTTCATTGATTCAAACTCTTCAAAAGGGTAATGAATATTGATTTCACCCCTTGTTGGAGATGGGTATATCCGAAAACGCTCATTGGTTTGAGGCTTATCCGGTACCTGAAAAAATAAGTTTTCAGTCGTGCAAGCCGAGATCAGGTCATATTTGAATGCAGTTCCTGCAATTGCATTAGCCAGGTACACAGCCTCTTCATATTCCAATGCGCAAAGTCCTGCATAATAGTCTACAACAGACTGATCCGCCTGGGAGTATTGTTCGTATACCATTCCAAAATTATTGAAATAAACAGTAGCTACCTCAACAAATGCAGAATCGGAAGGCGCTGTACCTGACATTCCCTGAAGTAATAGTTGTATATTAGACAGCCTTTCTTCCATGCCCTCCTGATAGGAAAGTACAGGCCCAGAGATTAAGGATGAGAGTGAATGAACACTTTCCAATGTGCTATCTCTAAGAGACTCCTGAGTGCCATCGTCTATACTAGCTAGCAGTTCTAATTTCTCCAATAGAAGCTCATTCTCTTCTTCAATATCCAGGGTTGCTGATGCATCGGATGCATGCATTATATGCTCTTGAAGCGAATAACGATCATTGAAGTAGGAAGAGTTAAGTGACTCATAGTATGCATAACTATTTATATCTAAAGGAGATAAATCGCTCTTCAATTTCGAAAAAACCTGAAAGTCTATATCCCGATATTTACCGGAAGAGCCAACCGGCGGATTAACCGTTCCATCCATAAGCCCTTCCTCAAACCGTGTTAGATTTCCAAATACCTCCTCAATAGGAGGGGTGTCAAAGCACGCTTGGGGAGGATTTGAAGGGGAAGACACAACACGAAACCATGCCAAGGGATCCGCGCCCAGAGGATTCTGAGAAGGAATGATAGGGGCAGGCCATATCTGCCCTGTATTATTCTGAACTGTAAATTGGCTAGCAATAAAGAAAAATGGAAGCACTGTGCCACTAAACGTCTCCAGAGCAGCTTCAGCGGTGCTACCCCCTAGCCAAATATTATCTCTATAGGGCTGTTGCCCAATTACTGGATCACCAGCAAATGCAACGGAAGCCAGCCCCCGAACATGATTAGACATCGTATTGCGCAGGACTATTGAATTATCACAGTGTTCAAAAAAGCTGATGCCTCCTCCATTCCCCATTCCATCTGTATAATTGCACTCCAAAATGCAATTGACAGAGTTTTCCAGATAGATTGAACCTGAAAATTGACCATCGCCAGTTCCTGTGGCCGAAACCTCATTATCATAAATGGAAGCACCATCACAATTAACAATCTCTATGGCAGTGTTACCAGAACAAGTGACAATATTATCCCCAATCCTGCCACCTCTGAACAGTGACAGACCTATTCCATCTATATTGGTTGTAATATCATTGTTTTGAACGTTAAGCCCTGATGCCCCTGCATCCCAAACAGGCAAACTTAACCTAATGCCATTCCCTGCTGGACGGTCGATTATGTTATTCTGAAAACTGATAGATTGCGGTATCGTTCCGCCAATTGCAATACTACTGGTATTGTTACCTTGTTGATTCAGGAATTGGTTACCAAAAATCCAATAGGAATTTCCTGATTGTGCATCGGCAGATATATCCGTGGTATTATTTTTAAAGAGAGATGAACGAAGATATAGATTTACACCGTCTTGAGGAGAGGATGTACCGTCATTAAGCGCTCTTATATCAATTCCTGTACCACAATCAGAAATTTCAATTCCTGAACAGCTTAAATAGCGAAAATCAGCTGATTTGTTATTGGACCAGATACCAATGGGGAACCCTTCGATCGCATTTCCTGAAGCGACTGAAATGGAGCTGCTACTACTAAGGATTGCCACTGGATTACCGAAGGAAGGCGGAGCGGCTACCGGAAACCTAAAGATGTTTCCAGTTCCAATACTTATTGACTGAGTATGAAAGACCCGTACACCAAAAGGGCTAAACTCAAAGACATTATTTACTATGGTGGCATTAACATTTTGAGCATAGGGTCCAGCTGTGGACCCTAGAGTAATACAACTTATGGAAATGTCCGAAAATGTCGAATTAGTAGCAGTAAGTGCAGCGTTTTCTCCAATAAATATGCATGAAGTTCCTTGCTTTGCAATTGTTCCGTTTATAAAACTTATCTCTGAAAATTCATCTGTAGCGCTAATAAAAGACCACCTATCGTTCCCACATGATGAGATAATAGTACCATCAAATATTAATTTAGGGCTATTCTGATT
>JANSXW010000355.1 GCA_024742755.1 bacterium | reverse complement strand
TATGCCACTCCGTTTTCTCATGGTGATCGTCCGGCTGCTTCGCAAATCGCTTCAGTCCTCTATGGCGACACTCGCAATGCTCAACGTGGTGATCTTTCGTTCCCGTCTTCTGAGCGGTTTAGGGCGGTGTCTCGCTCCCCTCGCCGTGGAGGATTTTTTGGTCAACGTTAGACAATTGAGTGTGAGCATGTGATCTTCCGGCAGGTTAAAAGAGAAACTTCGCCCCTCGTAGAGGGGCGTGTGTGTGCGGAGTGACAGAATGCCCTGTCGCCACTCTCCGGTTTCACAGCAGGGGGATCAGGCTTCCAGTGACTGACCTGATCCAACGAAGCTAGGTCACTGGAAGGGAAGTAGCTGAGGACGCTCAGCTACGTACCTGCTTCCCAACAAGGTCCCCTTTTTGCCCGCGGAAATCAAGCCGATACTCATCATACTCGAGACTCATCAGTTGTACTCGAGACTCATCAGTTGTACTCGAATGATTAGCACTCTCCATTTGGAGTTTAAGTGTGTGTGCGTGGGTGTGTTTTTCTGTTCACCTTGGTTTGAAGTGAAACCAACACACAAGCCGCAGTCTATGCTTGGGGCCCCCCGTATTCTGATGTAATATAGTACGTCCAGCAATTAAACCCATGAACCCAGGTACCACATTGAAATGTCGACCGACTCCTGCATCTTCCAAAAAGTGCCAACAGCCAAGCAAATCAAGAGCGGCACAATACTCAGCAAATACGCATGTGCGGGTGCGTTCTAAAGCGGCACAATACTCGGCAAACACGCATGTGCGGGTGCGTTCTAAAGTAAGGAGCAGTTCACAGGCATTCTGCTCTTGCGGCTGCAACCCCACCCAGGGGGGCAAAAGGAGAGCCCCAAAACACGAACGACCCATTAACCAGAGCTACAGGAAGGCATCTCTAAAGTCAATTGGTGAGTTCGTGCTTGTTTCGTCCCTAGGAGTCACAAAATTTGCCGGCTGAGAGTTGATATCGCTGCGTGTTTTTGTTAAGGCTTCTTCACCTGGCTACAAAACCGAAGTCATTGTGGGGGCGTCCATTCTGCCGATAAGTAAGCCGCAAGCCAATGATCAATCCCCATGCAACCTGAGCCAAAGTTCCAGCGCTTGAGTTAGACCAGTTTCAAGGAACCTCGCGCTGCCATGTTCGCAGGGCTGGACAAAGGCGAACTGCCTGCAGATCGCAGGTCTTCCCAAGTTGGGCTCCCATTTTGGCAGGGATCCACTTAAGCACTCCCAAGTGCTGTGGGCCTTGGCAAGTGCTTGGACAATGTTTGACCCCCCTTTGGGAAATGCCCACGTCACATGGCTGTGGCTCAAAAATGGGTACCCCTGGTAAATGGAACCCATGACTAAAACAGGCGGTCCCCTGCTGGTTTACTTTTGACCCACACCCACATCGCTGAGGCTAAGGCCCTGTGTCCAGGGCTTTCTTGGGCTCGTAGCCCATGCCGCTGCTTGATGCCTGGCCTCAACATATTACTCCCGCGGGGGGCGGGCCCCGCGGGGGGGGGGGGGGGGGGGGGGGGGGGGGGGGGGGGGGGGGGGGGGGGGGGGGGGGGGGGGGGGGGGGGGGGGGG
>JANSXW010000209.1 GCA_024742755.1 bacterium | reverse complement strand
TTCACCACGCAGCGCACTAAGACTACGTCCATCAGCATGCCTGTGCAGATGCCTTTGACCGTGACTTCTTCGCCGGGCTCAAACGTCGTTTTCTGGTGCTCCGTCAGTTCATCGAGCTGGCAAATGACTCCGAACATATCGCTGCCGCTATTCAGGGTCAGGCTGATGCCGCCTTCATCGTTGGTGGAGACCTGTTGCACCTCTCCTTTGACTTCCACCACCTTGTCAAGATAGGTTTCATTGGCAGACAGCTCGTCCTTTTCAAAGGCCTGGAAAAGCTCCGGTGCGGTCATGGTTACATCCGCATCGGCTTTTTCCATGTTTTGGTGGGGCTTATTATACTGGTAAAATCCAACGGCTGCGCCAATGACTGCCAGCAGTAGTAGGTATTTCAAATATTTCATGGCAATTGAGTTTTTAATTATCCGGGGCGCCATCGTTCACCCAGTTTTCGATTTTTTCGATGGTACAGTCAACAAGCTGAGGTGCCCCCTGAGGCATAGCCGGGAAGCCGCTTTCATGGCGGATAACGCCCAGCAGTTGCCCGTTGTCTGCGTAAGTTTTAAGGTTGTTGTGCCCTTCCAGTGTCACGTTCCCAAAATTTGCGGCTGCGCTATGGCAGTTCAGGCAGTTATCCTCAATAATCGGAGCGATGGTAGTGGCATAGCCCACATCCAGGGTGTCGCAACCGGTATTGGGGTACAACTCCTCTTCCACATCGTAATAGCAGCCCGGCAAAACCGCCAACAAGGACAGTATTGCGGCAAGGGCGATCAGACAGTTTTTCATCGTACATTAATTGTTAGGTGCGCCTGCTGCTACCCAGGATTCAATTTGGTCAATCGTACATTGCGGCAGCGGGGACTGTGCGCCCAGCGGCATGGGATCGTAACCGGGAGCCCAGCTGATGACGCCGACCAGCAGGCCTTGTTCCGCGACAGCTTTGATTTTTTCGTAGCTGCTCAGGGAAATGCCAGCGTTTGACACATCGTCATTGTGGCAACCAAAACAGTTGGTATTGATCACCGGTAAAACCTGTGCAGCAAAGCTGACAGCAGTCGTATCGCAACCACCCGCTCCGGGATTGCAGGTTTCGTTTTTCGCGCCCTGTAAGATCCACTTGCTAATCAGGTTGATCTGCTGGCTCGTCAGCGGATTGTTGGGCGGAGGCGGCATGCGCTTATCGGCATCATCATCAGTGATCACTTCGTATAAATCGCTGCCATCCAAATCAAAGGCTTCGACATCAGCTGTATTGATAACGGAAGTGTAAGACGTCAGAATGACACCGTCCTGCGCACTGTTGTCATCATGGCAACCGCCAAAAGCACAGTTGGAACGCAGGATAGGCAAAACATCCAATTCGAAGTACACCACTTCCGGATCGCAAGGCGTCCCCGAAGTATCCACCGGATTGTCTGTAGAGTCAATCGGATTGGAGATGTCGGTGGTATCTACCGGCGTAATCGGATCATCGCCCAATACCGGGTCATGCTTACAGCTGTTGAGGCTGAGGGTATAAAACACCGCCCCTGCCAAAATGATTATCCAATTGTTGTGCTTTAGTATCATCGGTTAAATTTCTAGTCCAAAGGTAAGCCTATATCGGGGGGAGCAGCAACTATTTTCCGCCGAACCGGAAAAAACCGGTACTGAACCCGGTCAATGTTGTGCGGCAACGGGCTCGTCGGGCAACCTGCCGGGGCTCATCATACTCCTTCCACCTCTTAGCTGTGCAGCGGCATCTATAGCAAATACCCCGTTCACAGCGATTTCTTCTCCGGGAACAAGCCCTTCTTCAATGGTATAGAAATCTCCATGGGCAGGCCCTAAAACTACCGTCCGCGGCCGGAATACAGGCTGGCCGAATTCAGGGTCCCTGACATATACCACGGACCGCTTCCCGGTCCACAGGATTGCCGACCGTGGCAGCAAAACTGAAGCATCATCAGAGCCTTCACCCGATGCAACCGTGCCTTCCACCAGCATATCCGGTTTCAGGCGGTGGCCGGGGTTGGGCAATTCCACCCGTACCTCTACAGTCCGGCTGTCCGGGTCCACGACCGGGCTGATAAAGGATATCCTGCCCTCAAAGCGTTCGCCGGGAAAAGCCTCTGTGGTCAATTGAACGTAACTGCCCAGCCTTATCGATGACAATTGAGGTTCATAGACCTCCAGGACAGCCCACAGCTTGTTCAAACTGGCAACGGTATACAAGGTAGTTGGTGCCCCCATGTGAGCATTAGCGGTATAATCTCCGGTATGGGCAAAATGCTCCAGGACATACCCTTCATAGTCCGCGCTGATTGTCACCGGATGACGGTACTGCCCGGAAGCTACATCAAACTGTTGCAGGACTTCGAGGTCCAGGTTCCAGCTTTTAAGGTTGTTCTTTGCCGCCCGCAGAATGGATTCTGAGTTGGTGCTGTGCACAAAAGCCTCGACTACCGCGATCAGGTCTTTGGAATAAATGGAAGCCACGGGCTCGCCTTTTTTCACAAAATCCCCTTCAGCAGTAATGTGCAATGCCTCTATCCGCCCCGGCAGACCGGCGACTTGCTTTCGGATTTGGCCCGGGGGTATTTTCAGCCGGCCGGATAGCGGGATGCCACCCCGGGAAGACTTCGGATCGCCTACGATCTGAGTTTCCACACCAGATAGCAGCAGTTCTGCATCCGACAGGGCAACTAAATCGGGATTGAACTGCGGCAGGAGCCTTTTCTTAATTAGCTTCATACCGCAAGCCGGGCACTGACCGGATTCGGGCTGTTCCAAAGAAAGGTGCATGCTGCACGTGTAAATATCAGTGGCTTCTGCCGCACAATTCACGAAAGACTGCATAGGATGAGGGGCAGCAACAGGCGTATTCCCCTGCCCCAGGTAATACCCCAGGCCCCATGCGATCAAAAAAACGGCTGCGATGCTTAACTTCAGATTGCTGGTCATTGTTTCTTATTTTATTGGAGGATAACCCTGCCCTGATAGACTCTGCGGCTGGATCGCAACTCAACGATATACATGCCGGCAGAAGCCGACAAGGGCGCTTCCACAACCAAATCCGGTTTCCCCTTTACCTGTCCATCTGTTAGCAACCGGCCCTGAAGGTCATAAATAAAAAGCTGAAGATCTTGCTGGTAATCAGCAGGATGTATGCCGGACACCGTCCAGTCAGGCTGCCCCATAGGTGCCGGATTGGGTGCAATCGTAACTTTGTAATTGACCTGTTCGGTGCCTGCACTCCCGGTAGTACCTATAAAAATACTTTCACACAGGGCTTTATTGCAGCCCGTTATTGTATCCTGTACCAGTAAGCAGATCGTATAAGTACCTGAAGAGGAATAGGTGTGTACCGGATTTTGCTGATGCGAAGTCATGCCATCCCCAAAGCCCCAGAGCCATTGGTTGGGCATACCTGATGTCAGGTCAACAAACTGTACCGATAATGGATCCTCCGGATTAACCGTATAGGTAAAGCCGGGGGCAAACAAGAGGCAGGGATCCGTAAGATCAATTTCCTGGCATAGTTCACCACTGCACCCATCGGCTAACACTTCAAGACAAATGGTATAGGTTCCGAGGTCTGCATAAGTGTAGGTGATACTGTCCTGACCTGAAATGGTAGTCCCGTTGCCAAGGTTCCAGGACCAGTCCTGCACCGGCGCAGTACTTTGCGTGGCATCCACCAATGTAACAGACAACCCATCGGAAAACAAGGCAAAATCAATATTGCAAAGCGTGCTGCTTACTTCAACCTCCGAACAGTGCATGTCGAGGCAACCGGTACTGTTATCCATTACTGTCAGGCAAACCGTATAGGTACCTGCTGTTGGAAAAACATGCACCGGGTTTTGCGCGGTACTATTTGTTCCGTCCCCAAATGACCAGGACCAGGAAGTGACATTGAGCTCCGTTTCGTCGGTAAAGGCTATCTCCAGGCTGTTGTTGGTTGGTGCGGCGCTAAAGCCGGCACTATAACCCAGGCAAGGGTCCGAACAATCCGGCATTTCCACTTCTGTAGTGAACTGACAGTCCGCCTCCAATGCATCCCGTACCTGCACCTCGTGAATCTGTCCGTCAGCAGGTATAGCAATGCCTGCTATTTGATTGCCCCCTGCCGCGTAAGGGTAAGGGCTGCCGGCTGTCAGCATACCATCGATCAGTACATCAAAGCCTTCGGTCCCTGTATTAAAAGACTGGAAATATAACGATGCGTTGAGCATCCCATCTGCGCAGGGCTCTTCAGCCGTGATCAGGCCCGCCATGCCTATGCCTCCCGGCCCGCCATGAGGCACACAGTAGTAAGGGTGTGCCCCTGCAGTGGTAATGGTCACTTCAAAAACGGCTCCTTCGCCCAACAGGCCGGAGTTCCAGCTATCCGGCCCGGCAGTGGCATCGCTTGTGGCTGTGTGAGGAACGGCCCCTGTCCAGACAAACCGGACTACATCGCCAACTGCCACTTCCAGCTCTGCCGGCAGGAAATCAAAATCCCGTACCTCCACCACATGAACGACCGCAGGGCCTACCACCAGGCTATCCAAGCTTAACAGACACCCCTGACTGCAATCCGGTGTTACTACAGTTGCAGTATCGGCGCATGCAGTGCTGTCCGCATCTGTCACAATGATTTCATGCGGAAGCCCGTCACCTTCTAAAGTAAGCATTGCAGGCAGATCGTTGTAACTGAATGGCGATCCGGTTTGGAGTATGCCATCAACAAAAAGGTTGTAGCCGGTATTCCCCGTATGCACAACAGAAAGGTCCAGATCATAGCCGACCATTCCATCTTCACAGCCGCTAATTTGGTCAAGCACCATGCTAAGGCCACAAAATACCGGCTCGTCTGTATCACACATTGGGGTGGTGAAAGTCAGGGTATCTGCACACTCCACAGCGTTGGCATCCTGCACAATTAGCTCGTGGGCTTCCCCGTCGCCAGGCAGATAAACAGCACTGCCCGAGCCGTTAATGATAGTCCAAAAAATGCCATCCAGGCTCACCTCAAAGGGGCCCTCTGCATTGGTATCAGAAAAGTATATCGTGGTCAGGATACTATCCCCCTCACATGGTGCCGATGCGTTGATCACACCAGCCATACCTATGCCGCCCGGCCCACCGTGGGGAGTGCAGTAGTAAGGATGGCTGCCGGGCTCATTCAGGACCACATCAAAGAAGGCACCCTGCCCCAGCAATCCGCTGTCCCAGTTATCCGGGCCATTTGCAGCATCTGAAGTGGCAGTATGTGGGATACTCCCCGTCCAGACAAACCGTACCGTATCACCAGTATACACATCCAGTTGAGCGGGCAAAAACTCAAAATCCTCCACCAGCACCTCATGAAGAGCCGGGCTTGGAAATTCGACGCTCAGGCTATCTACGCTGCAAGGCGCACTGCAGTCCGGCACCAGGACTGAGGTGGTCGCGGCACAGAATCCAACCTCCAAATCTTGCACCGTGACAAAATGCTGCTGACCGTCTCCCGGAAGGTTAACAAATACCATGTTGGTTCCCATCGGGTTAGTGTAGGAGAAAGGAGCGCCTTCCGTTAATTGGCCGTCAATAAACAGGTTGTAGCCCTGGGCACTGCCATTGGTGACTTCAAACATTACGGCCACCTGCACGCTGTCCTCCAGGCAATCCGGATCCGCAACGATCATGCCTGCCATGCCAATCCCTCCCGGGCCGCCGTGGGGAATACAGTAATAGGGATGTTCGCCCGGCTCCTGAATGGCAACTTCAAAGGAGTCCCCCTGCTCAAGCAATCCGCTGTCCCAGCTATCCGGGCCGGTGCTGGCATCAGAAGTAGCTGTATGGGGAATGGCCCCCGTCCAGTTAAACCGTATGGTCTCTCCTACCCTTACGGAAGTAACTGCCGGAAAAAAATCAAAGTCTCTAACTTCAATGACATGGGCAATGCCTGCACCAACGTTGGCCTCTAAATTCAGAATCGCACAAGGCACCTCACAAAGCGGGGCAGTAAAAGTGGTACTCGCAGCGCAAAAGCCGACCTCCAGGTCCTGTACAGTCAGGGTATGCAACAAGCTGTCACCAGGTATCGTAATTGAGGTCGTATTGAACCCCGTAGGGTCATCATAGGCAATCGGGCCGGCTACCAAATTCCCGTCTACAAATACCTGATAGCCAAGCGCACTGCCGTTAGTGGTTTCAAAACTGATCCCAACGGTGGCTTGACCAGCATTGCAAGGGTCCTCAATATGAATGGTTCCAGCCATACCGATTCCTCCCGGCCCTCCGTGCGGAATGCAGTAGTAAGGGTAACTTCCTTCTTCATTCAAAACCAGCTGATAAGTGGCCCCTTGTCCCAGCAATCCGCTGTCCCAGCTATCAGGGCCACTCGTGGCATCCGAGGTGGTGGTGTGAGGAATACTGCCAGTCCAGACGAACGTAATCGTATCTCCAGGCGCTGCAGTCAAAACGGCGGGTTGAAATTCAAAATCTTCCACCAAAATCTGATGATTGGCTGCGCCGCTGCTAGTGACGGACAGTTGCTGTATTTCACAAATTGCGCCACATTGAGGCACCTCCAACGTAGTGTTTGCCGAACAGTCAAGGCTATCCGAATCCACTACTTCAAAATTACGCATCATACCATTGCCTGCAAGCAGGATAGACAGCTGTGTGACGCCCCCTTGTGCATAGCTAAACGGGCTGTCAGGATGAGTAACACCATCAACCAGCAATTGGAAACTGCTTCCCGTAGTTCCGGTTTGGTCAATGGTCAGGCCTACGGATACCTGATTGCCGGCATCGCAATCTTCGGTCACCTCGGCTGCCAGAGAAAGCCCGCAGGGTTCAGCAGTATTACATTCGGGAGCTGTGAAAGTGAATGCTGCTTCACATCCGGCAGATTGGTCATCCTGAACGAGCAAGGTGTGCTCCAAACCATCACCCGGCACAGCTACTTGTACGGATTGGGCTGAGCCAGATGCGTATGGGAATGGGCTTCCCGGAAGGGCTGTACCGTCCAGCAATACATTGTAGGCATTGCCCCCTCCTGTGCTACTAAAAGTCGCCAGCAGATTGACCTGCCCCTCATTGCAGGGCGGCTGCACGGTAATGTTACCTGCCATTCCAATGCCACCTGGTGCCCCGTGGGGGATGCAATAATAAGGATGCTCACCTAAAGCCTCAGGAACGACGTCGTAAACAGCGCCCTGCCCCAATAATCCGCTGTCCCAGCTGTCCGCTCCGGAAACCGCATCCGATGTCGTGGTATGAGGAATAGCTCCTGTCCAGAGGAATCGAATGGTATCTCCCGGTGCCACAGTCAATTGTTGCGGGACAAACTCAAAATCCTGCACCTCAATGGTATGCACTACCGGGCTTCCAGAAGTATTAAGTGTTAAATTGGTGAGCGCACAAGGGATGCTGCAGTCGGTAGTTGTTAGGCTGCCCGCTGCCGTACAGGCACCGTCTTCCAGGTCCATGACTTGGATATCGTGCGGCTGCCCGTCGCCGGCTATCGGTATTTGTACCGTAGTCGTGCCCGTGCCGCTATAGCTGAACGTGCCTGCGATGGCACCGTCTGCCTGCACCTCAAAGCCCAGGGCACTGCCGCCTGCGTCTGATACCGTCAGCGTGGCGGTCACATTACCGCCCGAACAGCCGCCCGTCTCTTCCGCCGAAACGCTCAGCTGGCAGGTTGGCGCGTTGCAGTCCGGTGTGGTCAATGTGGTGGAGGCGCTGCAGTTGTTGTCCGCCGCATCCCGCACCGTTATCGTATGCGCGCCGCCGTCGCCGGGGACCGGCACCGAGGCACTGTTCTGGCCGCTGACATCGTAAGAAAAGGTGCCCGCCAGGGCCCCGTCCACCAGCACTTCGTAACCGTCCACGCCCGTGCCGCTGCCGCTGAAGCTCAGGTTCGCCTGCACCTGCCCGTTCGTACAGTCCGCCTGCACGGTGATGGTGCCCGCCATGCCCTGCCCGCCGGGGCCGCCGTGCGGGATGCAGTAGTACGGGTGCACCCCGGCGCTCAGTACCGGCGACTGGTATACGGCGCCCTGCCCGAGCAGCCCGCTGTCCCAGCTGTCGGGGCCGGAGGTGGCGTCTGATGTTGCGGTGTGGGCAACGGAGCCGGTCCATGCCCACTCCACGATGTCGCCCGCAGCAATGGTGATGCTCTGCGGGCTGAAGGCAAAGTCTTCCACGTT
>JANSXW010000306.1 GCA_024742755.1 bacterium | reverse complement strand
CGAAATGAACGGAGCGCCCGAATGACAGAACGTGCTGCAAGCAACACAAATACTGTAAAAAATTTAATCTCCGTTTTATTATGTGCTTTTTTATTTGAGCGATAATCAAATTTACCCCCCCCCGCGATATTTCCAAATTTTCGGGCTTCTTTTTCAAAAAAAACATTGTAGAAAGTACAAAGCTTGATGATTCAGGGACATAAGGCGTAATGGGACCGCTATAGCCACGCTAATTTCAATTGAGCAAAACGACCGATTATTCTCTTTATTTCAAGGTTTATCACGATCATGAGATGTTTTAAACCCATTATAGCATCTATACTGTCGATTAACCAAGTAAAATAAACAGTAGATAAGCGCCTTAATCCATCCCTGACCACAAGATACAATGGCCCTGGCTTTCTATTCGTGACAGTTTTGCAAAAAAAAGACAGGGCAGAATTGGTACAAACTATGCTCCGCCAAATCGCAAATATTTAAAAATCAAGCTTGTAACACTTCCGAAACCTGCACATGATTTGCGCTCCCGGGCAAAAGAAAAAGGAAAAGCTGCTCTGAAAACAGAATAAGCGATTTTAATTTAAGGCCGCACCACCACCCGCTCCCCCAGCACGCCTTCACCAGTCTCCGCCTGCAGCCAGTACAAGCCAGCGGGCAGGCTGCCTACCTGTAGCTCACCGGACCAGTATTCCCCTGCCATCCATTGCCGCGTCTGCACGGGCTGCCCCTGCGGATTAAAGAGCGTCAGGGCCACCACACCGGCGGATTGCTGTTGCCCCTGCACGGTGAGGCGGTCACGCGCCGGATTGGGGGCGACGGTCAGCCGCTTGTCCTTTTCATAGGCTGCAATTATCGGCTTTAGCAGGGTGCCATCGGAAAGATAGGCACGGTTGAAACCCGAATCGACCAGCTCAAGGGATTCCGGGGTGCTATTGATCTGCAAAATGGGCTGACCTTTGATTAAAGGAGTATCCGAGATACGATAGGCAAGCAGGCGCCAGATACCGTCTGCATATTGGGCTTCTAACTGAAAGCCCTGACTGGTTTCCCAAGCCAAGTGCTCCGGCCCGCGGAAGGACAGCTGAAAGCCGGAAGCGGCCAGGATTTCACGGGTGGTGACCAGCGCAGCTCCGCCATTGCCTACAGGCTTCCAAACCAGCCGCCAGCCTGCCACGGAGCGTGCTTCGGGTGACTGTTGGAAAGCGGTGGCGTCCCCATTGACGTCTCCCATTTTTATGCCAATGCAGTCAGCATTAAATACCACGGGAGGCCCTCCATATGTATATGGTATGGCATATACGTCTTCTAAACAACTCTTCCACATGCTACTGTCAATCTCAATCCCATACCAGGGGTTATCCGGAGCAGGGAAAACATAGGCCTTATCCACAAAAACCCAGGCAGGGACGCCAGCCACGCCGTTGTCCTCCGGATCTAAAATAGCGTTTCTTATGGCTATCAAATCCATGATGGTGATGTTTTCGGACTGATTCACATCTGCAGCAATAAGCCGGTACGGTGTAGACAGCGGCCCTACTCCTGCAATATGTTTGGCAATCAGTACCATGTCAAAAACCGTTACCCCGTTGGCCCAGGAACCATCCTGAAAGTGAGAGACTTGATAGGGGATGCCCACTTCGACAAACTCAAAGCGCAGCTGATTGTCAAAGGTGGTGTCCACCTGAAGGGTATCACCTTCGAGCAGCAATGCACCGCCCAGCATCGTTAGCGGTTCGCTATCCTCTGTCATTGCTCCTAATGCAATATAGCCAAAGTCCGGGTCCAGCAAGCCTGACATGACCGTCAACAGGTCGGATCAAATGTACCACTTTTGCAGAGCCAGGCTTGAGTATGCAAAAGGAAGGTATGGTGCTGCCCTCAAACGCCTGAACGAGGTACACTTTTCCGAGCCCCTGCTGCAGCTCTCTGTCCGCACCGTCAGGTTGAAGCTTTTTTACGAAACCGGCGCCTACGACCTCCTTGAGGCCCGGATGCACGCCCTCGAAAAATTCATTCGCCGCAAGAAAGCCCTCAGCTACCACCGGGAAAACTACCTGAACCTGCTGCATTTTCTAAGGCAACTTCAGGAACTGCCACCGGGTGAAAAAAAGACGCGCCTGATGCTTGCCGGTGAAGTCAAAGCCTGCCCCAACGTTGCAGAAAGGACATGGCTCCTCAGGCAACTCTCTACCTGAAACCGGGTAAATGCACGGCCCTGCCCCCTTTGCGCTCAAAAAAAATCACGATCAAAGGCAATATTTTTTCAAACGGCCTAATCAGGATGAAATCAATTAGAAATCAATAATTTATAATTAAACAAATACAAACATAAAGGGAGCAAGGAACGCTAAAACAAGAGGCCGCCCGGCAGAAATGCTTGGTGAGATATATTTTTTTTCTAACTTTGAGACAGTTATTATTTACATGAGATAGTAAGACGACCTTTTACGACCTACTTTTACGACGACCTACAACAAAAAAAAGCTCCGTCTGCGACGGAGCCTCTTGCTAATAACAAATCATAATCTCATGAAATAATAAGACGACCTAATTTTTACAAACAAATCTATATTTTGATGTTGCTCTGGTTTTTTTGGAGCTCCTTGCCAGTTATCAATTTTGATCCGGCAAGGAACCCACGGCGTTTGGGATTATGATAGCGTACGCTCATTTTGTTGTTCATCCCCTTCTGAGCAGTACATCCGGCTGTTTATCCCGAGCTTTAAGGCTAGAGATTGTACCATTTATCATAAGACGGTTGTGTGCTGCCGCAAGCAAACGAACCGTTTTAATGTCAAAGAAAGAATGGGCAGCAGTAT
>JANSXW010000218.1 GCA_024742755.1 bacterium | reverse complement strand
GATCATCAGGCCAGCGTAGCCGCCCTCCACGTCTTCGATGCGGGCTTGTATGCCGCCGTTGCCGCAGAGGGGCAGGGAAGCGAAAGCCATATTGTCGGAGGTGTTGGGGATGAGGTGATAGCCATCGGTGCTGATGTTGTAGTCGGTTGGCCCAGGCACACAGGGGTCAAAGCTGTAGTCGCTGTTTTGGGTGCCGATATCGGAGGCGGTCCAGCCGTTGGGCAGGCCATCGGGCAGCACCACCATAAAGCTGCAGTGTTCGGTATCGGTATTGCCGTTGCCATCATCTGCGGTGAGGGTGACGGATTGCGGGCCGAGGTCGCCGCAGTCGAAAGACAGCATTGGGCTGCTCTCGGAAGGGGTGCCGCAGTTGTCGGTAGACAAGCCCTGCCCGATATTGGCGGGGAGGGTGGCGGTGCCGTTTTCCGTAATGGCTACATCGGAGATCGTTGGGCAAATGGCGGTGGGACCTTCATTGTCTGCCTGTGTGCCAATGGCCAGGTTGGTAGCAGCATCGCTACAGGTATTATCACCACTATCCACCACATAAGGCTGATAAGTGCCCGGCATGAGCCCGGTGAAGGTGGGGGAAGCTTGTGTGGTCGCTCCGCCATCTATAGAATACAGGATGCCATCGCAGGAGGTGCAGGTCGCATTGATTGTTATACTGCCATCGTCCTCTCCCGGGCAGGTCTCATCTGTTTCGGTTACGCTCGAGATGGCAATATCGCAGGAAGTGCCGGCACAGTTGCAGTCATCCTGTATTGCATCATTATCTGTTTCAGGGTCACCATCATCGCAGCTATCGCCGGGTTGCGGGTTGCCACAGCCGCAGGGCGTGTTGTCCTGTACGGTAATCTTGAAGGAGCAAGTGCCGGTATTGCCCGCTTCATCGCTCACTGTAAATATTACCGTGTTTTCCCCAAGATCATAAGGGGCGGGGCCATCGCCACCGATAGATGCAGTGGACTGTACATAATTATCAGAAGAACAATTGTCTGTCGTGGGGAGTATGCCCCATGGGTTAATGTTGTACGTGCAAGTTGCCGGGTCTGCGCTCACGGTTACATCATCAGGGCATACGATTACTGGGTCTGTCTCATCCCGAAACGGAATGGTGTAGGTACAGCTGTTCATGAGGTTGGCGTCATCCGTAGCCGTTACCGTAACAACCAGGTCTTGCTCGCCGGTAATGACCGTATTGGCTGCCGGAGACTGCGTAAGCGTCAACTCAGTATCGCAGTTGTCAGAAGCGTTGACGAAAGGCGTGTAATCAGAAAGGGTTTTCTGGCAGGTTGCCCCCAAAACAGCTGTTGTTATCGTGCCCGGGCAGGAAATAGATGGCGCTTCGCTATCCGCTCCGTCAGCGATCGTTTCATCTGCGGCTGCATCAGTGCAGGTATCATTGCCGCTATCCTCTACATAAGGTTGATAAGTGCCCGGCATGAGCCCGGTGAAGGTGGGGGAAGCTTGTGTGGTCGCTCCGCCATCGATAGAGTACAGGATGCTGGCGCAGGAGCTGCAAGTGGCATTGATCGTGATACTGCCATCGTCCTCTCCCGGGCAGGTTTCGTCCGTTTTATCCACGGAGGTAATTGCTATATCGCAGGGCACCGGTGGGATCAAACGGGCGATGCGGTTGAGTGTAACAGAGGGGAAACCATTATCAGAACCGAAAGAGCCACCAACATATATTTCACCGGAGGGGGATTCCTCTATCGCATTGCCTGATGAGCTAAGCCCGGTACCTACGCCACTCCAGCTTGCTCCGTCCCATTTCGCGATATTTTTGTCACCAGAAATGGACCCGGGAGTGAGATCAAACTGCCCGATCACGTATACGGTCCCATCTGAAGCGACTTTAATTCCGAGACCATAGTCAAAACCGGTAAACCCCAGTCCGCTGCCCAGAGCGCTCCAACTGGTGCCATCCCATTTGGCGATTGCGCCGGCCGGGCTGCCGCCTGCTTCGGTAAAATCCCCTGTAGCATAGAGTGTGCCATCCGAAGCGAGGTCTAATGCAAAGACTCTTTCATTTAAACCTGCCCCCAGGGCGCTCCAGCTCGTGCCATCCCACTTGGCGATGTTCACCGCCGGTGTTCCGCCCGCAGTGGCAAATACGCCTGCTGCATACAAGCTGCCATCAGATGAAATGACGATGTCCTCACAACTGCCTATAGACCCCGACGAGCTGGCCAAACCACTCCCCAAAGTACTCCAGCTTGAGCCATCCCAACTGGCAATGGAGAAGGAGCGCACGCCACCGATATTCACCCAGAAGCCACCCGCATAAAGGGTGCCATCCGGAGCAATAGCGAGGGCAGAGCAGGAAAACACAGAGGAGCCGCTGCCAAGAGCACTCCAATTTGTACCATCCCAGACGGCAATATCATCCACTGTTGCACCGCCCGCGGTAGAAAAAAATCCGCCTGCATAGACATCCCCATTTGTAGCGATAGCGATGGCATTACAGGTACCACCTAGCCCACTACCAAGCGTGCTCCAGTTGGTGCCGTCCCACTTGGCAATACGGTTGGCAGTAATCCCTCCGGCCTCAGTAAAGCTCCCCCCGACATAGACATCCCCGCTAGCGGCTACGACGATCGTTTCCACGGTGCCGTTCAGCCCAGGCCCCAGAGGGCTCCAGGTACCTGTTGCAGAGGCCATTGCTTCCGGGGATGCTACCGGACCGGCGCATTCATCGAGCTGAATGTGATAGCCAGCGATGTCTAGCTGCCCTGAAAAGCCTGGCTTGACATTCAAGCTTCCATCCGGGTTCAAGAGGTCCGTCAGGGGCGGATCGGTATAGCCGTTTTTCAGAACGGCATTATCAGCAGAAGTTGATATCGTGTTGCCCAGCAGCAGCGCCACCGGAAATAAAAACAGTAGAGAAAGTTGTAAACGTAAAGCATTCATAATATTCATTTATCGTGTTTAAGAGTCTGCCTCCTGGTACAGATACCTGCCCAAAAGACAAAGAAAGACCGCTAGCTGGAGAACCAACTGAAAGCAGCATGAAAAAAAAGGGGGGAAGGAACACGCGCTAAAAATAGCATCAATGTGACCTGTAAGCCCAAAAAAACACCCAAAATGTTCTGAATGGTAGCTCTGGTGTTCTGAATGGTAGCAATGTGGGTGTCAAGGATGGCTTTTCCTGATACCTGGTTACAATGTCAGATCTGGCTTTTGCTAGGAATTTGGTGCTCTGGTTTTTTGGTGTTGGTTGGGCTTGGCTGTGGCGGGCGTTATGGTATTTTGGTTCTTCCGGGCATGGGCAGAGGGTGTTCCGCCTTCGCCCGTTCGGGCTACAGCGGACGGCGGGTAGTCTCACCGGGTGCACTTGGTGTCGGGTTGGGCTTGGCTTCACCCGGTGTGCTGCGGGCGGGCGGCTCATAGCTGTACCTTAGGATTCGGTTTCCTGCCTTCGCATATCCCGACAGCTGTCGGGACGGCGGGTGGGGTATGGCTTTAGCCCTTGCTAAGTAAAAAGCTCTCCTAAAAAATATTGAACTCGGTACACTCACCAAAAATCAAATCCTAGGCTATAGGATTAATAGCCGGCTTATAATCAGAATATTATAGCAACTTCATAGTGCTCTTAATCTATGATTTAGGATAACTTGAACCAGCCCGGCCAAACACGTGTTGGATATTCTGTATTAAACACGTATTTTAAAATAAAAAATCGATATGAATACTAAACTCACATTGACTATTCAAAAAGAAATCATAAAAATTGCAAAAGAATATTCAAAAGAAAGAGGACAAAGTTTGTCTGAACTGGTAGAGAATTACTTCAAGTTGATTACGAACGAAAGAAGACCAATCAAGCCTAGCGAATTATCTCCCAGAGTCAAGAGATTGAGAGGAATTATCAAAACAGATAAAGATTTAGACTACAAACAAATTCTTACAGAAGAACGACTTAAAAAATATGGCAAGTAAAATATTTATAGACGCTGATGTCGTAATTGATTTTTTCACAGATAGATTACCGTTTGGGAATCCTGCAAGTGAAATTTTTGAATTGAATGAACAGGGGAAAATTCAACTTTATCTATCGGCAGCAAGCATCAACAATATCTACTACATCGTAAGAAGGTTTTTAGGCCATAAAAGCACTTTAAAAGTAGTGGAGGAATTAACTGAAATGACTGAGATCGTAGGGACTACAAAAAAGGAAATCCTACAAGCGCTAAAAAATGACTTTAAAGATTTTGAAGATTCGATCCAATATTCATGTGCATTAACCATTAATGGGCTGGAAGCTATTTTGACAAGAAATATAAAGGACTACAAGAATTCTGAAATAGCAGTCTTTACTCCAGAAAATTACTTGAAAACAAAAAAGGATATCGACCGCTAGAGCCAATAATAGTCTCACCGTGTGCATTGGACGTTTGGCTAGGCGTTGCTTCACCCGGTGTGCTGCGGGCGGGGGGTATTATGATTTTCATGGCTTCGGCTGGGATTTGGTATTCTGCGGGCAGCTCTTCCCCTTCAGGGACTGAGGGGCTGCGTGGGGTTGGTGTTTTCCCGCCTTCGCCTGTGGCTTTGGCGGGCAGGGGGTATTATGATTTTTTGGTATTGTGGTTTTTCATGGCTGTAGCCGACCCCATTTGGCAATCTGCACCAAACCCTGTTCTTTTGCAGGAAAGCAACCATTATGCCCAAGCGCCAACAAAAGCACCGGGTCCGGAGTATTACGCCCGGCACTTCTCTGACCGACTACTGCCGGAAAGCCTTTCCTTTGCTGGGCAGTAAGACGGCGGTCAAAAAAGCCATTGCAGATGGCCGGCTGCTGGTCAACGGACAACCCGCACAGTTGCAGACGATGCTTCAACAGGGCGATCAGCTGCAGCTCAAAGGAGCGGGGCTGCCCAAAGCCCGCAAATTCGATCAGGACCTGCCGGTGGTCTGGGAAGACGACCACCTCCTCATCGTCAATAAGCCCGGGGGCATTGCCACCAACGGCGACCGTGTACAAACCGTGGAGAACGCACTGGCCGGCAGCATACCGCCCCCGCCTCTGCCCGATGCCCTGCCCCGGCCGGTTGCCGTACACCGCATTGATCTGCCGACCAAGGGGCTCGTGCTCCTGGCCAAGACCAAAAGCGCCCTGATGAGCATGAGTCAGGCTTTTGAAGACAATCAGGTGAAAAAAGCCTATCAGGCGGTGGTGCACGGGCGGCCGCCGGCTGCCGGCACCTTTGATGCGCCCATTGATGGCAAAACGGCAGTTACCCATTTCCAAAC
The DNA here is from genome assembly GCA_024742755.1 of bacterium. Taxonomy (GTDB): domain Bacteria; phylum Bacteroidota; class Bacteroidia; order Chitinophagales; family Saprospiraceae; genus Phaeodactylibacter. The sequence continues at coordinate 2,224 of JANSXW010000218.1, read as the reverse complement.
CCTGCGCACGGTGCCTTCGCAGGTCTATGGGCACCTTTCGCTCTTGGAGCTGCAGCCCGTCACCGGGCGCACCCATCAGCTGCGCATCCACCTGCAGCAGGCCGGGCACCTCATTGTGGGGGACAAACACTACGCCAAAGACAAGGACACCATCCTGGGCAAGGGGCTCTTCCTCTGTGCCTGCCGGCTCTCCTTCACGCATCCCCACACCGGAGAGAAGGTGGAGGTGCGCGTCCGCCCGCCCCGGCGTTTCCTCAAGACTTTGGACAGAGAAGAAGGGCGAAGCTAAGGGGCTGCCCGCCAAAGAAAATTACGATTCTACGTTAATTGCCGTCATTAATTCCATTAGTCCAGGGCGTTTTCTTAAATTTCCCCTGTGGGAAATGAGTGCTTATTGTCTGAATAACACTATCTTTCCGCTGCCTAATTATCAACCAACGACGCATCAAAGGCTTCTGGCAATCATTGGCAGAAGCGGAAGATCAACAAAACGAAACACCTGGCCGTGCTGCACAGCTCAGTGAGGGTACGGTCAAAAACCAAAACAACATGGAGAGTCAACCAAAAAAAATCAGTCTAATTTTCATCAGTGGGATTGCCGCGCTCGGTGGCTTCCTCTTCGGGTTCGACAGCGGGGTCATCAATGGCACCGTTGATGCCCTTCAGTTAGCCTTTGACTCGGATGCCGCGGTTACCGGGTTTAATGTGGCCTCGGTACTGTTGGGTGCCATGGCGGGTGCCTTCTTTGCCGGTACCGCTGCCGACAAGTTTGGGCGTAAGCCGGTCATGATCGTTACAGCGATCGGCTTCACCATTAGCGCCTGGGGGTCGGGGATTTCCGATGGCTCGGTAGAGTTTGTGCTTTACCGTATCCTGGGTGGCGTATCCATGGGAGCAGCGAGTGTGCTTGCACCAGCCTACATCAGTGAGATCGCTCCGCCAAAAATCCGGGGCAGTTTGGCCACCCTGCAGCAGCTGATGATTGTGATTGGGCTTTTCATGGCCTTTATGAGCAACTACTGGCTGGCCGGGCAATCGGGGGGCGCATCAGAAGAGTTTTGGGGCGGCTTCCAAACCTGGCAGTGGATGTTCTGGGCGGAAATTATTCCAGCGGCGATCTTTTTATTTGCCCTGCTGACCATTCCGGAATCGCCCCGCTATCTGGTGGCGGCGGGCCGGGAAGCCGAGGCCGCACAGGTACTGGCAGGGATATCGCCTGATGAGGATGCGGAGGAAAAAGTAGCGGATATCCGCTCTACCCTGCGCGAAGGTGCCAAGCCCCGCCTGAAGGACGTGATCAGTTCTTACACCGGCAAGATCCACCCGCTCGTCTGGGCGGGCCTGGGCCTGGCGGTGCTGCAGCAGTTCACGGGCATCAATGTGATTTTCTACTACGGTGCCACCCTCTGGCAGGCCGCCGGCTTCACGGAAGCGGATGCGCTATTGCAGAACGTGATCACCGGTAGTGTCAATATTTTCTTCACCATCGTAGCCATTGTTTTGGTAGACCGGCTGGGCCGAAAGCCGCTCCTTTTGGCGGGCTCCATCGGGCAGGCGGTGATGCTGGGCATTATGGCGTATATTTTCTCCAATGCGGCTTCCAGCGGGCCGGACGGGCTGGAGCTGTCTTCCAGTCAGGGCACTTACGCCCTCCTGGCGGCCAACGGCTACATTGCCTTCTTTGCCTTCTCCTGGGGCCCGGTGATGTGGGTGATGCTGGGCGAGATGTTCCCCAACCAATACCGGGGCGCGGCACTGGCCCTTTGCGGCTTGGCGCAGTGGGGTGCCAATTTCCTGATTACCATCAGCTTCCCCATCTTGCTTGCAGGCATCGGATTGGGGCTGTCCTACGGCATCTACGCTTTCTTCGGGCTGGTCGCCTACTTCTTTGTGAAGTTCTACGTGAAAGAGACCAAAGGCAAGACGCTGGAGGATATGTCCCGGGAAGAGGCGGCGCTGGAGCGTGGGGGTGCGCAGGCGTAATTTGATGAGTTGTTAAGTTAAGGGACTGAAGGCAGCGGTGCTTCCGCTGCCTTCAGTATTTAAATTGAATTTGTGGCCGTAAGCGCACCGGCAGTCCGTCAAAAAGGCTGGCGCTGCCTCATTTCTCCGTCCTACCTTAGAAGGCTGACTTCCCCCTGGTCCTGCTGTACCCGCCCGTCCGGCCATTCGACCTCGATGTAATAGGCGTAGACTTCAACCGGGGCAGCCTGCCCCTTGAAGG
>JANSXW010000144.1 GCA_024742755.1 bacterium | reverse complement strand
GTTTGAGCTGGACCAGCATTCTGATCTCGGCTATTTCAGTCAGGGCACTCTGCTGTTCTGGGGCCGGTGGGACTTCAAAGGCGGAGCGGCAGCCTACCTCAAAGCACTCGCCATCAACCCTTCCAATACCGAAGCGGAGGAAGGGCTGACTGAGCTTTACACCGCCATCGGCTACTTTGACCTGGCGAGGGAGCACGCGCAGCATATTCTGACCCTCAACCCCCTTTCGCCCAACCACTATTTTACCCTGGCTAATATCCACTACCTGACCGGCGATTATGAAGCGGCGCTGGCTGCTGCCGAAGCGGCCCTGCGGATTGGCCCGGGCTTCACACATGCGGTCGGGCTGAAACAGCTCTGCCTCATTCTTCTGAAGCGCCCCGAAGCGCTGGAAGCCTTTTTGCATAACAATCGCTTTGTGGAATGGCCGGAAGAATGCCGGGCGCTTTACCAGCTCCTGAATAGCCCGGCTGCAAAAAGCAACCTGGCACAGCTGATACAAAAGCCAAAAACGGAGCGCAGGATTTTTCTAATCCCCTGGGAACTGTTCCTGCAAACCCATTCCGGTGCCACTGCATCTGCATTGGACCACCTGAAAGCCATGACAAGCCGCCGTACCGGGCAGTACGTCAATTTCGCGCACCTTCCCTTGCTGAAGCCACTGCACGGCACCCCTGTTTTTCAGCAGTTGCTACAGGAAATCTTTGCGCCCGACCGGCTCCCACCTGCCACAGAAGGGGACAAAACGGACCCGTCAGGCAGCCGGGGCCTCATAGACGAGGCAGAAATCCCGGCTTTGCTCACACAGCTTCAGCAACTGATGGAAACCGAAGGGGCCTACCGGGACGCCGATCTTTCGCTCCGCCAACTGGCAGAACGCCTCAACCTCACGGCCAACAAGCTATCGTGGCTGCTCAATGAGCATGTCGGGCAAAACTTCAATGCCTACATCAACGCCTTCCGCCTGAAGCAATTTCAGCGGCTGGCCCTGGACCCCGCCAACAGCCACCTGACCCTCCTCGGCCTGGCTTACGAAAGCGGCTTTAACTCCAAAACGGTTTTCAACGCTTACTTCAAAAAATCGACAGGGGTGACGCCCCGCGCCTGGGTCAAAAAACAGCAGCAGGCATGAGCAACGGATGGGCAAAACTAAAACAATACCTCCGCCGCCCGCACTACTGGGAAGACCGTCCATGGGCGATATTCCGGCAGGCCCTGGGCTTCGGAGCCATCACTTTTGCTGTACTCTGGTTTTTCGAGCCCTTTGGTTTTTACCAGCTGCAACCCGCTGCACTGCTTACAGTCAGCCTGGAAATTTCAGCCATTGTCACCTTCTTCATTTGCCTCAACTGGTGGCTGCTGTACCGCCTTTTCCCCAACTTTGAGCCCGCAGATCAATGGACGGTAGGCCGTGAGCTGATGCTGTCGCTCTGCACTATTTTGCTTATCGCACTCGCTGTGGGGGGCATCCTGCACGCTCAGGGCATCATCGCGCTGATTAGCCTTGGCCAAGCCGCCAAGGTTCTGCTGAATACCGTCCTGATTGCTTTGGTTCCGATCCTGATCTTTGTAGCCCGCGACCAGAACCGATTGCTGAAACGCCACCTCAAACAAGCCGAACAGTACACCCGCCAATTGCAGCAGCCGGCAGCAACGCCAGGCGAGGCGCTGGTCTCTCTTTCGGATGAAAATGGGAAACCCGTCCTCCAACTCCCCACTGAACGCATCCTCTTTTTGCAGGCGGCAGGCAACTACGCCGAAGTCCACTTTCTGGATGAAACCAGGCAGCCCCGGCGGGAACTCCTCCGCAACCGACTAAAGGTGCTGCAGGAAGCGCTGCCCGGCGGCCACTTCATCCAATGCCACCGCAGCTATCTGGCCAACCGGCAGCTTATCCGTCAGGTGAAGGGCAATGCCCGGAATTATGAGCTGGTCCTTGAAGGCGCCAATCAGACGGTTCCGGTGGCCCGCAGCAAGGCCGCATCTGTTATGGCAATGATCGGGAAAACATAGGCTTCCCGTTCGTCCCGTCCTCGTCCCGTTCGTCCCTTTGAGTTGCAAAAGCCCTGATAATACTGGTCTTTTGCGCCAAAATTACGAACGCAATGAAAACGACCTTACTTTTTGCCCTGGCATGGCTTGGCAGTCTCTCCCTGCAGGCGCAAGTGTACCTGGAAGAGCAGAATCAGCACCGGTTTGCGCAAACCCATGTAGGATTGCACTACCGCTATCAGCCGGAAGGAGGGCAACTCTTTTGGCAGGGGCCAGACGGTTTGGAATCCGGTGCATTCCCCGCCTTTGGCACACCGCAAATCAGTATTGGCGGGCTGCACTTTTGGGGGCACCTCAACTTTACGATGCACTTCGACCTGCCGGTGGCTAAAGCGCAGGACATTGCCCCCAATACCAACATCCAAAAGCAGCAATTTGCAGACCTCGCCGCCCATTTCTACCCCTGGCGCATGGAGTTTGGAAAACTTCGCCCCTTCATCGGAGGCACCTACGTTGGGCACAACCTCACCTATGAGCAGAATGGGCAGGACAGGACCGATGGCTGGCTGACTTTTTACCCGGAAGCAGGCTTGTCTTTCGGCAGCCGCAACTGGCAGGCGACACTGAAAGCCACCTACATCCTGTCTTATGAAAAGGAATTCTACATTGATTCCCGGACGCCGGTCAGCCTGGAACTACCGCCCTGGCAGATCAGCCTGGGCCTTTCCCGCTATTTCGACACCACCCTACGGGAGGAACCCGGATTGAAAGACGGCAGCACTTACGCCCTGGAAGAAAAACTGCAATCCGCAGGCAAGCTCAACAGCTTCTCGTTGGGCATTGGTGGTAGCAGTGGCATTTTTCTCCGCCGGCCCGCCTTTGATGACTTCGTACGGCAGTCGCTGCCTGAACACAAAACCGCGCTGCACCTTGACCTTGGGCTGGGCTACCTGTTCCACCGCTCCGGGGTGCATGTCGGGATTGCCTATCGAGACTACGACAGCCGGGTAGGCAGCTTCGGCTATCAGCAGATCCTGCGGAGGCGATCAGTAGCGTTGGAAGGCTACAAGTTTTTGCTGGACTACAACGGTTTTGTCCCCTTCCTGGGCTTGTCGCTTTCCTATGACCGCTGGGCGATGGGCGACTTTGAAGGCAGCATTCAGGTAGGCGAAGTGGCCCGGACGGAAGGCCTGCAGCCCGGATTGATTTTTGGCTGGGACATCCTGCCTTCTCCGCTGGAGACCTGGGTGCTGCGCACGAATCTGCGCTACTATCCTAAGCTGGAAATCAATAGTGTTGCCGGTGGAAAGGCGCGGGTGGATCAACTGGAATTCAACTTTATACAACTGGTGTTTTATCCGCAGCGGATGTGCCACGTAGGCAAAACGAAGCGGCATGCCCGCAATTTATAGGGGTAAATGTTCTTCAACGCATCCATTAAAAAATTAAGCCATCAACATGAAAATCACCCAACTGATTCTTTTTTGCCTATGCACCATTTCGCTCACTGCCCAAACCGATAAAGCAGAGCGGCTCACCCGATTCATTGAACAAACCCTGTCCGCTACAGACCATCTGACTGGACTGAGCGTTGCCATTACCAACCCGGAAGGCATGCTTTACGCTAAAGGCTTTGGCTATGCCAACCGGGCACAACAGGAAGGGGTTACGCCAAAGACCTCCTTCTATATTGCCTCCTGCACCAAAGCCTACAATGGCTTGCTCGCGTCCATCCTTGCCGCTGAAGGACAACTGGAGCTGAGCCGCCCAATTTTGTCTTACCAGCCTTTCAGCAGTTTTGAACGGCAGGACCTCTTCGCAGGCATCACTGTGATGGACCTGCTCACCCACCAAAGCGGCCTTGAAAACCCCTACCTTTCAACCCTGCTCGCCTACTCCGGCGCGTATACGGATGCTCAGGTGCTGCGCCTGATTGAAGAAGAGACACAAGCCAATGAAACGGGCAAGGCTTTCGCATACACCAATTTTGGCTATTATCTGCTGGATGTACTGCTGCAGGCCGAGCTTGGGAAAAGCTGGCGCGATTTGTTGCAGGAAAGGGTGTTTGGTCCTTTAGATATGCAGCACACGACTGCCTATGCATCGAAGGTAAGCGCACCGAATGAGGCCATACCTTACGATGGGCTGTACCCGGACAAATTGCGGCCCGTTTACCTGGAAAAGGTCGATGCCACCATGCATGCTGCCGGTGGATTGATGACGACTGCTGAGGATGCCGCCCGGTTTTTGGCCTGCTATCTTGCTCCGGAACAAGGCCCCTGCCCGGCTGCGGCCGTTCGGCAATCCTACAAAAAGCAGGTCAGCACCGCACACGGATTTACCGATGCGTTCAACGCCGATGGATATGCGCTGGGCTGGCGCACCGGTGCCTACGCCGGACAAGCCCTGGTTTACCACTTTGGCGGTTATCCGGGTTTCTTTTCCAGTTTGTCCTTCATGCCCGAAGCAGGGCTGGGGGTAGCGGTGCTTTCCAATAACAACATCAGTGGAGCACTGGCTATCCGCATCACGCAGTACGCCTACGACCTGTACCTGGGCAATGAGGGCGCGGTCAAAAAGCACGAGCGTCAGGCAGCCCGGCAGCTCAAAAAGCAGCTCAGGCGCTACCGCAAATGGGAAAGCAGGCACGTGTCTAAAATGGCTAAGCGCACCTGGCAGCTTACCCTGCCCAAATCGGCTTACACAGGCACATTTAGCAATCCGCACCTTGGGAAAGTCACCGTTGCACTGGAAGCGGACGAACTCGTCGCCCGTATGGGGCAAATCCGCACCGTTGCTACTCCCTATCCGCACGACAACTGTGCCCGGGTGGAAATGGCACCGGGCTCCGGCATGGTTATCTGCTTTGGGGTAGAGGACGGCAGGGTGGTGGACTTTTCGTTTGGGCGGGATGTGTTTGAGCGGGTGGAGTGAAGCAGCCAATGAACATCCCCACCGCCCTTTGCTTTGAAAAGGTGCTATGAAATTTAAAAGCCTTTTCACCTTCAAATACGCCCGAGTGGTCTATGGCAGTATCATCCTGACCATAGGCGCAGTGACGATGCTGTTCCCAATCATCCCCATGGGCTACGTGGGTGTATTTGTTGGCGCTTACCTTTTACACCATAGAATCCCGTTTCTGGAGCGGGTGATGAACTGGCTGCGCAAGAAGGACAAGAAGGGTCGCTTGCAAGGGTTTGAGGATAAGGTGGAACAGTTTTTTCATAAAGAGGAGCCATAGCTTTAGCCTGCCATTTCTGCCTTTTTATTACCTTTGCGGGATGCAGATTACAGCAAGAGAACTCGCACATTTTCTGGGAGGCACCCTTGAGGGCAATCCCGATATAACGGTCAGTCAGCCCAGCAAAATTGAGGAAGGAGGACCAGGCACCATCTCATTTCTCGGCAATCCGAAGTACGAATCCTATGCCTACACGACAACCGCTTCCGTACTGTTGGTGCATAAAGACTTTCAACCTAAGTCACCGGTATCCGCTACTCTGATACGGGTGGAGGATGTGTACGCCTCCATCGCCCGCTTGCTGCAACAGTTTGGGCAACAGGCCAAGCCGGCGCCTGGCATTTCTGATACCGCGGTCATCAGCGACGAAGCCACGCTCGGCAATCAGGTGAGCATTGGCCCTGCTGCCATCATTGAGGCCGGCGCTCAGGTAGGAGACGGTGCAGTTATTATGGGGCAGGCCTACATCGGCAAAGGGGCGAAAATTGGCTCTAACACCCTGATCTACCCCGGGGCCCGAATTCTTGACCGCTGCGAGGTTGGCCGGAACTGTATTATCCACGCCAACGCGGTGATTGGCAGCGATGGCTTTGGGTTTGCCCCAAAAGAAGACCGGAGCTACGACAAAATCGTCCACGTCGGCAATGTAGTCATTGAAGACGAGGTCGAAATTGGCGCCAATACGACCATCGACCGGGCCACGATGGGCAGCACCATCATCCGCGAAGGGGTGAAGCTCGACAACCTGATACAGGTCGGGCATAATGTGGAAATCGGTGCCCATACCGTCATCGCGGCCCAAAGCGGTGTTGCCGGCAGTACCAAAATTGGCAAGTATTGCCGAATTGGCGGGCAGGTAGGGTTCGCCGGCCATGTGGAAATTGCAGATGGCTCGCAGATACAGGCACAGAGTGGCATCGCCGGCCACATCAAGGAACCCAATCAGGCCTGGTTTGGCTCCCCGATCATCCCCTACCGCGATTTCATCCGCTCCCACTCCGTCTTCAAAAAGCTGCCGGAACTCTACAAAACCATCAGCCGGTTGGAGCGGGAGCTACAAATGCTGAAGACGCCCGGGGCCGACCAATAAAGCGGCCTTTAACAGTACTATCCGCGAAAATCCTATCTTTGCAGAAAATTCAGCTGACTATACCTCATTATGGAGCAACAACATACAATAAAGCAACCTGTCAGTGTGGAAGGCGTAGGCCTGCATACCGGCAAAACTGTGAAGCTGACCTTCCAGCCGGCTCCGGTCGACCATGGTTACAAGTTCCAGCGCATAGATTTAGAAAACGAACCGGTGCTGAGCGCAGACATCAACCGGGTCGTTTCCACGCAGCGTGGCACCACCATCAAGGTTGGCCAGGCAGAAGTACACACGGTCGAGCACGTCCTGTCTGCCCTTTCCGGGCTTGCCATTGACAACGTGCTCATTCAGCTGAATGGCCCGGAAGTCCCTATTCTGGACGGCAGTGCAGGCCCTTTTGTCAAAGCACTGCAGGAGACAGGCATCGAAGCTCAGGATAAAGCCCGGGAATACTTCGTGGTGGAAGAGCCCATCTTTTATAAGGACGAAAAGACGGGCTCAGAACTGGTCGCATTACCGCACGATGGCTTTGAAGTCGTCGCAATGATTGACTTCAACTCCAATGTACTGGGCCAGCAATACGCCCACCTGAATGGCACCACAGACTACGCCAAAGAAATTGCGCCCTGCCGGACCTTCGTCTTTTTGCATGAGCTGGAGTTCCTCTTTGAACAGAACCTCATTAAGGGCGGTGACCTCGATAACGCCATTGTTATCGTAGACCGCAAAGTGGAGCAGGACGAGCTGGACCGCCTGGCGGAAAAACTGGGCAAGCCCAGCGTCACGGTCGACTACGACGATGGGATTCTGAATACCCTCAAGCTGCAATTCAAAAACGAGCCTGCCCGGCATAAGTTGCTCGACGTGGTCGGCGATATTTCCCTGCTGGGCATGCCGATCAAGGGGAAAATCCTGGCCACCAAGCCAGGGCATACGCCTAATATCGAATTCACGAAAGTGCTCAAAAAGGTATTGGTCGAAAAGCGAAAACTCAAAGGCAAGCCCAATTACGACCCCGATGCAGAACCGCTGTTTGATTCGGTGAAGATCGCCGCATGGCTCCCCCACCGCTTCCCATTTCTGCTTGTTGACAAGATCATCGAGTTGTCAGACACCCACGTGGTCGGCGTCAAGAACATCACCTTTAACGAAGGGTTCTTCCAGGGGCACTTCCCCAACAACCCGGTAATGCCCGGTGTACTGCAAATCGAAGCTATGGCGCAAACCGGCGGCATCCTGGCTTTGTCAACGGTAGATGAGCCCGGCAACTGGGACACCTACTTTTTGAAGATTGAGAACGCTAAATTTAAAAATAAAGTCGTCCCGGGCGATACCGTCCTGTTCAAGATGGAACTGATGGCTCCCATCCGCCGGGGAATCTGCCAGATGCAAGCCACCGCCTACGTTGGCAATAAAATTGTGTCCGAGGCCGAACTGACTGCTCAAATCGTTAAGCGCTCATAAGATGAATACGAACAATAGCAACGCCGTACCCTACATTCATCCGGAAGCCAGGATTGGGAAAGAGGTCACCATCGGCCCCTTCGCTTATATTGACAAAGACGTTGAGATTGGTGATGGCACGTGGATTGGCCCTTCGGTCACCATATTTGAAGGCGCACGGATCGGTAAAAACTGCAGGATTTTCCCGGGGGCTGTCATTGCAGGCATCCCACAGGACCTGAAATTCAAAGGTGAAAAAACCACCGCTGAGATTGGCGACAATACCACCGTCAGGGAGTATGTGACCATCAACCGGGGCACTTCTTACGCCAATACCACCAAAGTGGGCCAAAACTGCCTGCTGATGGCCTACGCTCATGTTGCGCACGATTGCATCCTGGGCGATAACGTCATTCTGGCCAATAACGTCAACCTCGCCGGCCATGTGGAGGTGGGCGATTACGCTATTCTGGAAGGGCTGGTAGCGGTGCAGCAATTCATCCATATCGGTAAGCATAGCTTTATTGCGGGCGGGTCACTGGTGCGCAAGCATGTACCGCCTTTCGTGAAAGCAGCCCGGGAGCCTCTTTCTTACGCAGGCGTCAACAGCATCGGGCTGAGGCGCCGGCAGTTTAACGCAGAGAAAATTAACGAAATTCAGGAGATCTACCGCATCCTCTTCGTTAAAGGATACAGTACCTCTCATGCGCTGGAGATTATCGAAGACTCCCTGGAACCCACCGACGAGCGCGATGCCATTCTGGACTTCATCAAGAGCGCCGACCCGGGCATTATGCGGGGCTTTCAGCAACTGAACGGAAAAAACCCGGATGAAGATTGAATTAGCGGGCGTAGGTAAGCGCTACAAAATGGAATGGATCATAAGAGGCGTGGCGCTGACCATCCACCCGGCACAGCGTTATGCCATCACGGGCCCGAACGGCTCGGGTAAGTCCACCCTGATGAAAATGCTTTCCGGCCATCTGACGCCTTCCAAAGGAAAGATTCAATTCAGCCTGAATGATAAGCCGCTTGCGGTAAGCGAGGTCTACCAACACCTGGCTTATGCTGCTCCCTATATCGAACTGATCGAAGAGCTCACGCTAATCGAAGCGCTCGGCTTCCACCAACGGTTCAAGTCCTTTCAGGGGCAACTACAGCCCGATGACATCTACCGAATTCTTGGTTTTAAGAAAGCCCGCCGCAAGCTCATCCGCAACTTCTCATCGGGCATGAAGCAGCGGCTGAAACTTGCCCTGGCCATTCTTTCCGACACCCCTTACCTGCTGCTCGACGAGCCCACCACCAACCTCGATACCGAAGGCGTACAGTGGTACCGACAGCTGATTGAGCAGCATACTGCCGGGCGCACCCTGGTCATTGCTTCCAATGTGGAGGTGGATTTTGACTTCTGTGAGCATCATATCAACATACCACAGTATAAGCCCTAATGCTTACCGATTGATTTTCAGCCCATTCCCGAGGCAATTCTGCAACAAAAACCGCTTCTTGCTGTTCCGCAGGCAAAGCAAATCAGCTTTGTCTTTAGTAAACTATTCCAATCACACAATCCAAGTACATTATGAAAACCCATTTCAGCCTTAATGCTTTGTTTTTGGCGAGCGTTCTGGCCGTATTCACCTGCGCCTGTGGCGAAACTGCTCCAACTGAGAACATCGTGGAAGTCGCTTCCGGCAACGAGAATGTAAGCACCTTAGTTGAAGCCCTGGGTGCTGCCGAGTTGACTTCTGCGTTGGAAGGCGAAGGCCCATTTACGGTCTTTGCGCCAACCAATGCAGCCTTTGCGGCCCTTCCCGAAGGCGTCCTTGAAGCCTTGCTAAAGCCCGAAAACAAGGACGCACTGACTGCCATCCTCCGCTACCACGTCGCCGCCTCTAAGCTGACAGCAGCTGAGATTAAGGAAGCACTAAGCATGGCTTCAGAAGGCTATACCGTGGAAACCCTCAACGGCGCAGCCCTGATTGCCACTCTTGAAGGGGATGCCGTCAAGCTTGCTGATGTGCAAGGAAACACAGCAAACGTAACCGGAGCAGACCTTATGGCTTCGAATGGTGTCATCCACACTATTGATGCGGTACTGCTGCCAGGTGGCGTAGACCCCGCTGCCCTTTTGGGGCCTGCTGATATTGTTGGCGTAGCCATGGACAATGAACAGTTCGCCACTTTAGTTGCTGCAGTAAAAGCCGCAGGCTTAGTTGAGACCTTACAAGGCGAGGGCCCTTTTACCGTCTTTGCACCGGTCGATGATGCTTTTGCTGCGCTGCCCGAAGGCACCGTGGAGTCCCTGTTGGAGGCTGAGAATAAGGATCAGCTCTCGGGAATACTGACTTACCACGTTGTAGCCGGCAAAGTGGATGCAGCTACCCTTACCAACGCTATTCAAAATGCGGAAGAAGGCACCTACACCATTACTACTGTCAATGGTGCAGCACTTACCGCATCCATACAAGACGGGAAAGTGATACTCACCGATGCACAGGGCAATACCGCTACTGTCATCGCAACCGATGTTGATGCGTCCAATGGTATCATCCATGCAATTGATGCGGTTGTCATGCCCTAACAGGCTTTATTTGGCATAGAAAAACGGACAGCTCCGGAGACACTTTGCCTGCCGGAGCTGTTTTGCTTTTACACTGATAGTGCAGCCAAATCGACAAGTATCACCCTCAGTCCGCTGAAATTTGCTCCGCCACCAATCGCCCGGTACGCATTGCCGCATTGATGGAGCCATTCATGAGGTGGTCCCCAATGGCGTAGAGCCCTTCCCCAACCGACAAATCAGCCTCGTGCTGTACATGCCGCTGCGCAGGGAGAGCGTAGGCAACCTCACGGATATCCAGCAAATCCCATTCGTTGACCGACTGACCAAACCAATGCTGCAATTCGCCCCGTACTTTGCCCGCCAGGCTTACATCATCCAAATCCGTCTTGCCTACAATTGACACGGACAACAAGGTCTTGCCGGAGGGCGCGTACCCCGGTGCCACCTGACTGATCGGCGTAATGCTGTTGACCAGGTCGCCTGCTCTGGTATTTAGTGCAATCAATGGCTGCTGAATTGGCGTATGGCTCGTGATAAAATGCAGGTGCGTGGTTGTTTGATACGCGGTATTGACCAGAGGCAGATGCTCCCGCACCAGGCCAGTGGCTTCAGTGGCCAGCACGATATGTTTGGCGCTCAGCGTTTCTCCGTTTTCCAGGAAAACCTGTTGGCCTTCCACTTTTTCCACTTTGCAATTCAGACGGATGCTGTCTTCCGGCAAATTGGCAGCAAGCTGAAGCGGAATCTGCTGCATGCCCTTGTCCGGGACTGCCACGGCCCCTTCCGCAAACATCTTGAAAACAAAGTCGAACATCCGGCGGCTCGTTGCGAGGTCTTTTTCCAGAAAAATTCCGCTGTAGAAGGGCTTGAAAAACCGGCTTACCATCCGGCTGTCAAAACCGTATTCTTTTTCCAGGGCCTCAGCGGTAGTCATTTCCGGTTGCTTGAAGATGGCCTCCAGCGGCATTTCCTTCAGGCGGTTGCGAAGTTGCAGAATACCAAATTTGCTCCCCAGCCCGCCTGCTTTGGCAAACAGGGTAGGCAACAGGCTGCTCCAGTCGCGGAGCGGATCGCCAATGCGGTCGCGGCTGCCATCCGGCTGCAAGAGCATAGCGCACGGCAAAAACGGTTTCAAGTCCAGTTTTTTGTAATCGAGCAGGGCGCGGGCTTCCGGATAGGCGGTGGCCAGCACCTGAAAGCCGTGGTCCAGCAGAAAGCCTTGCTTTTCAGTGGTTTTCACCCGCCCCCCCACCTGACCGGAGGCTTCGAGCAATAGAAAGGGCTTGCCTTTTTGGTGAAGATAGTTGGCGGCCGTGAGGCCAGCTAAACCGGCGCCGATAATTATGGTCTCAGACATGGTATTCTTTTGGGTTTGGAGGTACTACGTAGTTTGACGGACCTGCCTGTTCGGTTGTGGCCTTACGGGCAGGCGAGAATAAATGATGCCATTTTTTCTCCGTCACTAAGTTATCATTCTGCGCCTGCATCGGCAAAGTAGGTCTTAACTTTCTTCGCCACATTCAGCCCGGCCACCTCGGCGAGCTGAGAGGCCCGGGCTTCCTTTACCCGTTTTACGGAGCCGAAGTGCGCCAGCAACTTCTGTGCCGTTTTCTCCCCAATACCGGGGATTTTAGTGAGCTCAGAACCGGTGAAGTTTTGAGAACGCTTGTTGCGGTGGAACGTGATGGCAAACCGGTGGGCTTCGTCTCGTGCCTGCTGTATAATTTTTAAAGACTCCGACTTCTTGTTGATGTAGAGGGGAACGGAATCTCCCGGAAAGTAGATTTCCTCCAGCCGCTTGGCAATACCGACGATGGTTACTTTTTCGAGAATCCCCAGCGTCTCCAGGCTTTCCACGGCTGCTGAGAGCTGCCCTTTGCCTCCGTCAATGATGATGAGCTGCGGGAGCGACTCGCCTTCTTCCAACAGCCGCCGGTAGCGGCGGTGCACGACTTCCCGCATAGATGCAAAATCATCCGGGCCAACCACCGTTTTGATATTGTAATGTCGGTAGTCTTTTTTGCTGGGCTTGGCATTTTTGAATACCACGCAGGAAGAAACCGGATAGCTGCCCTGCATATTGGAGTTGTCGAAGCATTCGATGTGCAGGGGCAGGGCATCCATACCCAAATCAGACTGCATCGTGCGCAGGATTCGCTCCGCAGAGGTTTGCTTGCGTTTGGCAGAAGCCTTTTGTTTCTGCCGCTGCAGCATGTAGTACTTCAGGTTCTTCTCGGACAGGTCAAGCAGGCGCCGCTTATCACCGATCTTGGGCACGGTAACCTGAAGGGTTTCATCCTCCAGGGGGATATCCTGAGGCAGGATAATCTCCGTGGCAATACTGTTGAACCGCTCCCGGATGACCGGGATGGCATATTGCAACAGCCCCGCCTCATCATCATCGTCCAGGTTTTTGACCAGCTCCTGCGTGTGCGTGTGGATGATGGCGCCATTCACGACCTTGATGTAGTTGACGAAAGCTTCTTTCTCCTCAGAGGCTACGGAGAAGACATCCACATCCCGGATTGTGGTGCTCACCACCGTAGACTTCGCCTGATAATCTTCAAAGGCCGTCAGTTTTTCCTTGATGCGCTGAGCTTTCTCGAACTCCAGATTTTCGGCATGCTGCTCCATCACCCCCTTGAAGTGCAGCTTGACGGCCCCAAAGTTGCCCTTCAGGATATTGCGGACCTGATCGATCTTTTCGTTGTAGGCTTCCTCGCTCTCCAGGGCTTCGCAGGGGCCCATGCAGTTTTTGATGTGGTACTCCAGGCAAACCTTGAACTTCCCCGCTTCGATATTCTCAGCGGACAGATTGTAGCTGCAGGTCCGCAGAGGAAACAGCCGCTTGATGAGTTCGAGGATGATTTTCAGCCGCCCTTTGCTGGTGTAAGGGCCAAAGTAGGTAGAGCCATCCCGAATTACCCGCCGTGTGATGAACACCCTCGGGAACCGCTCTTTTTTAATGCAGATATAGGAGTAACTCTTGTCGTCCCGCAGCATCACATTGTAGCGGGGCTGATGCTTTTTGATGAGGGTGTTTTCCAGCAGGAGGGCATCGGCTTCGGTTTCCACCACTGTAAATTCGATGCGGCGGGCGTTTTTCACC
This sequence comes from bacterium, assembly GCA_024742755.1. GTDB lineage: Bacteria > Bacteroidota > Bacteroidia > Chitinophagales > Saprospiraceae > Phaeodactylibacter. The sequence continues at coordinate 3,361 of JANSXW010000144.1, read as the reverse complement.
ATCACGCGGGTGCGGTGGGCGCGGTCCTTGCGCTGCCCAAAGTAAGAAGAGACCCGGTTGCGCAGGTTTTTAGCCTTTCCTACGTACAATATGGTATCCTCTTCATCAATAAACCGGTATACCCCCGGCTGCCGGGGAATGGTATCAGAAATGGCCTTGAAGTCTGTTGTGGTCATGCAATGCTTGTAATTTCCTGCAGGTTAGGCTCCAAAATAATCAATTTGGGCATGGCTAAGTTCTGTAAAGCCTGTAGTTTTTGGCACAAAAGTGAATTTCGTTAGGAAAAACAGGCGCTGGTTAACGCCACTTTAACGCACGGCAGGTACGAATCGCAAAACGGGGGGCGTTATTCCCTCACAACAACAAGAAATAAGCCATGAAATCATCTGCCAAAATCCTATTCGTCGCGGTCGCTGCATTAATGTTTAGCGTTGCCGCTGCTGCTCAAACTCAAATCAATCCAAAAGTCGGCGTCAACTTCTCCGGCGTGGAAGCCAAGCTGCAGGACATCACTGCCGAGGCCCGCGTGGGCTGGAATGCCGGTGTGGACCTGCGCATGGGCGACAAAGCCCTCTACCTGCAACCGGGACTGCACTACTACAACTTCACTGCCCGTCTCGTGGAAGGCGTTGAGCACCCCGATGATATCGCATTTTCCGATGAGACCACCATTCAGGCGCTGAAAGCCCCGCTGAACATCGGGCTGCGCCTAACCGGCGACAACGGGCTGATTGGCATTCAGGCCCGGGGCGGTGTCACCCCAACGTACATACTAGGTGTGGATGAGAAAAACGGCATCGACTTCAACAAGGAAGACCTCAATAGCTTCACCTGGGGCGCCAACGTGGGCGTCGGGGTCAATTTCCTCTTCCTCACGGCTGACCTGAACTACGAAATTGGCCTGGATGACTTCTTTGCTAATGCGGCAGGGGGCAATAATGTCCTGAGTTTAAGTGTGGGTATTAAGTTCTAAGCTATGCTATGAACAACTGAGCGTGGGTAGCCGTACAGGCCACCCACCCCCAAATTTCCCAAATGTTTGACACCTGCACCGTTGCCTATTCCCAGGCACGGTGCATTTTTATTTTTTCGGGATTTCGATCACCATGCCCACCGCGCTGGCATTTTCGGTATTGGCCTCGAAAGCGACATTCGCACTTGATTTGAATTCCACCTGCCGGGACCGCTCATTGCCCAGCGCGTCCCGGAGTTTGGCGGCATAAGTCGTGCCACTGCTGCGGTTAATGCGTTGGTTGAAATCCTCAAAGTTGAGCTCCTTTTTGCTCACCACGATAGCGATTTGGTCCTGACTGCCAACCTCATCCGCTACCATGGAATAGTCACGGGGGAAAAGGCGCGTACCGGTCACGCCACAGTAAGCAGAATGCTTGGGCGTATAGGGGAAGAGCACATAGCTGGAGCCATCCGTTTCCTGTCCAAAGACGTAAGTGTAACATTCCACCGAATTGGCAATCAGCACCTTAAATTTGTCCCCTTTTTGAATGGGCTGGGCACGGAAGGTCATATCATCCCTGCGCTCCAGTTTCAGGGTTTGCTTCGCTTCTGTATCGTAAAGGCCAAACTCTACGGCCATCCGCTTCGAATCCGCAGCAGAGGGTTGTGGGTAGATGGCATAGGCTTCCTTGTTGAAGTGGTCAAAGTCCCGGTAGCGCACCCAGGCAATTCCATCATCGCCCCACTGCGAGCCCCAGGAATTCATAATCTGGAAAGCGCCCCCTTCGTAGTTGTCATCGTAACCAATAACGCACATGGCATGGCCACCGTAGCCCCGCATGCCGTAGTCACGCTGAGAAGGCGTCCAAAGCGGCTGCCCCATCATATTCTGCATAAAGGTGCCGCCGACCATCATACCGATGACTACCGGATAGCCTTGCGCAATGTGCTGCTTGATACCTTGGAGGTCTGTCTTGTAATTGGAAGCGCCCACCGACAGCCGGTCATAGCCACGGATACGGTAGCGCTGCCCGGCTTGCTTTTGCTGGCTGGACGGTTCTTTGGTGCACGTCCGCTCATCGTAGTTAAATTCGCTGAAAGGCAGGCCGCCGTATTGCATCATGGCCTTCATAGCGGCATTCATATAGGCCCCCTGACAGCCGGACAGGGCAATCTGATTGTACAGATAGGCCGGGCTGAACGCCACCCGGTCGGCAGGTTGCCCTGTAGCCTGAGCCTCCAGGATGCTGCGTGCTGCGTAAGCACTGGCCCATCCCACACAAGAGCCTTGTTTGCCCTGATGCCGGCAGGTGGGGGCATATTGCTCCAGTGATGCTTTCGGAGGCAGCCCGGCCTGGGCACCGAAGCCATAGCTAACCGGTTCGAAAACCTGCGCTTTATCATACTCAGCCGGGTCGAGCGTGGCCCCAATTGAAAAGGCTGCCGCCTGATCGGGGTCCGGTGCCGCGTATCCTCCGCTGAGCATTTCGCTTCCGCCAAAGAAAAAGTACCATACCGCACCCACGAGCAGGGCAGGAATGATCAGCTTTGGGCGGCGCACCAAAAACATAATAATGAGCGGCAGCAACCGGACCAGAAAGTTACCTTTCCCGCCTCCGTTGCCGTTGTTGCCCCGCGATGGCTGCGGGTCATCTTTTTCCATTCGAATAGGCATCAGTCGTTGTATTTTGAGTGGTTAATTGCTTTTCATTGCCTAAGTAGTGGGGCAAAAATACAGACGTCTGAAAAAAAACTGGTCACTTTTTACCGATGAGATGTAACAAAGCCTGTTGCCTGCCGTATCATTAGGCAACACAAACGAGCAGGCCGCTTCCTCCCACCCTGTTCACCCACTACCCTTCAACAAATAAGCACGCTAACACATCCCCTGAAATTTTACAAGTCACCACTTTTTGTGGATACTATTTGTATGCGCGAAAGTGCCGAAATGCCCCCTTAAGCATTTGAATATCCAGGAATGAATACTCGTATATAGAAAATTTTTAATTCAAAAACTTAGGATATTTAAAATCTTACTTTTAGCTTTGTTACAACAAACCTACTGAACAGTCTTCTCCCCCCTATCCCACACTAAGCAAACGGCTACTACACACCAACCACAACACCAACTTCATTTACACACTGTACCAGGCTACAGCCATGCGTTGTAGCGTTGATCTGAATTTACTCCATTCTTTTCATTGGGTAACCTTTCGGAAGGGCTGGTCTGTAAATATGCTCATTTAAGCCAGTATGAGCTTTCAGATTACAGGAGCTATGCACACTACTTATTGAAACCTTATTGTGGAACTGTCTAAAGTTTTCACCCATGCACACATGGAACACTATCAAAACCGTAAGCACAAACAAACTTGACCGAGCTATTGAAGTCTTGGAAACCCTTGAG
>JANSXW010000192.1 GCA_024742755.1 bacterium | reverse complement strand
GCATACCGTGGAGGAGCGCATAGCGCTGATGTAGCCGGTGGCTAAGATGACCTTGCTTAAGGCGTTTGTTTATCAACGAACGCTGTCTTGGACTTGCCTCTAAGGGCGGGAGTGCTTTTGCCATATTTGAATTATCTTTATGCTGAAGCACAAAGATAATTTAAATACCATTATCTAGTGCCAGAGGCACTAGTTCATCAGCCCGATCCAGAATATTGGTTACGATCTTCTTCCCCTTACGTCCACCATTAAAATCCATGATCTGGCGTAAGCGTCTTTGCGCATTAGCCGTATATTTTAACTTCATAGACCCAGTGCTGCTTCCACTTCTTCACGGGTGTAAACCCTTCCGGCTTCAATATCTTCGTTAGAAGCTTCTGCTCTGGCAATTAGTTCTTGCAAAGTCATCGGCTTGAGTGAAGCCTCGTAAGCCTCAAGGTCGAAGTCTTCTGCAACCAGGGCGTTACTAACGGCAAGCAATACCCGAATGTGCTTTTCATCACCCGTTTGGATGCGCTCCATTAACTGCTGTTTCATTAGATCAATACCCATGGTTTTCGGTTTGAGTGGATTAATCTGTGGTTGTACAAAGTTAACGGTTTTATGATAAAATAAGTTGCTCTTTATTTCAAGGGAGGTCCTTATCAAGGCTACGCCCGCCCGACGGGTGATGCCTTCTTAGGGGAATCCTCTAGCTCTTGCATAGTTCTTATTGTTTCTTATTTACAGACGAAGGAGGGACGCGACTTCAATCACTCGTTCAAACGAATCGTAAAACCATTTTTCTGCCGCTGCGCCACAGCCTACGTAATCTCCAGCTCCTTTTCTTCCACCGGGAGACACAGTATCCAAAATACGCTCTAGCCAGCCGCGGTGCAACTGCTACGGTCTTAATGCTGGGTGGATAGCTGCCGCGTCGGTGTAAGCGACTTGCGGCGGCTGCTACTTTTTTAGTTGCGGTGAACTACATCAATAAATCTATTCTTTACGATATCTCCTTTTTCATCTACTAAAAGAACAATCACTAATGATGGTCCAGAAATAAAATAATGATGAGTTGGGTATACTTCATCTTCGGTAATTTCCAGAGCTATTGTATTTCCTATCATTTTTGATATGTACACATACAAGGGCTTATTTTCTCTAGATGGGTTTGTTATGTGAGGCTCTAGCAAAATGCTTTCATAATAATATAAACGCTTATATGCGTGCCTACTATTAAAAGCTCTTGAATCCAGCCCGAGTGCTTTATCTTCTGTTTCGTTTATTAAGTTTATACCTATATCTACAAAGGTTAAACTATCTGCCACATAATAAGCAATTGGGTTCTTTTGTTCCTCTATTCGACTACCGAAAACATTTTTAACTTTTTCAGTTATTTGTTCATCATTATGTAAATGTACAATTGCATTTAAATAATAACAATGCTCATCCTGAGCAGAAACTATCGACAAGGAAAACATGATGAAAAAAAACAATTTAAATTTCATAATAATAAATTAGAAGCTTTTTAAGCTGTTAATCATGGTTCTTCTGGTCAATCGAATCTTACAACCACTTAGGAACGTTTAAATAATAACTTCACCATTTATGACTGCTTCTTCTTGCGCTGGCCTACGTTGCTCACCCGCCTGCCAAAGTCTTGTACGGTCTCCGGTGACCAAAGCCCACAGGCGACGAGACACGGGCAGGTCAGTCAGGTAGCTTTGGCTCCCCTTATCCTACCAGGGTTTGAAGTAGGTCCAAAAAATGTAACTGGGTCGTTATTCAACTGGTAATCTATTACGGTTGTGCTTTCACCGTCCACCTCTAAGCCATCTGCTTGATATACGTTAAAATGAATGGCATCAGAGACAGTCCAACCTTGTTCGAGTTTGATGCCCGACCCTCAGCCCAGTTGGGCAAATTCTGCCGTAAAGATCGAATCGACAGCTTGTCCGTGTTTCAGATTGGACTGAGGGCTGTCCGATTTTATGTCAGGCATGCTATGAATCTTTCTTTCCAATTTTCAAAGAACTTCCCGTAAACTAAAAGTGTACGGCAATGAAATAAAGATAACGGTTTTTCCATCAAAAAAGTCTTTAGTCAAAAAGGTCTCGGACATTCAAAAGCTGCCCGACGATAAAAGGCAGGTCGTCATGGCTTTGCTCGATGCTTTTTTGAAGCAGACTAAGCTGCAGAGCATTATGTGAAAAGCCCCGGCAAAGGGCGAGGCTTTTCTATACAATCATTTTGTCAGTTGCTTCCCAAAACGGTACGTAAGTAAAATCATCCCAATCAAAATCCAAATCACTCCAATTCCAACGAATACATCCTGGCTTCTGCTATATTCCTCATTTATTGAGCGATTGAAATAGTAGAAAAATGACATCGTTAAAGTCAGTATGAATACATACAGGGAAAGTAAAATAGCTAGTACATATACTATTTTCATGTTCGTTTATTTCAATTTTGGATGTTGATTTTTGTATTCCCGTCCCTCTTTAGAGCCTCTTCTATCAAAGTGTTTAGCCTGTTCCATATTTCTCCACTATCTATAGGTTCTCTATGACGATATTGAATATCGCTTTCTCCTTTTTCATAAATAGTCGTTTGGGCTCCCCTTATCCTACCAGGGTTTGAAGTAGGTCCAAAAAATGTAACTGGGTCGTTATTCAACTGGTAATCTATTACGGTTGTGCTTTCACCGTCCACCTCTAAGCCATCTGCTTGATATGCGTTAAAATGAATGGCATCAGAGACAGTCCAACCTTGTTCTTTCAAATATTCAGAGACTCCTTCAGAAAATGCAGCTCCCATACTGTGGGTTACAAATTTTATGTCATCTACGTCTTTATCCAAACCATCGGTCAGGGTTGCAAGGTTGTTTTCTGCCCATTTACGTCCAGCACTTATTCTTGTACTGTTGCTTGATAGAGCCCCATGGTCAATGTCAGCGAAATAAGTATCTTTATCATTGAGGTATTTCATTGCCCCCCTCACAAAAGCACTATTGCTACCTCCCCAATATCTTGCACCACCTTCAGGAGAACCAAAACCTTTGTAACCATTAATAAATATAATACGCCTTCCATCTGGGTCAATGGCATTTATCGGATTATTGGCAACATACGCATAGGTAGATATGCTTGGATATTTATGTGCCAGAGGATCCACCTCATTCCACCTCCCAATAGCCGCATCATACCACCGAGCCCCATAATCATGCAGCCTAATCCCATAATCATCATTCAGCTCCTTGCCATTATAGCGGTAGTCGTTGTCCGGGGCTACGGTGCTGTACCAGCTGCCCAGCTGCTCCATACCGAAGGGGTAGTAGTGCAGCTTCCCGGTAAGAACCGGGACTTCCGCTTTGCTTCAGCCTGAGTGATCTCAATATCGTTCTGCGGCGTATTGGGGTCGTTATACTTAGTCAAGCACACCAAATTTTCATCCGATCTTGAATGGCAGATGGGGGTAGTCGAGGGTTCACCCTGTTTAACAGCCTTATTTTTTCACAGGCTGTTGTCGGACTGATCATACCTTCCGCAAACATTTGATCAAGCAACCACAGTATTCCATGTACCTCAACACCCGTTTTCTGCCCCACTTTCCGAAGCCTTTTATCGCAACAGCCTGCATCTAAACCAATTGATGTTCCTTCCTGAGATCATTCAGAGACTTCCCTGCCAACTGTGCTGCGTTACTATAGGTAACCAATTCCAGGGTCAGCGCTTTGGCGAGCAATTGCTCAAAGCGGGAAGACCGTTCCTGCCCAAAATAGTGGCCGAATTGTGCCGGGTTTTCTTTTTTTAGCTCCGGATTTTGGTTTCTCATTTTCCAAAACCTATTGGCGACGCCCCGGGTAAAGATGCCCAGCTCACTTCCACGGTAGATCATTGCAGCCAAAGAGAGGCCATAATATTCCTTTATAGGGATCAATTCAGATAGTGCTACCCTTTTACGGTTTAACCCTATTTCTTCCTGAAACACCTCTGCAGGCAACAGCATTGCGCCTGCAAACCGATTGCAGGCTTTTTCACAGAATTGGTGCCCGGCTTCTTCCGGAAACTGAAGTACTAAATGTCCAAGCTCATGCAGCACAGTAAACCGGACTCGAAGGGTATCCCAATTGCGGTTAACCACTATAACTGGTATACTGCCATTTACCATAGTACTTAAGCCATCAAACTGACGGTCTGCATCTACCATGACCACCTTAATGTTATGCTCCTCAAGCATTTCCACAATATTGGGAATGGGGTTGTTGCCCAGCTTCCAAGCCTCCATCAACCGGCAAGCCGCCTCTTCAGCATTTTCAATCTGATTGATCTGGACATCAGCAATCGGGTTAGTGAAACCGATTCTTATTCCAAGGATTTCCTCAAGCTCCAGATAGGGCTCAAGACGGTCCAGCACTTTAGCTTTTACGGCTTCGAGTGCCTTGCCTTTTAGGCTTGCCCGTTTCCTGAAATCTACCTGTTCTAATTGAATGGACAGTGGGCGCATGAAATACCCTACCGGCTTCCCAAAAAACTGCGCAATCCTAATGAGGGTACTACTCTCCGGGCTTTTGCGCCCATGCTCAAACTGGCTAATAGCCTGTTTGCTCACCCCTATGGCAACAGCCACGGTTGCCTGAGTGGCGCCCGCCTGAAGACGTGCAGCTTTGAGCCGTTTAGGAAATGCTGAATGCATGTTGGAACCATCTTTGGTTGACAAAATACACGATTATAAACAAAAAGTAAACCATTTGGGTTCTTTTCTCCTCTCTTTCCTAATCAAATACTACTGCTATCTTGGTATCCAGCATGTTGTTGATAGACCAAAATCGGTGCGGAATAGGGAAATTACCAGGCCGCTTAAAAAAATGGAGGACTATTTTGCATTCCTGGCGAGGCGAAATCCAAGTTGGTGGCTTTTGTGGTCTTGGCTGCTGCTGTAGCGACTGGCATAATGCGGGAAAGCTGGGGAAGCAATATCAAAATACACTCTAGTCAGCCGCAGTGCAACTGCTACGGCATTAATGCTGGCCGCAAGACCGTTGGGATCAATTATTTAATGTCTTAACATACTTTAAAAGACCACAGAGGTTGTCTTTATAATTAGTGCCTTCTGACACAGTTGTATTAATCATATATAGCTCTTTATCAAAAAAATAGTATGTTATAGAATAATATTCTTCATCTTTAGCTAGTATCCATGGAATCAATTTAGATTTAATATATATTTCTCCGCTATCTACCAATTCATAGTTTTGATCAACTGCAATAAGAGAAGATTTAAAAAATGAATTGAAGTCTTCAATAACATCTTCATACTTGGTTAAAGTAATTGACTTTACAGTAGTGGCTGAGTATAGAGAAGTGGTGTCTAGACCAACGATGCTTCTTGATTTATTTTCGTTTGCATATTTTTCTACTTCCCAATCATTGGGTATTAATATTTCAAAGGATTCATTATCGAGCGTCATTCTTTTGAGATTAGAGCTATTTAAAACTTGATCGTTATCGCATTGCTGCTCAAGAAAACCTTCTTCTATAGTGCCATCACAACTTGAAAAAATCAAGAGCAAGAAAACAATTGAAAATAATTTCATGTTATTCAAAATGAGAAAATTAGCATCACTAATGATATTACAACATAGCTCCCAAGCATAAATAATCCTCTATCCCTTTCTGAAGAATTGTTATGTTGATAGCTTTTTACAATACTATCTAATTTTGTTTGTCTAGTAAAGTAAACCATACCCATTGAAACAAAAAAAACGGCAATTCCAATTGGCAACAGCTTTAAGTCTGAGGTAAATAGATTATAGTTAACCCAATTCAAAATCGTAATGAAATTGATATATAAAACTACTGAAATAAATCCTGCAGCCCTATATTCCATTTTACTTAAGCCATAAAAAAGATACTCTTTATTAAAAAGATTATATACTTGATAGAAAAGATAATCTATATATCTCATTTTAGTTCTTCTCCTTATTTCGTTTATCAATCCTCTCTTGTATCATTTCTCGTGCAGGATTAATGCTCTGTTCAAAAGCACCTGCTGCTCGATCAATATTTTCAGGGCTTGTTACGACGTCACCATCCTTGGATGTATTTATCAAAATATTTGCTGGAATAGATGCAGCTGATGCACCCACAGAAATACCTAGCTCAAGAAGAAATTTGGCAGCATCCTGTCCTGCAGCTTCTTTTTGTTCAGGTGTCTCTGCATTTAAATTATCATTCAGGACCTTCCCCCCTTCTGCAACAGTAAAAATAGTTCCTAAAGCTTTTGCTCCTTCAGCAACTTTTTCAACAACTTCTCCTTTTTGATTGTCTGTTATCAATTCAGTACCATCAATCGTATTACCAATTACATCATTCCCAATTACTTTATCATAGATAAAATTACCTGCCTGTTCAAATGCATTGCTTACATCCTCTCGAGCCGCTTTTATTGCATTCTCAATTCTCGTTTTTATTTCAGCTGTGAACATATTGTCACCCTGTTGCAATCCATGAAGATCAATATTAGCCACCGGCTCATTCTCCGCATAGTTATTAAGTATTCACCCATGGAAAATCATCCGCAATCGGATCCACCCCCGTAAACCGCCCTATAGCCGCATCATACCACCTGAAGCCATATTCATAGAGGTCCATCCCATAATCCTCATTCAGCTCCTTGCCATTATAGCGGTAGTCGTTGTCCGGGGCTACGGTGCTGTACCAGCTGCCCAGCTGCTCCATACCAAATGGGTAGTAATGTAATTCCTGAGTGATCTCAATATCGTTCTGCGGCGTATTGGGGTCGTCCTGTGTTTCTATCACGCCATCTTGTACGACGTAGTCGGAGAATGCCAGGCGGGTATTGCCCAGGTGGTCCTGATGCCAGTACTCCGCCCGCATGCCCTGGCTTAGGGCCGTGCCTTCTGCTACCAGACGCCCGGACTTGCCCATTATGGCCTCTACACTGCCGTTCTTGAAGATGATGCCGTTGGCGTATTCCGTAATGCCGTCCTCGCCTATCTTGCGCCACTTCGTGCCGTCTGCATCGTACAGGAAGCTTGCCTGCCCAATTGTCTTTGGCAAGTTAAGGTAATTGTAGGTGAATGACAAGTTCTTGTTGTTGTCCTGTATGAGGTTCCCATTGTCGTCATACGTATAGTCGTTCCCTGGGGCGCCGTCTTTGAAGCCGTAATCTTTGAAGCCGCTTGGGGCACCGTCACGGACTGATAACAGGTGCCCGCTCTGCGTATCATAAGTGTAGCCCAAGTCGTCTATCAGGCCTGGCTCGAAGCAGCTCTGCGGGGACGGGCGCTGCCCCATCCTTACCAGCTCCATGATATTGCCGATGCCGTCATAACCTATCTTTGGTACCTGGTAGGTGTTGCTCATCACTACCTGCATATCCAGATACGGCGCACCTACTTGTGGCGTTATACTCTGTACTCTTGTAAAACCATAGTTTGCGCCCGTAAGTCGGTCTAGCGGGTCGTAGGACGGGTAGTAGATTTTCTCTGAGCGGTTCGTTATCTTCCAGGCCAGCTCGTCTATGTTCCCATTCTCCTGATGGCCGAAGCGCATCGCGAACAGGGGCCGTTTCTTCGTTATCACAACCTCTAGTGCCACCTCAGGGGAAGTCAGCACCAGCTCGTCGAGGATATTGTAGTCGCCTGCCAGCAGCTCCATATTCTCCGCGCCGGCTATGTAGGCGGTTGAGCCGTCGCACAACTGTACCAGGTACACCGTTATTGGGTAGGCTGCCTGCCCGCTGCCGGCCAGGTTGCACATGTTATTGTGGATTTCCGAGAGCGACTCATTCTGGGCCGCTTGCTCTTCAGGCGTACAGCCGGTCGGGGGCAGTTCGCACTCCTCCCCTTCGGTTTCGGTGCCCACGCCTGTTATGTCGCCACGCCCTGAGCCGCTCGCTTCCAAAAGAAAAGCCTCCATTGTCATCGACAGCTGCCCGGACTGTTTATGGGACACCGACAACTGCTGTCCTGGGCCGTCCACATGCACCCTCCGCAGGCGCGCATAACGGCCCGACAAGCCCTTCAGTGCTTCTTCCGGCGCCCAGGCTTTCATACCGTTTTCGAACACGACCTCATATAGCACTACCGGGTAAGACAGCCCGGTGGATGCCAGCGACTGCACCCGCTCCCGGAGCGCCAGCAAGTCCTGACTGCCTTCCCTGTCCCCTTCTGTGCGCCCTTTCGGAAGCTCAGGGCAGGGCACTACCTTTTCATCGGACTGGTAGAAAGGGTGGGTATACTTGCCTTCAATCAAACTCAGCTGGGCGTTTGTCCCATTTACCCGGATCACTATACGATAATCGCACTCCCCGGTACGCTTGGATGCCGGAACAAACTCCACGCTGACTGTTTCATAAAAATAACCTGCGCCATCCAGTAGCAAGGCGATGTCCTGCTCCAGCTGTGCCCTGCCCGAAGCAGACGAAAGCACATAATAGCTGCCCTGCAGTGGGTAGGCCGTATTATCTATCAGGACCTGGTACAGGTTGAAGTCGCAGTTGCGCACCACAGCTACAAAGTCAAAGGCTTTGACCCAGCATTCGCCATCTGTGCAAGGGTCCAGGCCATCTATGGACACATCGCCCGGGGCTTCACACAGCAAATCGAAAAGGTCGTCTGCCGTGACTGTTTGCTCTACTTGTACCGGGCCGAGTTCAGTATCGTAATAGTCCCCGCAGCGGTCCGCTACCTGCTCCGAGTGGTACACATCATTGATCTTGGTCAGCCATCCGCGTTCATTGTACTCGTATTCTGCATGGTCCAAGGCATTATATGGGTTCAAGCCACCAAAATACTTGCCTACCATCTGGTCACGGTAGTTCCATGCCTGGCCGACTGAAAAGAACGCATTGGGGGCACCGGGCACCCGAAGGCTGTGTATCAGCTCCCGCCCAAAGTGGTCGTACCGGTACCTCGATATGTAGCGGGCGCCTGCACCGCTTGTAGCGGACTGGTCATAATCTTCTTCTAAAAGCCAATCTGCTAAGTTGTACTTAAAGTTGCGCGTGTAGCCGCCTATCGGATTAGTACCAGATTCTAGCTCAACTCTGCCATAGCTATCATAGTCGACGAATTGTTGCAGTGCGCCAGATAATATATTCCCGTTAGGTTCCAGCAAGGCTGTTTCTGAACGGATTACCCTGCCCGTATTGATATCATCCACAGTATTCTCCCCGTAATGGAAAAACTTTATCTCCGTACCAGGGCTGCCTATATCTGTTGCCGGGTCCCAGCTTGATGGGTCCCAATTAGCCCCCTGGTTTAGCCGCACTTGGGTCTCTCGGCCATAATCATCATATGTAAAATCTATACGGTTCCCATTCGCATCTACGGAATACTTCAGCAAGTTTGTCGCATCATCATAATAGAATACTTCCAAGCCTTTGCCTGGGATTTTCTTGGAGCGGAGGCGGTTCCTGATATCATAGGTGTATGAATAGCTAGGGCCATTTGGAGGTGATATGCTTTCTATGTTGCTCCTGTCATCGTATTCATAAACTGTTTCACCTCCCTAAGTACATGACAAAAAACTGGAAATAAGAAAGGCTGCCATATCTTAGAGGTTGGTAACCAAAGAAAAACAAGACATGACAGCCAATCTCAAAGGTAGCCCTTTCGGGCAAGCTCTGCAAGAGTATTTCCCGGAATT
>JANSXW010000229.1 GCA_024742755.1 bacterium | reverse complement strand
CATTGAGCGGGCAAACGTTAAAACCAATATAATTCACTAATCAAACCAAACGAACATGCGTCTGATAGTAAAATTACTGATCTTCACACTTGCCATTGGCGCGCTGCAGTCTTGCGTTTCTAAAAAGAAATATGACGAACTCGCAGCCGCTAAGGAAGCTACTGATCAAGCACTCGCTGAAACTCAGGCTAAAGTGAAAACCCTCGAAGAGGAAAAAGCAGCACTTCAGGAAGAGTTTGAAGCAACAAAAGCAGAAATGGAAGGCAAAATTTCTGACATGGAAGGCAAAATGGCAAACATGGAAAGCCAGATGTCTAAAGTGCAGGAGAAGCTGAACATGACTGAAAAGGAACTGAGCGCCATCAAAGAAGAGATCAACGGTATCTTCGGTGCTTACACTGACTCTGGCCTGAAAATGGAGGAGCGTGACGGCAACCTGTACGTTGTGACTTCTGAAGCTATTACCTACCGCAGCGGTTCTACTGCACTGAGCGCTGATGAGCGTGGTGCACTGGAAGAGCTTGCAATGACGCTTAAGAACAATCCTAAGCTGAAAATGATGGTAGTTGGCCACACTGACGACGAAAAGATGATCGAAGGTGCTGCTTACCGCGACAACTGGGACCTGAGCGTTGCTCGTGCCAGCCGCGTTGTACGCTACCTCATTAGCAAAGGTGCTAATCCTGATCAGCTGACCATCGCTGGTGCAGGTGAGTACGAGCCAGTAGGTGACAATGAGACTGCTGAAGGCCGTGCTGAAAACCGCCGCACTGTAATCCAGCCAAATGCGAAGCTGGGTGGCCTGATGAAAGCGGGTAACTAATCCGTACTTTCTAAAAGCCTTAAAGTAAAAAACGAAGCCGGTAGTGTCCTTTTGGATCTACCGGCTTTGTTATTTCCAGGCGCTTCTGTCTTAATTCCTCATCACGATATCGTTCCGCCGAAAGCTCACCAGTCCGGTAAAAATGCCCAATGCATTGGCCGTGCCTTCCAGGTTAGAAATCACCGGGCTCGGCTGACCGAAAGGGTTGCCATTTGCCGCCGCTGCCCCGTCAACGCTCTCCAGAAAAGTAGCGTAGTCTTCGGAAATGTGGTAAAGCGTGGTGATCAGGGTGTCTCCTACCTTATAATTGAATCCGGTACCAAAAGCGATGGTACTGTCTTCCACCAGCCGGTCATCGGTAACAAAATCCTGCTCCGGCAGGCTGTCCAGCGAATTGAGCTGCAACATGCGCCGGTAGAAATTGTCTGTATTCGGATTGTCCGTAAAGTACGTCAGGGCCCGGGCCAAAGTATCGCGGGGGTTCCCCGTTTCCGGAAATTCAATCACCACACTGTCAATTTCCACCTGTGGCAGCAGCCGGGTTTCGGCTCTGATGGTCTCCCCATTGGGCAGTGTAATGTTCAACTCGAAGGGTAAATCACTCTCGGTGGGCACCAGGTCGTTGGGGCCGGCAGCGTAGTTGTAAATTTTCTGGGTGGTGGGGTCAAACAGCAGGGTGTTTTCCAACTGATACGTCACCCCATCGTGGGTAATGCTCACCTCTGCACTATCCAGCAACAACTCATCCAGCAAATTGTCCAGTGAGGGCAAAGGGGCAAAGTAACCCGCACTCAGCGTGAGAAGCAGGCGATAGCGCTCCCCGGGTTCCACATAAGCCTCCAGCACTGGGCGGACCTCATAGTCGGGCAGGTCTATCTCGACTTCCTGCTCCAGATTGCAGGCACTTAGGGCGATCAGGCCCATCAATAATTTGAGATGTAATTTATTCATAGCACTAAAGATTAGTCGGGTGGTGGTTAAAATTTAAAATTCCAGGTCAGTGAAGGCAGGATGGGGAAAAGGGACACCTGATTGGCAGCAATCCGGTTCGGAATGTTGATTCCACCGGTGTTGGACTCCTCCCCCTCAAATTCCGGTTCGAAGAAGATGAAAAAGGCATTGCGGCGGTCGTAGGCATTGACGACACTAAGCGTGAGGTCGCTTTCTCCCCATTTTGGGAAAAACTTATAGACCAGCCCGAGGTCCAGGCGATGGTAAGCGGGGAGGCGATAATTGTTCCGCTCCCGGTAATCAGGCACCACTGCTTCAAACCCTGCACCGGGCACATCCTGAAACGTGAACCGGCCCGGGGGCAGCCACGTCAGGTCGCCCGATCCGTAGACGAAGGTTGCAGAAGCGGTCCACCGTTTGCTCAGTTCATAAAGTGCGACCACTGAAATGTCGTGGCGGCGGTCGTAAATCGGGTTGAAAGGGCCAAAGCCTTCTGACTCCTGAGCAAAACGACCACCGGGATCCAGGGTCTCAAAATTCTGCAGACGGGTCAGCGCCAGGGTATATCCAATCCACCCGGTAAGCCTGCCTTCCTTCTTTTCGATGCTAAATTCCATACCGTAGGCACGCCCCTCTCCTACTGCAAATTCATCCTCCAGCTCATCATTCACAAAAATCTGCGCGCCGTCCACAAACTGCAGCTGATTGTCCAGCCATTTGTAGTACAGCTCGAAGTTCAGAAAGTACTGACTGCCCAACAGATAGGATGCCCCCGTTGCCACCTGATCAGAACGCTGCGGCTGTACGCGCTGAGTGGAAGGGTACCAAATATCGGTAGGCAGGGCTACACCGGCATTCGCAATCAGGTGCAGGTACTGATACATGCGTGCGTAGCTCGACTTCAGCGCCCAGCGGTCTGAGAGTTTGTACCGGGCAGCGACCCGGGGCTCCAGCCCCACATACGTTTTGCCATCATTATTAAATCCCGAAAACCGAAGCCCGGCATTGACGCTCAGGGCGTCCGAAAACTCCATTTCGTCAGAAACGTAGGCCCCAAATTCCACCCCCTGAAATTCCTGCCCTGCCGAAAAGCTGACCGCCCCGTCATCGCTGCCTGCCTGCAGGCGGCCTACCGTAAAGGTATGGTGCGTCGCCATCGCCCCAAAGCGAACAGTGTGCTGATTATTGGCAGCATAGAAGAAGTCCGTTTTCAGGTTCGCATCCGCAATATTGGAGCCCAGCCCGAAGGAGAAGCCGGTGATCTGATTGTTGATGTTGTACTGATAATCAGAGTACGTAAAAGTCGTATTGGCAAAAAGCTTGGGGTTGAAGACGTGGTTCCAGCGCGCCGTGCCCGTAGCATTCCCCCAATCGAAGTCAAAGTTGAAAAAGTCACTGCTGAAGCCAAAAACATCCCGCCCAAAGTAGCCACTCAGGAAAAGGCGGTCTTTGTCACTCAGCTGGAAGTTGACTTTCGCATTCAGGTCATAGAAGTAATAGTCCGGGATGGGCGAAAAGTCTTCGTTGTCCTCATTCGCACGGTTGACCTGCCGGGTCAGCAGATCCACGTAGGTACGCCTGCCGGAAACGATGAAACTGGATTTGTCTTTCTGGATTGGCCCTTCCAGTGTAAGCCGGGAGGAGATGAGCCCGAGCCCGCCGGACCCGGCAAACTTTTGATTGTTGCCGTCCTTTAGCTTGACATCAATGACAGAAGAAAGGCGGCCACCGTATTCTGCCGGGAAGCCGCCCTTATAGATTTTGAGGTCTTTGACTGCATCCGTATTGAAGGTGCTGAAAAAGCCGAAGAGGTGGTTGGCGTTGTACACCACAGCCTCATCCAGCACGATGAGGTTTTGGTCCTGCGCCCCGCCCCGCACAAACAGCCCGGTACGCCCTTCGCTGCCCGAGGGGATACCCGGTTTCAGTTGGATCGTTTTCAGGATATCGCTCTCGCCCAGCAGCACCGGCACCAGCTTGGCTTCCCGCGTGGTGATCGCTTCCACGCTCATTTCTGTGGAGTTGATTTGCTCCTGGAAAGAGTTGGCTTTGACCACGACTTCATCCAGCTGCACGCCCGTGTTCAGGTTGATGTTAAAGGTGGTATCCTGCCGGGGCAGCAAGGTGAAAGCCTGAGACTGAAAGCCCACATAGCTAAAAACAACTTTCAGGGTATCGCCTGTAGGCACAGAGAGCGAGTAAAACCCGTAAGCATTGGAAGACGTGCCGATGCCAAGCTCAGGTACTGCAACGGTAGCGCCAATGAGGTCCTCCCCATTCTCTCCATCCTTAATGGTGCCACTTATGGTGACATCCTGTGCCTGAATGAAAAGGGTAAAGAGCAGCCCTGAAAACAGGAGTAGCAATCGTATCATGGAAAAACAATTGTGTAGTTGAAGATGCAAATGTACGAGCGCGCCAGCGATTGGCTTGATTTAATCAACCAATGAAGGTTAAAATCCGGCCACCGTATCATTTTGCTCAACTAAGTAATCCGGTAAGGACTGCCAATTGTTTTGAATAACACCATAATTTTTGTGAAAGGCCCGACAGCGGCTAACCTTCGTCCTCCGTCAGCACTTCATCTTCCCCTTCAATGTCGGCTGGCTTTTGCAGGTCCTTCATTGCATTTTCGTGCAACTCCAGGTACTGTTTCCGGTTGCGGGCAATGTCTATGGCATCATAGACCGCCTGCCGGAAAGAGGCCGGATCGGCTTCATCTTTACCTGCAAGGTCATAGGCTGTGCCGTGGTCCGGGGAAGTCCGGATGTGCGTCAGGCCAGCGGTGTAGTTCACCCCGTTGCCAAAGGAAAGCGCTTTGAATGGCGTCAGTCCCTGATCGTGGTACATGGCCAGTATGCCATCAAATTTGGTGTGGTGGCCGGCACCGAAAAAACCGTCTGCCGGGAATGGCCCAAGCACCATCATGCCTTTCTTTTTGAGCTCTACGATGGCCGGGCGAATGAAGGCCTCTTCTTCAGAACCGATGACGCCCCCATCGCTTGCGTGCGGGTTGAGGCCGAGTACGGCAATAGTGGGCCGCTCTATGCCAAAGTCCACGCGTAGGGATTCCTCCATTACTTCTACCTTGCGCTTGACCACATTTTTATCAATGGCGTCGGCCACATCCCGTAGCGGCAGGTGGTTGGTCGCTAAGCCGATGCGCAGGCCATCGTTGACCATCAGCATGAGGTGCTCGCCCCGGTCGAGTTCGCGCGCCAGGTATTCGGTATGCCCCGGGAAGGGAAATTGCGCGAGCTTCATCGCTTCCTTATTGATCGGTGCCGTAACCAGCGCATCAATCTCCCCGGCCTTCAGTGCTTTGACCGCAGCTTCCAGGGAACGGCCGGCGTACTGCCCGCCCAGTTCTGTGGCTTTGCCCAGGGTGATGTTGACGTTTTCGTTCCAACAGTTCACCACATTGAGCTTCCCCTCCTGTGGGCGGTCGCCCGGGCGGAGGGCATGGAACTCGATATTGCCTTCAATGATGTTCTTATGGTAGGAAACGACCTTAGAGGATCCGTACACCATTGGAGTGCACTGTTTGAACATTTGCCCGTTGAGGAAAGTCTTCAGGATCACTTCCAGTCCGATGCCGTTGATATCGCCTATGCTCAGGCCTATTTTAAGTTTGCTCATTCCTGCAGTTGTGATTTATCCGTGCTGTCTTCGCTCTTCCGCTTCATCGTCGTACCTTTAGGGCACAACAGCACAGCGGTGAATGCTTCACCAAGATGCAAAAATATAAATTTTATTCACCAATAGCAGCCCTCATTTGAAAGCGAAGAAATCCTACGGCCAACACTTCCTCAACAGCGAGCCTATCGCGGAGCGTATTGCACTAAGCCTGCAGCTTGGGGGCGAGGCGTACAACAAACTGCTGGAAGTGGGCCCGGGGCGGGGCATGCTGACCAAGTACCTGCTGCAGCGCCCGGAACAGCTTATTGTGGTGGAAGCCGACCGCGACATGGTCCTGTACCTCAATAAGCACTACCCCGAACTCAAAGGGCATATTGTGGAGGGCAACTTCCTGCGGGCAGACCTCCCCGCCCTGCAGCAAGAGGATGCATTCGGGCTGATCGGGAACTTCCCGTACAATATTTCTTCCCAGATTTTATTCAAAATGATCGACAACCGGGCTTACATCCCGGAAATGGTCGGTATGTTCCAAAAGGAAGTGGCCGAGCGGGTCGTGGCCGGGCCAGGCAGCAAAACCTATGGCGTGATCAGTGTACTTGTGCAGGCTTACTACGAAGGTGAGTACTTGTTCTCTGTGGGCAAAAGCAAGTTCACGCCTCCCCCTAAAGTTGAATCGGCTGTGATCCGCCTTACCCGCAAGGCCAATCAGGACCTGGGCTGCAACGAGCGCACCTTCCGGGTAGTGGTCAAGCAGGCGTTCAGTCAGCGCCGTAAAATGTTGCGCAACACGATGAAGAGCCTGCTCAAGGGGTCGCCCCTGCTACAGGAGCCCTTGTTCAGTGAGCGCCCGGAGCAATTGGGGCTGGATGATTTTGTACAGCTCGCCAGATGGGTGGAAGACTGGCAAAATGCCTGGTAGATTGAGTTGCAAATGCCTGGCCACTTTAAAGTGCAGCATTTGCAAAGGCTTCAGGGGCAAGAAACCTAGCAAGTAATTCGGCCTGGTCGCACCAGGATTGAACTTTCCGGGCCGAAAAATGATTGACAAGCAAAACAGAACTAAATATGAGCCTTGAAAAGACCATCATGACGGACCTCAAGAACGCCATGAAAGCCAAAGACCAGGCTGCCCTGCGTGGCATCCGGGCCATCAAATCTGCCATCCTGCTGGAAAAAACCAGTGGCTCCGGCAAGGACATCACAGAAGCGGACGAAATCAAGATGCTGCAAAAACTCGTCAAGCAGCGCAAGGATTCCGAGCAAATCTACCTGAAGGAAGGCCGGGAAGACCTCGCCGCCAAGGAAGCCGAAGAAATTGAAGTCATTCAGCGCTACCTGCCCGAGCAAATGTCAGACGAGGAGCTGGAAAAAGAAGTCAAAGCCATTGTGGAGGAAGTAGGCGCCACGTCTATG
>JANSXW010000280.1 GCA_024742755.1 bacterium | reverse complement strand
TGATGGGAAAGTATACTTAGCCGGCTGGCTAATGTTAACCCGGTTATAAACGTTTAGTATCTCGGCTAAGTTGGGTTATAAGTCTGCCAAACTCCAGCGCAAACGAGATAAATTGGTTAAACCTATATACGGTTTATAAGCCGCTTCTAAGGTTTACCAGAATCTATCTAGGGATTATAGGAGATATCACACGCTTTATAACCCCCGTTCTAAACCCCAAGCTAAACACTTAGCAAACATGGTCGCAACCCTTATAAGGTTTAGCGGGGTTAGCTTTTGGGATCTGTTTTCGGGGCAAATACTCTTAGCAGACTTAGCTTTTTTCGAGCATAGTCCGCAGCATGCAAGAGGGAAGCCGAGTCGCTGTTGTCTCGCCTCTGCGCATGCCGCCGCGGGCGTGAGCCCGCGCGGCACCCGCGCAAGACATGCGTGACACATGCATGACAGCGCGGACGCTCCAGCTCAAGCTCGCTGCAGTCATGCAGCAGCAGGTGTACCAGGACTACACGGCCTTGGCCAACTACGCGGCCCCGGACCGGCTGGCTGTGCACGTCCCGCTCGCGCACAAGGTGAACTACGTGCTGCAGCTGTCTCTGCGGCTGGGCTTGCGACTGCCCTCGCAGAAAACTATGGGAACCATGACCGCGCTGCTCATGTACGTGCCAGGCTCTTGCTTGTCAAAGTTATCTGGGTGCTTACAAAGTTCTTCAGGCTTTTTTTTCTTGCAAGCCATGCACACAACATGTCCCCAGTCCCCAATACGTGTCCGCGCAGGCATGACCGAGCTGGATCCGCAGGCTGCCCACAACATGTGCGTCCACATGCGGCGCGAACACGCTGCGGCGGTGAAGGACGGGGAGCTACACGCTGCGTTCCTCGTAAAAAGGGAGGCGTCCAAACTTGCGGGTGAACATCTTAAGGAGATAGCTTGTAAGTCTGTGTCAGCTTGGCTTTTCTAATTCCTTCATTTGGTTTGCATTTATCCGCTGCGGCTTCGGCCGCGCGGAGTGGGATTTGTTTTTGTTTTCGTAAGTTTAAATTTTTGGTTGCACAAGCATTGGTTGGAAACGGGTCTCACCCAACACATATTTCTCCTTACAGTCATTTTCTTATATTTGGGTCAGCCTTTGTTGTCCGTTCCCATCGCAGGACCTGGACATCGACTTTGGAGAGGAGAAAAAGGGCGCTGGCAAGCTAATTGCCTTAGCTCACTGAGTGTACATGTTTGTTTATTTCGCTTTCGGTCCATGGTCGTATCAAACAAGTGTTCTTTATAGGGCGATTCATGGCAGGCTTGAGAAAGGGGATGTTGTGGCTGATATGAAGGATTTATGTTTTGGTTGTCTTGTATGGAGCATTGTTCATGAACATATGGATGCATCCTGCAAGGTTGGTTCCAGTCAATCATTTGTATATCAGTTCCTTATTACTGTGGATGTGGATGCTAGTTTTTAGGTTTGCTGTGACTTATTGCCAATTAGCGGTTTTTTTGATTTGTGACTGGCTATATTCACTGTTTTTTCAAACAT
This sequence comes from bacterium, assembly GCA_024742755.1. GTDB lineage: Bacteria > Bacteroidota > Bacteroidia > Chitinophagales > Saprospiraceae > Phaeodactylibacter. The sequence goes on along the minus strand of JANSXW010000280.1, from coordinate 1,847 downwards.
GAGACCTTCTAGATCAGATGAGACTTGCGGATCAAATATGTGTCTGTGTGGTGACACAACTCATGAATGTTTCAGTATCATCATCTTTGGAGCTTTTCAGACCGATGAGTAGCATTAGGTTATTTAGATTGCCTGTTATGTAGCTGTTATGTATTCAGTGAATTCTACATGTGTTCAAGTATGTCCTTTCTTTTTGTCACATCCTATGGGTTTGAAGTTTAAACATTGCTGTCCGTTTCTTTAGATTCAGATGGCCTGAAAATTTTCCCAAACCATCTTTGCTGTCTAGTTTATCATATTTTTCAATTTTGTTGAATCTGAATTTGATATCAGATGCAAATCATTTTTCAGATTTTTCCAGGCTCGGAATTTTACAGATTTGACATCAGATTCAGGTTTCTTTCAGATTTTTTAAGAATCTGAATTTTTCAGATTATTTTCAGATTCAGATTTTTCAGATTTTTTTCAGAATCTGAATTTTTCAGATAATTTTCAGATTCAGATTTTTTCAGATTTTTTCAGATTCTGAAAATCTGAATCTTCATCACTTTCTTTACTTAAATTTTCAGATTCAGATTTTTTCAGATTTTGTCTGAATCTGAAAAAATCTGAAAAATCTGAAAAAATCTGAATCTGAAAAAAAATCTGAAAATTTCAGATTCTGAAAAATCTGAAAAATCTGAATCTGATATGAAATCTGCAAATTCAGAGCCTGTATAAATCTGAAACAAAGATCTGAATCTAACAAATCAAGCTTTTTCAAAAAAAATCCAGAACACATGTTTCTAGTATGAAATCTTCAACCCTATCAATTTTTACATTTTTCAAAATATGGTTATGCAGCTAATACTTTAAACAAAACTGATCCTGAAGGATCTGGGCATATCAATGAACAATGCAAAAAATCTAAACAAAATTGTGAAGATATGAAAACAGGCATCAAATACACCGTCAACAAAATAAACTGTTGATTGTGTGAATGTGGGAAATCCATTCGAGTGAATCCACATGCTGCAAACAGATGCACGTTTTCGAACAATGAAACACAAGCAAGCTTGATATTAGACTGTGCGTCAAAAATGAGTCACAGATACATCCATTAATGAAAAACTCAAGCTTAAGGCACGCAAAAAAAAAACAAAGACTATGTAGTCTCCAGGATGAATTTTGTGACTGAGACACTACAGCATGTGTGAACATGTTGTATTTTTTACAGCACACACATATCAGAACGCAAGGGACATAAGCATGGATGCACGACACATGATCAAGATTCATTTCAATCACAAACACACGCAGTACGACTTACATCCACATCCATCAGATAGCACTCCAATATCTGGTTTCAAGAATTTATCTTACTATGTTAGATCAGGCAGTTGTCATATATACTTTGTTTGCAAGTGATTCATGTGCTTGCAAATACACGCAGTCGAAGCATGCAGATGCCGCAGCGGAGACATCCGCGCGGCAAAAATATTGATATTGATAGCGATGATGAGTTTATTAGGTTGCATCAGTTTGACCTACTCCTCTTTCACCACCTCACTGTGTCAACCAAGGTGCCCTAGGGATCTCGAACTTTTCATTTTGGAATAACACGGAAAACCATTGAATAGTGGCCTGATTCATTTACTTTGGCCCGTACTCCAATCCAACATAGGGTAGGGATAGCCGCTTTCGCGTGCCTCGGCCACCTAGCTAGCGCAGCCATGGGAAAACGAGCCGCTTCCGCCGCGCCCACTACGCCAAAAGCAAAGCCAGCAGCTAAGCCTAAAGCAAAAGCGAAGGGTAAGGGCAAAAAAACGAGAAGGAAGCCAGCATCGACCCTGAGACCTACAAAAGCT
>JANSXW010000199.1 GCA_024742755.1 bacterium | reverse complement strand
AGCACGTTTTATTTTCAAAAGTAAATAAATGCCCTCCAATCGCAAATCCACCTGATAAAATGGACAATTCTTAACGGGTAAATGGACAGAAAACCACCATTTGGAACTGCTTTCTATGCTTAGATTTGCTCATGCATCAAAAGCTAATAAGCCCTATGGGAAAGTTTTCCGACCAAATCAGACTACTGGCAATCAGTTTATTGCTGACCCTTTTTACCGGGCCTTTCATATTTGCCCAGGATCAAACCGTAACCGGTGTGGTTACATCCAACCAGGAACCGCTAGTCGGCGTATCCGTTTTTGTAATAGGTACCAGTAACGGAGCGATTACCGGTGTGGATGGGGAATACAAACTCAATGTCAATGCAACCGACACGCTGGTTTTCAGCTATCTTGGATATGAAACCATTCAGGAGCCGGTCAATGGGCGACAGCGTATTGACATCCAGCTTTTCCAAAGCGCCTACCAGTTAGATGAAGTCGTAGCGGTGGGCTACGGTACCGTACGGAAAAAAGACCTTACCGGAGCAATTTCCACCGTAAAGGGTGAGGAGCTAGCCATGCGAAATGTTGCAGATGTCACTCAGGCTTTACAGGGGACGATGGCAGGAGTACAGGTGGCATCTAACAGCGGTGCTCCCGGCAGTGGGGCATCCGTGCTCGTCAGGGGAATTTCCACCATCAATGACAATTCACCCCTATACGTAGTTGATGATATGCCTCTCAATGATATTAGCTGGTTGAACCCTAAGGATATCGAGAGTGTGCAGGTCCTGAAAGATGCCTCTGCTGCCGCTATTTTTGGTTCCCGGGCATCAAACGGTGTGATTATCATCCAAACCAAGAAAGCTAAAGCCGGCAAACTAAGTATCGTATTTGACGGTACGACCAGTATTCAGCAGGCCGCACAAGCACCCCCGCTTGCTGATGGCACAGAATATGCCCGGATTGCCAATCAGGCAGCAGCCAATTCTGGTTTGGAGGCACCCTTCTCCGATCCTGCCGCCTTCGGCGCAGGTACCAACTGGTGGGAACAGGTTACACAAACTGCGCCTATTCATAATTACTCCCTGAGCATCAACAAAGGTACCGAAGACCTGAAAGTATCCACAGGATTTTCCTATTTCAATCAGGGAGGGCTGATCAAGGGCGGAGAGTATGAACGGCTTACCCTTAGGCTCAATACAGATTTGAAAGTGTCGGACCGGATTCGGATCGGGCAGAACTTCAACCTCAGTAAGGATGTTACAGTAAACGGCCCGAATTTGGTCTGGGACGCCGTAAGGGCAGAACCGATTATCCCGGTTTTTCTTCCGGAATTCGAACAAAGCGGCAGAAATGAGTTTAGCCTTTTCCACCCCACTACTCGAACCGATCTCTCTAATCCGATGGGGGCTTTAGCCCGGAACTTTGATCAGACGGACTATCTGCGCCTGGTCGGAAATGCCTACGCAATAATAGACCTTGGGCGTGGCTTCTCCGCAGAATCCCGGTTTGGCGTCTACTTTAGCAATTGGGAAAACAACTGGTTCTCCCCGGATTACTACATAGAACCAACAGACCGCCTCGATGTAAATCAGGTGGGCCGGTCGCATAATAACCGGACCAACTTCAACTGGAATAACCTATTGCATTATGCCCTCCAAACAGACAACCACAACCTAAAAGTCACCACAGGTTATACCATGGAGAGCTTTGAGCACCGGACCCTGAATGGCTCCGGGAATGCTGTGCCCGGGAATGCGCCCGAATTCCGCTACATTGAAGCCGCAACAACGGCATTTTGGGCGCAGGGGTTGAATGAGCGCAATACTCAGGCATCCTATCTGTCGAGAGTGGAGTACGGGTATAAATACCGATACCTGATCTCCGCATCCTTCCGCGCTGATGGTTCGTCCAGGTTTTCTGAAGAGAACCGCTGGGGTTTTTTCCCTGCGGTATCAGCAGCATGGAATGTACAGGAAGAAGCTTTCCTGAAAGATGTCCGGTGGCTTTCCCAGTTGAAACTCCGTGCCGGGTGGGGGCAGGTTGGCAACCAAAATATCAATAACGATGCCCTGCTGACTACGCTTGGGCGGGCCATTTATGTATACGGAGCAGATGAAGCGCTTGATGTAGGAGCTGCACCCGCAACAGTTGGTAATCCTGACCTGAGGTGGGAAGCCGTGGAAGACCTAAACTTCGGGCTGGACTTTGGGCTGTTCAATCAGTCCATATCCTTTACAGTGGATTATTTTGAGCGGAGGTCAAAGGATATGCTCATGCAGATATCAATCCCGGCCTATCTGGGCGCAGCCTTCAGTACGCCCTGGGCTAATGTCGGGCGCCTTGAAACCCGGGGCATTGAACTTACAGCGGCTTATCAGAAGCGGTTAAGCTCTGACCTTTCTTTCAATATCAGGCTCAATGCCTCACGGGCACGCAGTACCATGAGGGAACTCGCCTTCGGCGAAGAAATATGGTCGGGCAACCATCAGCGCCTGGACCTTCTGACCCGGACAGCAGAGGGGCAACCCGCTGGTGCTTTTTACGGATGGGTAACTAATGGGATCTTCCAAAATGAGGAAGAAGTGATCAATCATACTGACGAATTCGGCAACCGCATACAGCCGCTTGCTCAGCCCGGTGACTTCCGCTTTATGGACCTCAACGGCGATGGCAGACTGGATGACAACGACCGCAGGACCATCGGCAACCCGGAACCGGAACTGACTTTCGGGCTCAACGTATCCATGAATTACAAGGCTTTCGACCTCTTTGTGCTGTTTAACGGGGTTTATGGAAATGATGTACTCAATGCGCTCCAGCCTTATACCCATGCCGGTAATGGGGTATACAACGCCTACCGGGGCGCTCTTTTTGATGCCTGGAGCGGGGAAGGCACCTCCAATACACAGCCCCGGCTGGCGGTAAGAGACGATAACCAGAATTTCAGGTACTCTGATTACTTTATTCAGGATGGCACTTTCCTGCGCCTGCGCTCTGCTCAGATTGGGTACACAATACCAGCCGTATTGTCACAGACTGTGAATATCAACCGGGCCCGAATCTTCATCGGCGGAGAGAACTTATTTACCTGGACCAATTACAACGGACTTGACCCGGATATAGGGGGAAGTGCCCTGGAGAGAGGCATCGATTGGGGGCAATATCCCCTGCCACAGGTGTTTATGGCTGGTGTCAATATTACATTCTAATTCTTTAACTAATTTGTCATGAAACGATCAGACTATATCTATATCCTGCTCATTTTTCTGGCGACTGCGCTATCCGGCTGTAAGGATTTTCTGGATCAGCCTGTTCAGGGGCAGCAGGTGCTGAGCAATTATTTCGCGAACGAAGAAGAATGCCTGCGGGCGCTCACTGGGTGTTATGCCTCGCTCAGTCCGCAGGACTGGTGGGAAAATGATTTTTTCTATCTGGTTGGCGATATCTGCTCAGATGATGCCTTCAAAGGGAACTCCATTGAAGGAGACCAAAGGGACTTTGGCGACCTTGCCCGCTTTTTGATTACGCCCCAAAATGAGTGGATAGAAATCAAGTGGCGGTATACCTACGAACAGATTTATCGTACAAACCTGGTTATTCAAAATGTACCTGAAGCACCGATTTCGGAAGAGCTGAAGGCGCAAATTATCGCTGAGGCCAAGTTCCTTAGGGCTTTTGGCTATTTCGAGCTGGTCAGGAACTGGGGAGGCGCTCCTTTGATTCTCGAACCGCTTACCGCAAATGCACCCAAGCAGCCAAGAGCGTCAGCTTCGGAACTGTGGGCCCAAATCGAAACCGACCTTCAGGAGGCGATTGATTTCCTGCCTGAAAAGTCTGCCCAGTCTGCCTCGGAGCTGGGGCGGGCTACAAAAGGTGCTGCACAGGCTTATTTGGTCAAGGCCTATATCTACCAGGAAAAATGGGCAGAAGCAGAGACGCTGGCGAGCCAGATTGTCGCATCAGGAGAGTATAACCTCAATGACCCTTTCTCCCGGGTTTGGAGTGTGGATAATCCCAATGGCAATGGCTCCATTTTTGAAATCCAGCAAAAATATGATGATTTGTTTGATGCCGGAAGCGCACTGCCGGTCGTCACCAGAAGCCGGGCTGATGGGGGTTGGGGATTCTGCACGCCTTCCAGCCATCTGGACAATTTCATGGGTGAAGACCCCCGCCGGGACCTCACCATCATCAAGCAGGGCGATTATGTAGATGAGGCTCACCCGCAGTATGATACGCAGTTGAATGAAAATGAAAGCGGCAGGAACAACCGTAAATACTACCTGGAACTGGCAGACCGGCCAACACAACAGGAGCACCTGCGTTCTCCGCTCAACCACATCTTATTCCGGTATGCTGATCTGTTGCTGCTCCATGCAGAAGCAGCCTGGCATATTGGTAATGAAGCAGCAGCCCTTACGTCCGTTAATGCCGTGCGGAACCGGGTGGGGCTGGACCCGGTCAGTTCCACCGGACAAGACCTGCTCCTGGATATTTACCACGAACGGCGCATGGAGCTGGCCATGGAAGGGCACCGGTACTACGATCTGAAACGGCAGAGGGGCATTACACAGCCTGGTTTTCCACGCCTGAAGGAAGTGATGGAGGATTTTGTAGACTATAACCTCAACCGGAGTACAGACCCCTATGACAAAGGGAATCCGAAAGGGGCGCTGTTTGATGTCAATGTCCATACCCTATTCCCTGTGCCGCAGGTAGAAATAGACTTGTCTGAAGGGGCGCTTACGCAGAATCCGGGGTACTGACAAAGAAGGGTTTTTGCAAGCTTTTTAATGGAATTTGGGGCATGAAATCCGCAGGGTTGCCAACTTTATGTGGTGGGGCAAAACCAGTTGTGTATTTTATTTTTCGAGAAGCCCTTATGAAAAAGTTCTATTTAATTTTGAAATTCATCAAAACATGAATAATTGCTGGTCGCTCTTGATACTGCTGGTTACCAATATGTTATATTTTTCGACAACAGCACAAACGCCCGATTGGGAAAACCATGAGGTTTTTGGGGTCAATAAGCGGCCTGCTTATGCACATTCCTTCCCTTTTCGGGACTTAGATCATGCAAAGGGCAACAAGTTTGAGCAGTCGCCGTACTATAAATCATTGAATGGAGACTGGGATTTTAAATGGTCCGTAAACCCCGATCAGCGCCCGGAAGATTTTTATAAGACCAGCTACTCCACTGAGGGCTGGGATAAGATATCCGTGCCATCAGATTGGCAGATGGAGGGGTATGGCACACCGATATACACCAATGTCAACTACCCCTTTGAGGCTAATCCTCCCTTTATTCCGCATGAGTACAATCCGGTGGGGGCCTATGTGACGCACTTTGAAGTGCCGGAAGCCTGGAGGGGAGAGCAGGTCATCCTTCACTTAGGAGGCGTAAACTCAGCATTCTATCTGTGGATAAATGGACGCAAGGTGGGATATGCACAGGATTCCAAACTGCCATCGGAGTTTGATATCACCCCTTATCTGAAATCGCGCAATAATAAACTGGCCGTGGAAGTGTACCGCTGGTGTGACGGCAGTTATCTTGAAGGGCAGGATATGTGGCGCTTCAGTGGGGTTGAGCGGGAGGTCTACCTTTATGCGCTTCCTTCAACTCACATCGCCGATTTCTTTGTTCGGGCAGGGCTTACCAATGGCTATCAGGATGGTGTTTTCAATTTGAACGCTACGATCAATGGTACGGACTCTCCAACCCAACTGGAAGTCAACTTAACGGATAAGGATGGTAAAACGCTTTTTTCGGAAACAAAGGACGCCCTTTCGGGTGAAGTGGCCTTTGAGGCTATTCTTCCAAAAATCAGTACCTGGAGTGCAGAGATACCCAACCTTTATCAGGTTTTTCTGACGCTTAGGAGTCAGGAGGGAGAACTAATCGAGATAAGGACATCAAAAGTAGGTTTCAGGACTGTAGAAATTAAAAGCCGGCAGCTATTGGTCAATGGTCAGCCGGTGCTGATGAAGGGGGTAAACCGCCACGAGCATGACAGGATGAAGGGCCATGTGGTGTCCCGCGCAGATATGCTGGAGGACATCAGGCTAATGAAGCAGTTCAACATCAATGCGGTCCGTTCTGCACACTATCCCAATGATCCATATTGGTATGACCTTTGCGACCAATACGGGCTCTACGTAGTAAATGAAGCCAACATTGAATCTCATGGGCTTGGTGTATACGATGTGCCCTCCAATGGGTACGTAATGAATAATATCCTGGCGCGGGACCCATCCTGGTTACCTGCCAAAAAAGACCGGGTACAAAGGATGTTCGAACGGGACAAGAATCATCCGTCCGTCATTACCTGGTCCTTAGGTAACGAAGCCGGGCAGGGCGACAACTTTAAAGAGCTTTATCGATGGCTAAAGGAAAATGACCCTACCCGCCCTGTACAGTATGAGCAGGCCTGGAGGGATGATTATACGGATATTGTAGTTCCGATGTATGCGCAAATTCCCTTCATCGAGGACTTCCTGAAGCTGGGGGATGACCGGCCCCTCATTTTGTGCGAGTACTCTCACGCTATGGGCAATAGCAATGGCAACTTCAAAGATTACTGGGACCTCATCCGTTCCGAACCCCAACTGCAGGGCGGGTTCATCTGGGACTGGATGGATCAGGGGCTGCTTAGGCATACCCCTAACGGGCAGGCTTATACCGCTTATGGCGGAGATTATGGGCCAGAAGATGTCATTTCTGATGCCGATTTTTGCCTGAATGGTTTGTTGTTTGCAGACAGGTCGCCCAAACCTGCCTTATGGGAAGTCAAAAAGGTCTATCAGAATTTCTGGTTCGAAGCCGTTGACCTTAAAAAAGGGAAAATAAAAATCAGCAATGAGCACTCTTTCCAAAACTCTGAACCTTTTGACTTTAGATACGAAATCAAGTCAGAAGGTATAGTGGTTGAATCAGGGCACCTAGCATTATCAAAGCCCATACTGCCCGCCGGAAGTGTAGTTGCTGAGGTTCCGTTTGATATTGATCCACAGCCGGGAAAAGAGTACTTCCTCAATCTTTATGCGGAGCTAAAAAGGGAGGATGGTATTTTACCCCGGCACCATGTCGTTGCTACAGAACAATTGCTACTGCCCTTCTATCAGCCCGCAGATGCTAAGGCTGAGGAGGGAACCGGCAGATTGACCAAAATGGAGAATAAAACGCATTGGTACATAACCGGGGAGGACTTTGTCGTCATTTTCGATAAATCGAATGGGAATCTCTCGGATTGGAAGTACCATGGCAGGGATTTGCTGGGAAGAGGGTTGCAGCCCAACTTCTGGCGGGTGCCAACCAGTAATGACCGGGGAGCGAAAGCCCATGAACGAATGGCGGTTTGGCAGGACGTTGAACAACAAAAGGTGTTGAAGGCTTTGGAAGTTAGTCAAACAGATGAATCTACCGTGGAGGTTGAGGTCAAATCGGAACTGGGAGAAGCGCGTTCTACTTATCACGTTACTTACCTTATCAGGGGAGATGGCTCCGTGGACGTGCACGTGGATTTTGCCAAAGGGGATAAAGCACTCCCTGAGCTTCCCCGTTTTGGCATGAACCTTGAAATGCCCGGCGACTTCAATCAGGTGAAATGGTATGGCAAAGGCCCGTACGAGACATATCAGGACAGAGCATCAGCCGCTTTTGTGGATGTTTACAGCGGCAGGGTGATAGATCAGCACACGCCTTATCCTGTTCCCCAGGAAAGTGGCAACAAAACCGGGGTGCGCTGGATTCAGGTTACCAATGAACAAGGCCTGGGCCTTCACATACAGGGGGAAACTGTCCTCAACGCAAGTACTTACCACTTCACGATTGATGACCTTGACAGCGGGCTGGCTCATTACTACGAGCTGCCGCACAGAAACCTTACTGAGGTAAACATTGATCTTGCGCAAAGAGGCGTTGGAGGGGACAATAGCTGGGGCAACGAAGTGCATTCGCAATACCGGCTAATGGAGGATAAATATAGTTATAGCTTTACCATCAAACCAATAAATGAACAGACCTACCGATGATGAAATATATAAGTCTTGTTTTTCTTCTACTCACAGCAGTAGCCTGTAATAAAACAGATACGGATACGATTTCCGGAGTCGAGTACCTTGGGTTGACTGCATTGGGCGACCAAAAGCATCAGACCATAAGGAACTTTGGGGCTTCCGATGCCTGGAGCTGCCAGTTTATTGGCAAAAACTGGCCGGAAGACAAAAAAGAGCAGATCGCAGACTGGCTCTTTAGCATGGAAAGAGATGAAGCGGGCAACCCGAAAGGCATTGGGCTGACCGCCTGGCGTTTCAACATTGGAGGAGGCAGCGCAGAGCAGGGTGCAGCGAGTGGTATAGGGGATGAATGGCGCCGGGCAGAATCATTTATGACGGCTCCGGGCACCTACGACTGGAGCAAACAGGAAGGGCAGCGGTGGTTTCTCCGGGCAGCGAAAAGCCGAGGCGTGGAGGAATTCATTGGTTTTGTCAACAGCCCACCTGTTCATCTGACCAAGAATGGAATGGCGTTTTCCTCCAACGGGCAGAGTTGGAACCTGCCGCCGCAGCGCTATGAGGCTTATGCTGAATACCTGGCTGAAGTGGCAGAAAACCTGGCTAGCCTGGATGGAATCACGCTCAGTGCCATCAGCCCCTTTAACGAACCCCAGTGGGACTGGACCAATAGCGGGCAGGAAGGAACACCGGCTCAGAATAGCGAAATAGCCGCCGCAATCAGAGTCATCGATGCGACCTTTGAAGCCCGGAATTTGCCAACAAGCATTGAAATTCCGGAAACGGCACAACTGAACTATCTCTACGAGTTAGACAATAAGCCGGGCCGGGGCAGTCAGATTGAGGCTTTCTTCGATCCGCAGTCACCTGATTATGTGGGGCAGCTCTCACGTATTGCCCCAAAAGTGGCAGCCCATAGTTATTTTACGACCTGGCCGGTTGACCAAATGGCTGTCACGCGCCTCCAGGTCAAAGATGCTGTGGCAGGCAGCACTACGCCTGTTGAGTTTTGGATGACTGAATACTGCCCCCTTGAAAACAACAGCTACATCAATGGGAATGGCCGAGACCTTGGCATGCTAACAGCCTTGTACGT
>JANSXW010000414.1 GCA_024742755.1 bacterium | reverse complement strand
CCTGTGAGTATTTATTATTATATTATAATCTAAAATAATAATATATAAAATGGGTATTGGTCAAAGCAAAAACGATGAAAATAACAGTATGGAAGACATTAAGAATTTAAGAGTAGATGAAAAAACAAGAGCAGATACTTTAATCATTAAATCTATTCAAGAATGTGTGGCACGAATAGAAAGATTAGAAAATCAAAAATCGGACAAACTATTATATAAATTACCTGCGTTGAATTTATGCAACGCTTCATTAATTTGAATTAATAACATTAAAATCGATTTAATGTTATTGATTTTCAGGTGTTTCTTTTTGTTGTTGTTTCTTCTTTATCCTATAGTCTTTCATTTCTCGTAAATAGAAATCTTTGTTGTTTTCATAGTTTTCTTTTTTCCTTCTCAATATTTCTTCTTTTCTTCTCAAATAGTATTGCTTGGCGTATTCTGACACTTCAGGTTTATGTGTGTAATAGTAGTCCATTTTTTGTTGGTATAACTTGGTTTTGTTCTTTGCTCTGTATTCTGTGTGGTAGTTGTGTTTCTCTTCACTTGACCTAGAAGGGGTGTTTTTATTCAGTGTTGCTTTGAGTTGTTCAATGTAATCCCTTTCTTTTTTCAATGCTTCTATACTATCTTTACAGTTTTCTGTGTTGATTAGCACCATTTGCCAGTTTGACCATCCACCATTTTCTCTAATGAATGAATAAACATAAGCGTTATGACATTTCATTTTTTCTCGCTCGCAAGTAGTTTTATGATTATTCTTTCTGTTTTTAAAATTTGTTGTATGACCTACATAGCAGTCCTTGACAGTCAAGTCTTTACAAACTATTTTGTAAAAATTGGTTTTTGAGTAGTCAATTTCCTTTCTTGGCATTATACAGTCCTAGTAAATGTTATAAATAACAAATCTTTATATGTTATTTGTTTGATATTTGAAGATATTGATTAAAGCGTTTCATAAACATCTTATCAGGGTTCTTTTCTAAAAGGTTAATATACAAAAAGCTATGCGGTTCATCAGTGGCGGTCTCATATATTTTATAAATTAGTTTCTTGCTTTCTAACAAATTAT
>JANSXW010000424.1 GCA_024742755.1 bacterium | reverse complement strand
GAAGTTGACTGGCAAATGAAAGTCGGTGATGCCCGCATCAAACTCAAGGCGGTCTATCCTAAAGTCAAGACCTGAGCCTTCCATAGCCAACCCCCATCTTTTATGTTGACAGACCACTAGGCTTGATTTTTACGTGTAGAAGACCTTATTTTTACACGTAAAAGAATTAAGTCAATGGACAAAAAACTGACGCTTAGTCTCGATGAAAGGGTGATTGAAAAAGCTAAGGTTTACGCCAAGCAACATCAAGTTAGCCTGTCAAGGTTTATAGAGGCCTATTTAAGCGCATTAATTGACAATAAACCAAAGGATATCGAAATCACGCCATTAGTCAAGTCTTTAAGTGGAGTGGTTGAGATACCGGATGGGTTTGACCATCGCAGTGAATACGCAGATTACTTAATGGAGAAGTATAGATGAATAAGCTATTCATTGACACGAATATTGTACTTGATCTGTTAGGGCAAAGAGCACCGTTTTATCAAGATGCCGCTAAGCTCTTTTCTTTAGCCGATCGAAAAGAAGTAAAATCTATTATTACAAGGAATTTGAGGGATTTTAAAACTTCCGCTATTCCGGCTATGACCGCAGGGCAGTATTTGCAGAAGTAATACTTTGTTATAGTCCAGCAACTTAGTAGTTTGGACTATAAAACCAAAACAATAAGGGTTACCTGACCATCCCTTGCGAATCCACTCCAAAAGGCTGTATCTTACCCCCATGAAGTACCCTATCGGCATACAAAGCTTCCGTAAAATCCGCGAAGAGGGATATGTATACGTGGACAAGACCCGGCAGATTTACGACCTTATGGGGCATGGGAATTACTTTTTCCTGTCCCGCCCGCGCCGCTTCGGCAAGTCGCTCTTATTGTCTACACTGTACGAGCTGTATACCGGTCAGGAAGCGCTGTTCCGGGATTTATGGATACATGCGCATTGGGATTGGCAGGCGGCGCCCAGGCCAGTAATCTGGCTGAAGTTTGCCCAAATAGATTACAAAACGAAAGGGCTGGAGGCTGCGCTGTTGG
>JANSXW010000101.1 GCA_024742755.1 bacterium | reverse complement strand
CTTGGTGGTGATTTTGCTGCCCAGGCTTGCAAAAACCGAGTAAAAGCTATAACTAGCGATCTCTTTAAAAACAGGCTTCCGGAATACCGGCCACCCACTGCGCAGGTGCAGTTCGCCAATGTACCAGGTAAAGCCCAGCATACCTGCAATACTTGCCACAAACCGGCATACATAAAGGACGATAAAAGCAGACAAGCTGATATACCCGAAGCCATAGGCCAGTATAAACCCCAGTGCCAGCACCCTGGCGAAGACATCGCGGAAAAAGGTAGGAACCCTGGGGCGCAGCAAAGCTGCCAGGTAGTTTTCAAGCAACTCCAGGTAAGCGACCATCGCAAGTGCCACGAAGAGCAGGTTGTAGTAATCATCTACAAAAGTCTGCCCTTCATCGGTGCCATAAACCCGCAGCAGGAAGTCTTTGGCAACATAAAGCAGCACCCCGGTGGCTAACAGCCCGAGGGTTCGGAGAAGGAAAAGAAAAGACAGGTAGCCGCTGTGCTGTTCGTCTTTATTTTTGAAATACGGGAAGAAGCGGATAATCGTGGCATTGCTCCCGAAACTGGCCAACAGCGTAAACAGCATGGCCAGTTCCATCAGCCAGTTGGTAAAGCCCAGCACCTCTTCGCCCACCATACGCGGGTAGAGGATGTTGTTGGCAAAACCAATCAGCAGGCCGATGTACATAAACAGGCCGGAGCCAATTCCCTGACGCTTAATGCTTCCCATGCAGCAAAATTATTGAAACTGAGATGAACGTCTTTATACTGTGTACCGGAAGGAGTGGATCTATGACATTCATCAGAGCCTGCCGGCACATCACCAACTACACAGCGGGCCACGAAACCCGGTCGACCCTGCTGGGCGAAGACCGGGTAGCCTATCCCAGGCAGCATATCGAGGCAGACAACCGCCTGAGCTGGATGCTCGGCAAGTTAGGCAAAAAATATGGCAAGGATGCGTTTTATGTGCACCTCAAGCGGGATGTGGAGGCTACGGCGGCGAGCTTCAACCGGCGTTGGGGCAGGGCGCGGAGCATCATCGACGCTTACACAGAAGGCATCCTCATGCGACCCCGGGAGCGGGGCTTAGAGTTTTGTGCGGATTACGTAGAGACGGTACATCAGAATGTGGGCTACTTTTTGAGAGACAAGCCCAACCGTATTCAGGTGGACCTGGAAGATGCCAAAACCGGGTTCCGGCGGTTTTGGAATGCCATTGGGGCTGAGGGAGATCTGGAGGCAGCGCTGGCAGAATGGGACATCCGAAATAATCCATCCGTTTCTCCAAGTATGGTGGATCGGGTACGCTCCTTTCTCCGCCAAATATGATAACTTCGCCCCATGAATAAGCAAAAAATCTACACGACCTTTTCCTTCTTCAAAGCAGCTGCAGCATTGAGCGCGCTCTGCGTATTGGCGCTGCTTGTATTGGAATATCTGGGTTATCCGGGCTTTCTTCTTCCAGGGCTGGGGCTGATCGGTCTGGGATTTGTCATCCTGGGCTTCAGGATCATACAGCTGATTTATAAGCTTCAGCTCGATCGCGTGCATGACACCAATCAGGTGGAAAGCATGCAGTGGATTTACCAGCAGTTCCAGCCTAAAGTCGCTTTTCCCCCTATGCGGGTGATTGCGGGGTCCCCGGATTTCTTCAAGGTTATTGTAGAGCACTGCATAAAACTGCAGCCTAAGGTTATTGTAGAGGCAGGTTCCGGCGTTTCTTCTGTTGTGATTTCAGAATGGCTGAGATCAGTGAATAGCGATGCCTGGCATTACGCCCTTGACCATCTGGAGAAATACGCAATGGAAACTGCTGCGAAGGTTGAAAACCCAGGCAGCTCTGTGCTTTACGCGCCGTTGAAAAGCTATCGCCTCGATGGCTCAGATTGGAAGTGGTACGATGTCTCAGGGCTGAATACTGTGGAAAATATTGATCTGCTGATCATCGATGGGCCACCGGAAGACATCCAAAAAGAAGCCCGGTTCCCGGCATTGCCGCTTTTGTTTGATAAGCTTAGCGATAAGGCTGTAATCATATTAGATGACACCAACCGGCCGGATGAACAGGCGATTATCCAAAAATGGAAAGCTGCCTACAACCTGAAAGAGCGGTATCTTTACACAGAAAAAGGTACGACTATACTATACCGCTAAAATTATGGGCTGCCTAACTTCGCCCGCATCCGATCTTTCCTAAACTGCCGTATAAATCGCCCCTCCTCAGCCGTCACGATAAAGTCGTCCCGGTTCAGGAAGGATTGCGCCCAGCCCCAGAGTACCGCCAGCCCCGTAATCCCGTAAGGCTTGTTCAGGTAGCCGGCTTTGATGGCGCTGATAAGCGTGATGAAAAATCCGTAGCGCAGACGGTACATGCCGTTGCCTACTTTGACGCGGATTTTCACCGAGCCGGTCTCTGCACCCAGCACCCGGTAGTGCCGCACCTGCAGCTCCGGGTCTACCTGTATGCCCCAGCCGTGGAAGCGGGCCAGCAGTTCATCGGCCGTGTCCCAGCCAATGGAAGCGCGCAGACCGCCAATCTGCTCAAAGCACGCCCGCCGGTAGGATTTGAAAGCGCCTTTGACGTGGTCAACATCTGAGAAGTTCTCGTATACCCATTCACCGTTTTCTTCTATGGCAATGGTGCCGCCGGCGATGCCCAGCCTGGGGTCAGCCTGAAACATGGCTGCCATGCGTTCGAAGTAATGGTTGGGTAAGGTCAGGTCGGCGTCGAGTTTGACCAGAAAGTCATAAGCATCCTGTATTTGCTGATACCCGAGGTAGAAAGCACGAACGACTTTGGAACCCGCTGCCCGCTGCTCTTTCTTATCGTTGTTGACCAGCTGAATCCAGGGATAAGTTTCCTGATAGCCCTCCACGATTTCACGGGTGCGGTCCGTAGAGCCATCGTTGACAATGACCAGGCGCTGCGGGATCAGCGTCTGCGCTGCAATGGACTCAATGGCGCGCCCAATGAACCCCTCCTCGTTGTAGGCCGGCATGACGATGACATACTTCATATTACCTTTTAGTCTTCCCGGAAGAATAGCCCATCAATGGTATTCACCCGGCCGGTGGTAAGGTCCACACCTTCTACGTGGAAACTGTAGGGCTGGAATCCGTGGTGCCGCGCCAGGTTCATGATGTCGTAAAATTGGAACTCCGTATTCTCGTAGATTGCGTAAAGCGGGATTTCAATTTTCAACCCTTTGGCTTTAGAAAGGGTCTCGTTCCCGCCGTCCAGTACCTGTTTTTCAAAGCCCTGCGTATCAATCTTGAAGAGGATGCTGGCGTTGTCCAGGTCCTTGATATACCTCGGCAGAATGGTGTCGATTTGAAACACCGGGACCTCTTCCTGCCGGACAATCCTCGACTTTTGGTTATGAGAAACGTAGGAGTCCTTAATCGGCAAAGCCGAGCTGAAGACGGTATCATCAGACACATTCATGGTGATGGTGCCGTCTTCCGCTCCGATGGCACAGCGCTCCGCAATCGTCCAGTTGGGGTAGGGGGCAGCGCGTTTTTCCAGCGCTTCCCGGGCGGCGGCTACCGGCTCAAAGGAGACGACCTTGCCCGAGAACCCAAAATCATAGAGCGACTCCCCAAATTGCCCGGTATTCGCACCGATGTCCACCACGTGGGTAATGCCCATGTGCTTGCAAAGCATAGCGGTCCGCATCTCCTCACTGGCAGAAGGGGTGAAGCGTTTGAGCTTGAGGTAGAGCCCCGACTGTTTACCCACAAAGCGTTTGGTGCGTTCCAGGGTTTTGGACTGCAAAATTTGCTGGAGCAGATTCATCTGTATGGTTTTGCGCTGTAATTTGGAATGTTTAAGCCTCCTCGTGGATGACCACCGCCTCAATCTTATCGCCCTGACGGATATCGTCGATCACATCCAAGCCTTCCACCACTTTGCCGAAGCAGGTGTGGTTGCCATCAAGGTGGGCGGTATTGTCGCGGCTGTGGCAGATGAAGAACTGAGACCCCCCGGTGTTCCGTCCGGCGTGGGCCATAGACAGTACGCCACGGTCGTGGTACTGATTGCCGCCATCGAGCTCACAATCGATGGTGTAACCAGGGCCGCCACGGCCATCACCACGCGGGCAACCGCCCTGAATGACAAAGTTGGGGATGACACGGTGGAACGTCAGCCCATCGTAGTAGCCATCTTTCGAGAGTTTAACAAAGTTAGCAACGGTGTTCGGGGCATCTTCGTCGTAGAATTCGACTTTCATCGTGCCCTTTTCGGTTTTAATATCTGCTTTGGTCACGGTAATTGTTTTTGATGGCTGGCAAAGGTAAGGCTTTTCAATTTAACCGCTAACGGACTGCACAATATTCCCCCAGTAATAGGTGTCGTAAAAAGTTGCCGGGGTAGGCACCTGCCCGTCACGGAAGCATTGCAGCAGCGTTTCCGCAAATGCCGGGTAGTCCTCATCAGCTACCCGCCTGAGCTTGGGCCCGCAGGCTTGCGGGACTACGCCCAGTGCACCGGTATAGCTGGAGACCACCGTTGTGCCCAACGCGATGGCTTCCACTAATTTGGTCTTCACGCCGCCGCCGGAGTTGACCGGGTTGACCATGAGGTCGGCTGCCTGAACATAGGCTTCGATATCCTCCACATAGCCCAGGTAGTCGACATTCCGGTAGGCCCTCAACTGATCGTGCTGTGCCGGCAGGCCCCCTCCACAGATCAGAAACCGGTAGGGGAAGTCCGCCATTTGCCGGAAGGCCGGCTCGATGTGCTCCACAATGCGCACCACCGCTTCCAGATTAGGCTGATACGTCTGGGGCCCGAAAAAAATAATAAGGCATTCCTTCTCACCGTAGCCATGCTTTTGGCGGATACGGTCCCGGGCATTTTGCCGCTCCGGTTGGCGGGCATGAGGCGTGCCGTAGGGCAAAACGCTGGATTTTTCCGGCGAAAGCCCAAAAGCCTGCTGCCCGGGGCGGACTTCATCCGGAGAAATGAAATAAAGGTGATGCGCCAGGCGGAAAGCGAGCCATTCCACAGCAAAGACCAACGGCCACCAAGCCTTGCCCATGCTCCGGAACCGCTGATACTCCAGGTTTTGAATGTAGATGGAAAGCTTTACCCTCCTCCATTTGCACGGCCCGTACAACAACAAGGCAATAAAAGGCTGAAAGGCGATGCAGTGGCCCACCTCATTTTCCGTGAAATACCGGCTAATGCGCAGGGCGCCTCCGGGCAGTACATAGCGGGCGACACCACGGCTCAGCAGGGCTTTCAGTTGGAAGGGCGCTGCATCGTCGGCATTATCGGGTGTGGAAATGGCGGTGAGCCGGGTACGCGCCGCCAGGAACCGGCACAGCCCAAAGGCCGCTTTGTGCCCGCCATTATGGGGTGGCACAAAGCGGTAGGGGACGACCACCGCGACGTGGCTATCCTTCGGCATTATTTTTTCTTCTTTTTGCGTTGGGTACGGGTAGCTGCAGGCTGAGTCTGCTTGCTGCCCGGATCCTGTGGTTGAGGGTCCGCTGGCGGATTTTGGTAAAACTGATAACCATTATACCCTACATAGCCAATCAGCCCAAGCAGAATCAGGCTGCTGAAAATACGGGACACCATCACGCCCCGGTCGAAGGAAGCAGGTGAAAACTCAAAAGTGATTTCATGCTGCCCGGCGGGAATTTTAAGCCCCCTTAAGATGTAATTCACCCGGATGTGGTCCACCGGCTGCCCGTCGATGTAAGCCTGCCAGCCTTTGTCAGGCCCGTACCAGACTTCGGAAAAGACGGCAAACTGATCGCCCTGTACGGTAGCTTCGTACGTCAGCTTGTTAGGGGCGTAGCTGCTTAGCTTGATCTGGCCTGCACCGGATGGAGACAACCCGGCAATATATTCCCGGAAGTCCTGATGCACGACCGCCGTGGTTGCGGGATCGAAATCACTAAGCGCATCAATCTCCGCATTGGCAGAATTTACGGTTTGGAAATTGCTGATCAGCCAGGCATTGCCCAGGGCGTTCGGATTTTGCTGTACCTGCTCCTGGCCGGGCTGCCCGACGATAAAGTACTTGGTATTCAGCATATCCAGCACCTTCTGATTACCCTGACTGAGGTGGCGGTCGATCAGGTCCTGTGCTCTTTGCAGCTTTGCAGCGTGGTAGCCACCAATGGTTTTGTGGTAGTAGGAAGCCTTGGAACTGTTGAAGGTATTAATCGAGGCATCGTAAACCCGGTAGTGGGGGTCGGTGTCCTGCAGGATTTGCTCATCGACCGGGCGGGGCGCAAGACCGGCAAAGTACTGCCGCTCGGTAACGAAAAGGTCTTCATCCACATAGCGCCGGCCTACTGTCCAGTGATCGAAAGTGATGAGTACACCGAGCCCAAGCAGCAGGATATTGAGCTTCACTTTTTCCTGCAAATAAGCCCAAAGCAATCCACCGCTGAGCAATACCAGGATAAGCGTGCGGAAAGCGTCCCCCCGCATCAGCGACTGCCGGTCGGCACGGACGGCGCCCAGGTCAAAGCCGCTTTGTTCCAGCCGGGCATCACCCGCACCGTTGAAGTCGAAAAAAGAAGGGCCCAGGAGCGCAAAAAACAGCGCAATGGCTGCAGCTATTCCTCCGCCGATCTTGAGGCTGCGCAAGGCCTCCTCTCGGGTTACCTTTTGGTTGATGATCTTGTGCAGGGTCAGGAAGCCCAGTACCGGCACCAAAAACGCCGTCACGCTCAAAATGGAGTTGGGGGTTCTGAACTTGTTGTACAGCGGGAAATAATCGAAAAACAATCGGTTGAAGCCCTCCAGGTTATTGCCCATAGACAGCAGCATGGTCAGGAGGGTGCCCAGGCCAATCCACCATTTTACCGGGCCTTTGACCAGGAACAGCCCCATAAGGAAGAGGAAAAACACGATGCTCCCAAAGTAAATGGGCCCACTGGTAAAAGGCAGGTCGCCCCAGTATAGCGGCGCCTTAAAGTTGGCAGGCAGGCGTGCGCCTTTTCGTCTTAAATCCTGAGCGATAGCGGAATCCTCCCCTATAGCTTCCTGCGAACCTCCACCGGCTACCCCAGGAATGTAGGAGGCAAACAGATCAACGGCCCCGTTGCTCCACTGCATAGCGTAGTCCCAGGCCAGCCCGTCTGTTTCACTGCTGGAGGAGGCGTCGCCTGTAGTTTCCAGAATCGGCTCTCCACGCATGGTATCTTTGGAGTATTCGTAGGTGATCCAAAGGTTGGAAGCCGCAGCGCCGAGCGCCAGCAGGCCACCCGCAATCAGCACACCTGCCGCTTTAGCAAAGTGGGGCAGGCGGTTGCGCCTGATGTTGTAGACCAGCTCCGCCACACCAAAAATGAGCAGGGTAAGGGCGAAGTAATAGGTCATCTGCACGTGGTTGGCCATGATGTTCAGGCCCAGGCCCGTTGCAAACAGGATGCCGCCCAACAGATACCGTTTTCGGAAAGCCATGAGCAGCCCCACTGTCACAATAGGGAGGTAAGAAATGGATTTGACCTTGGTTTCGTGCCCTGCCTCGAAAAGGATGAGGTTGTTGGTGGTCAGCCCAAAGGCAATGGCGCCGATGACCGCCAGCCACGGATTAGCACCCAGTACGACCATGAGCAGGTAAAAGCCCGCCATAGCCAGAAAGAACCGGCCAATTGGCGGCTTCATGCCCAGCGTACCGATGTTGTCGAGGATTTTCAGGGAATTGCCTTCGCTCACGGTATTGATCTGATAGGTGGGCATACCTCCGAACATGGCGTTGGTCCACAGGGAGGTCTCACCGGTTTGTTCCTTGTATTCCCGGACCTCCTGCGACATGCCCCGGTACTGAATGATATCTCCCTGCTGCGGCATTTTGCCTTCCAGCTGCGGAAAAAAGAAGGCGGCACAAAGTGCGAAGAAAATGCCTAAAGCAATAAGGTGAGGAATGGCTTTCTGTAACATAATGGTTGTTGTTCTGGTCAGATGAAGTCTACGTCCACATCGTAAGGATACGTGATCAGGAAGTGGATCGCGCGGTCTATGTCAAAGTTTTCAAATACGATTTTGTAAAGCATATCGGTGATCGGCACCCGTAGCTTATAGTGCCGGGCCAGCTTTCGGGCAATACGCAGGGTGCGCACGCCTTCCGCGAGTTCCGGCATGGTGGCTTCGATCTCCTCAATAGCTTCGCCCTGCCCCAGCCGGTAGCCGAAGGTGAAGTTCCGGCTGTTCTTGCTCGTAGCAGTAGCCACCAGGTCACCAATGCCAGCTGTGCCAAAAAAAGCGCTGCTCTGACTGCCCATAGCGTTGCCGAAATACACCATTTCGGTGAGGCCCCTTGTGATGAGCATGGCCTGAATGTTCTTGCCCAGCCCTTTTCCCTTCAGCACGCCCGAACCGATGGCAATGATGTTTTTCAATGCGCCGGCCAGTTCGGCACCAAGCAGGTCGTAAGTGCCAAACACATGAAAATGCTCGCTGCTGAGCACCCGTTTGCCCAGGCTGATCACTTCATCGTAGGCGCTGCCGATCACGGTAGCAGTCGGCTGGCCTTCCATGATTTCACTGGCCAGATTTGGCCCCGACAGGCAACCCACCCGCCGGACCACGCTTTCCTGCAAAATCACTTCGCTCATGGTGCTTACATCGCTGCGCGAGACAGGTTTGCCATCATCTGCATCCTGAAAAAGCTGTTCCGGGGCATCGAAGCCTTTGGTACCATGGATCAGAATATGATAAGGGCGCAAATGAGGCCCCAGGCTGTGCATCATTTTGCGGAAGCTGTTGGAGGGGACGACCGGAAAGAGCAGCGTACAGGATTGGGCCAGCTCCTGAAGGTCGTTAGTGGCACGGACCCTGGGAGACAGGTCCACGTCAAGGTGGCGGTGCGTTGCATTAATTTGCTCCACTAAAGGCGCCTGCCGGCTGTACAGCAGTACGTCCACATTATACGCCAGGAGATTGGCAATTGCGGTGCCAAAGCTGCCTGCTCCAATAATTCCTACAGGTTGTTCTACTGCGATTGATGGCATGAAGCGCTGCTCTGATTTGGCGTAAATGTACACTTTTTTTTAGGAGCATTCCTACACTATGCCTTTCGGAAAGGTCAAACAAAAGGTGGCGCCGCTGCCTTCCGCTGCCTGGTGGACAAAGATATCTCCTTTTAGCCGTCTGGCAATTTTCCTTGAGGTGGCCAGGCCTATGCCTGAGCCTGGATAAACGGACTTGTGATGTAGCCGCTTAAACATACTGAAAACAGATTCCTGATATTTCGGGTCAAAACCAATACCGTTATCTTTTACGAAGAACTGGTGAGCTTCTGCAGTGGGCTCGTAGCTGATGTCAATTACTGGAGTGTTTTTATTGTACTTTAGGCTGTTTTCCAAAAGGTTACGAAAAATAAGAACGAGTGGGGCATCTGGCAGCTCTGGTAGCTCTGGTAGTTCAGGCATGGGCCTGATGTTGACTGTTGCCTGTTTTTGTTCGATGGCTGAATTGTTAAGATGTAAGGCTTTGTCCAGTATCTGTTGTATGGGCGCTGTTTCTCCCTCAAAACTCATCTTATTAATGGCTTCAAATTCCATGACATCTGAAATAAGCTGGTGGAGCTGCTGGCCGGAATCCAAAATAAAGCCCAGGTACTCCTGTAGGTCTTTATCTTCATAAGCTTTGCCCCTTCGGCTAGCAAGTTGAGAGAAACTGACAATATTGCGCAGGGGCTCTTTCATGTCATGGGAAACGATGTAGTTGAAGCGGCTCATTTCTTCAATGATTTCCCGGAGATTTTCATTAGTGGTACTCAAAGCAAGTGTTTTGGCTTCCACTTCCTCCTTCAGCCGGTGGTTGTATCGTCGTTTTTGCCGGTTGTTCCAAGCCAGGTTTGCCACCGCCCCGGAAAACAGAAAAAGGATCGCACCTATAGTAATCACCCACACGCGAAGGCGAAGCTGGTCGATTTCCCGTTGTTTAGTCAGTTGCTTGATTTGTTCTTCCTGGGCACGCTGTCGGTACCGGGCATTAAAGAGGGCTGTAAACCGCTGCTGATCGGAATCGTAACGTTCCTGCTCTTCTTTTTTGAGTTTTTGGGCAAGCTGGTAAGCTTCTAAGTAGTTGCCCCGTTTTTCATAAAACTGAATAGCGACTTCTGCCAGCCTGATCCTAGTAGATTGGGTATATATGGAATCCAGGGGCAAGGTATTTAACAGGGCCTGAAGCTTTTCAGGCTGCCAGGTAGCAAGGTAGTACTTCGCGTAGGCAACTTTTAGTTTGATGGCATTCGAACCTTTCTGGCAAGGCTTTGCAGCTTCGAGTATTTCATAAGCCCGCTGTGGCAAACCCATGTCGTCCAGGAAAATTTCTGCTGCGGAGATGTGCGCAAAGACAGTAGCGCTGCACCTGTACTCCAACCCAAGTACCAACAATTCATTTAGTGCTTTTTCCGCATAAATTGCCGCAGAATCTACCTGCTTAAGGCTTTTGTGCAAAAGGCTCATTTCAGTATAATCGTATACCAGATTGTAAGACCTCGAAGGGGGGGCAAGCTGCCTGGAAATATTATTAACCCTCCGGATATAATAAAGGGCTTTGTCGTAGTCTTTTTGCGCGCGCAGCATTGAGGCTATATTGCCAAGCGGCAATACCTGCTTGTGTGGGTGGTACGTCTCAGCAAGGCCTAAAGACT
The DNA here is from genome assembly GCA_024742755.1 of bacterium. Taxonomy (GTDB): domain Bacteria; phylum Bacteroidota; class Bacteroidia; order Chitinophagales; family Saprospiraceae; genus Phaeodactylibacter. Next base: position 12,982 of record JANSXW010000101.1, on the reverse strand, counting down.
GCCTGAAATAGTCAAGCGCTGTGGTGTAATCGCCACCGGACTTATAAACGAGGCCTAAATAATTGAGTATACTGATTTTTATCTCTGCTGTATCTGTTATTGACTGCCTTGCTTCTTCGAGCGATTGTAGTGCGCCTTCAAAATCCCCCTGTTTATGATGCAGCTTGCCCAGGTCGTACGCAAATACGGCCACCCAGTGGCTATCTCCTTTCAAGCGAGCTGCCTGCAGCCCCATGCTGTCAATTTTCATCTGTGCCGGAACCGGCAAATCTTCTGACTCGTTAAATTGCGAAATGATGGTGGCCAGTTGATCGCCTTCAACTCCCTCAGGGACTTGGGCGAAACTCATAAGGCTCAACAAGCAGCTGGTCAGGGCAATCGGCCATTTCCCTAGTGCAGAAGTAGTGAATTCAATGCTCAACCTTGCCCAAACTTTATGGAACGTAGTTTGCTTTTCCATTGCAATACTTTAATAACAAAGCTGAAGTTGCCTCGGGGCATACATTGCGGTGGCGCATAATCAACCCTGCCAAGCGTAACAAAAATAAAATGACATCAGCGTTCAGGAGATTTCATTGCGCTGAACAAAAGATGGGAATTTCAGGCGAATTAGATGGGTTCAACATACAATAATACAAACAGTAGATATTTGAGCACAAACCATAAGTTTTGGTTTTTGTGACAGGGCTTACGCCTATGTCTGGCTTTAAAGCCTGTCGGCAAGGTTGAACTTTTGATTGTTCCGGTAGTTTTCTGAAGTATGATTCACTTATTGATACCCCTATATCTTATGGCAGGCAGTGTGTTTTTTTCTTTGGATACACAAAAGCCTGCCGCTCCTGTCCAACCGCCAAACGGGCCCGGAGGTCAAAACTACGTGCACGCTGAGGTGAAATTTTCAGACCATGCCCGCCGCCCGGATGGCTTTTGGTTGTTCGAACCCGCTGCGCCCGTGCCGGAAAGTGCGCCGGTAGTGGTGTTCCATCATGGTTATGGGGCAATCAATCCTATGATTTACGGGGCGTGGATCCGGCATATCGTCCGGCAGGGCAATATTGTCATTTACCCCCGTTACCAGAAAAGCCTCATTTTCCCCACCTCTAAGCACTTTGTACCCAATGCCGCCAGGGGCATCCAATCGGCATTGAAGCTGCTGTCTGAGGAAGCAGGCCGGGTACGCCCGGATACCAATGCTTTTTTTATTGCGGGGCACAGCTATGGCGGCGCGATTTCTGCTCATATTGCTGCCCGCTACGCTGAACTGGGCCTTCCGCACCCTAAAGGCGTGTTACTGTGCGCCCCCGGCACCGGGCCGCTCAAAGGAGGGCTGCTGGAGTCTTACCAAAACATATCGCCTCAAACCCGACTGGGCATCATCGTGAGCGTCAATGACTACGTAGTTGGGGAAGAACTCGGCCGTGCCGTTTACCAAACGGCCACCCAAACGCCTTACCGCTTTCTGATGCGGCAGTTCCCGGATGCTCACGGTACTCCTGAACTTACAGCGGGCCATAATGAATGTTACGCCCTTGACTCTGATTTTGACGGCGGTGTTGAGAACCTCTCTCTGAAGCGCGCCCGCCGGGTGGCTCAGGAAAATGCCGCCGATTACTTCGCCTACTGGAAAATGCTGGATGCCATGATGGCTTGCGAATTAAGAGGCGAGCATTGTGAATTAGCTAAAGGGTGCGGTGCGGAAGCGGCTTTCATGGGGCAATGGAGCGACGGGCATCCCGTACAGCCTATGGAAGTCTGGGTGCCGGAAGATACCTTAGCTCACCGTACGGACTAATCTCAAAAAAACCTATATTAGCCACCGAACCAAGCCTAAAGCATTATGTCAGGATTTGGAGGGATGGACCTCAGCACCTATCAGCCCCAGGGCAAAAACTACCTCTACATTGTAGGTATCGATCAGTACACAGATATGCCTGAGCTCTACAACGCCCGCATGGACGCTGAAAAAATCAAGACGGTGCTGGAGGAAAAGTATCAGTTCGATGCGGACCTTACGCACTGTCATTTCGATGAGGCAGCAACACAGTCCAACATCACTCAGCACCTCCGTAGCCTGGTGGATGTGATCGGTGAGGATGATAACTTCCTGATGTACTTTGCCGGGCATGGGGAATACGACAAGGCTTTGGATGTGGGGTACTGGATTCCATATGATGCCAAAAAGAACCACATTGGCTCTTACATTTCCTTTGATCTGATCACGCGCCTGATCCGTGCCATTAGGAGCAAGCACACCTTTATTATAACCGATTCCTGCTACTCGGGCAGTATTTTTACCCAAAAGCGGGACACCAGTTATATGGACCGGCTGGAAAGCATGCCGTCCCGGTGGTTGCTTACCGCCGGGCGCAATGAGCCTGTTTCTGACGGGCGGCCCGGGCAGCATAGCCCTTTCGCACAGGCGGTTTTGGCGGTGCTGAAAAACAATCAGGACAAACGCCTCAGGGTATCTATGTTTTGCAATATGGTGCTCGATGCGGTAGGGCAAAATGTAAAAGACCAGCTGCCACGTGGCGCCGCTTTGTACGATGTGGGCGATATGGGCGGCGAGTTTATGTTCCGCCTGAAGGACTTTGCCTATGAGCCTGTGCAGGAGAAGCATAGTACAGCACCGGAGGCAGTCACTCCAACTCGTGGAGGCAGCTCCAATGTTCAGAGCGGTTCAGATGAAACCCCGGCTCCGAAACAAGCCAAGCCAACTACGCTTAAAGGATTGAAAAAACAGCTCAAAGGCTTCCTGGCTGCCGGTGAATTCGAGCGGGTGTTTGACACCCTCAATGAGCTGATCTCCGATGATTCTTACCGGGAGACCGACATCATCATGCAGCAGGCCCGCTACAATCGGACCAAACGGGAACAAAATCAGGGCACGATCCGCAGCGAGTCTGCTCAGCTGACTTTCAATCAGATTCAATACGCGATGATCGACCTGGTGGACAGCCTGGAGGAAGAAGACCTGATACTGGGCCAAGTGCAGGAAGAACAGCCGGCCATTGGTGGCGGCACCGGGCCCTCTACGAATACCCTGAGCGACCTTGAGCGGCAGGGGCTGGAGAATCAGGCCGCCTTGCTGCAGCGGAAGCTCAATTCCTTTAAGCAAGAGCAGATTAAGGCTTTTGACCCCTCCATGAAATTCAACCTTGAGGAGCAAATCAAGGAAACAGAACATCAGCTGGAGGAAGTCCGGAAAAAGCTGCAGGGCTAATCCATTTGCAAACTTCCCGGATTTGGCCGTATATTGCTGCTATGTCCGATCAGCTCAACAAACCAGCGCTAGCGGAGCTCTTTTACCAGGAAGTAAACAAGGTTGTCCGCAACGAGGAGATGCCGCCCGGTGATCAGGTGGCGGCTTTTTACCGATTGCTCACCCTGCTTTTTGTAGAGTGCACCAAAGCCGAGCGCATACAGTTTTCCACGCTTTTTGCCCGCATGGCCTATGTATGCCACCGCGATGAGGTGGACAAACGCCTGCAATTCTACCTGCATCAGTTTCGGAAACGCGCCCTGAAAGCCATGCGCCAACCCGATGCAGCTGATGAAAACGTCCGCGCACTGGGGCTCAAGGTCTTGCTGGACATGATTGAAGCCCTGTTGAATATCCCTTTGCCGGAACATTTGCGGGATGCCTATCCCCCAGCCTGGCCCTCGGGCATGAAAGCCCATAAAGTCGAAAAGTTTATCCCGCAGGCCAGAGTTGTGGCCCTTGAAGACGATGAGGCTGCCGAGCAATTGCTGGTCCGGGACGAAGCCCAGGCCGATACGGTTGTCCGGGTGCAATACAATGACGCCGACCGCAACGACAACTTCATGCCAACCATCGAGGCCATCCGTTCTGTTTTTGGCTTTCCGCTGGTGCTGAACCTGCTCGATGTGGAGGTGGACGATCAGGGCTTTTACCATCCCCGCGCCTTCGTAGTGGAGCCTGACTATCTGATGGACGTGACCGCTGTAGCGGAATGTTTCCAGCCGGATGGCACCAATCCCTGGCCTTACCTGCTTAAGAAATACCTGCCCAAGGAGCCGAACAAATACCTCATGATCGGTAACATCGCCAACTTCTTCCTCGATGAGTTGATGAGCGATTCCGAATTGCCCTTCCGGGAAGCCTTTCGGCAAACTTTTGTGAATAACCCACTGCAGTACTGCCTGTTTGACAACCGGGAAGTCCGCGAAATCATGCAAAAATCCCAAAAGCACTTCCTCAACCTCAAGCAAATGGTGAAGGAGGGTTTCCGGGAGCAGGGCATCACCCCCGAGGACTGCTACCTGGAGCCCAGCTTTTACGCTGAGACTTACGGGCTGCAGGGGCGTTTGGACCTGCTGCACCTGGGGAGCGACCGGGCCAGTATTGTAGAGCTGAAAAGCGGCAAGCCCTTCATGCCCAATACCTACGGGCTTAGCGCGAATCACTACACGCAGACTCTGCTGTATGACCTGATGGTGCGGTCCGCTTTCGGGAAATCCGTGGACCCCGCCAATTACATCTTGTACTCGGGTCAGGACGACCGGCAACTGCGCTATGCGCCCCGCATTCAGGCGCAGCAGTACGAAGCCCTTCAGGTCCGCAATCAGCTGGTGGCTATAGAAGGGCTGCTGTCCAAACTCGGCGACCCTGCTGCCGGCGATCTCCTTGAGCAGGGCAGCCGGCTCTTCGGAAAACTCAGCCCCCGCAGGCAGAGCAACCTCAAGGGCTTTACCCGGCGGGACATGGAGGTCTTTGAGAAGGTCTATCAGGACATGAGCGCCGTTGCCAAGCGGTACTTTATCGCGTTTTCAGGGTTGATTGCCCGGGAGCATCAGCTCGCAAAAGCCGGGGAACAGGGCATGGAGCAGGTCAATGGGCTGGCTTCCCTCTGGCTGAACAGCTTTGAGGAAAAACAGGCCGGTTTCGACATCATCAGCCACCTGACGGTACAGGAACTGAACGCACAGGAAGAGGAGCCCACCATTATTTTCCAGAAATCAACCGATACTAACCCCCTGGCTAATTTCCGAACGGGCGATATTGCAGTCCTTTACCCGCATCAGGAAGGGCAGGGGGTACTGTCCAATCAGATTTTCAAGTGTTCCATCATTCATATCAACAACGAGCAGGTGGTGGTCCGCCTGCGCAGCCGGCAATTCAATACCCGGATTTTTGAGGAACAGCCGCTCTGGAACCTGGAGCACGACCTGCTGGACAGCAGTTTCAACACCATGTACCGGGGGCTGTACACTTTTGCCAACAGCCCGAAGGAACGGCAGCGCCTGCTGCTTACGCAGGACCCGCCCCGGGAAGGCATACCGGAAGATATCCCCGTCAGCCCGGAACTCACCCCCGAGCAACAAGATATTTTCAGGAAAGCCCTGGCTGCCGAAGACTATTTTCTGCTGTGGGGCCCGCCCGGTACCGGCAAGACGAGCATGATGCTCAAGCACCTGGTGGGGTATCTGTTTGAAGAAACGGAAGAAACCCTGCTGCTGCTGGCTTATACCAACCGGGCGGTGGATGAAATCTGCGCCTCCATAGAGCGCCTGCGCCCGGACATCCGGCAGCATTACCTGCGCATTGGCTCCCGCTATGGCACTGCTCCCGAATATCAGGGGCAGCTCCTGCAGGAGAAAATCAAAGGGGTGGAAGACCGGGAGGCCCTTAAAGCGATTATTGATAAGCACCGGATTGTAGTAGGCACGGTATCCTCCGTAGCAGGCAAGCAGGAACTGTTGCTGCTCAAGCATTTTCACCGGGTGATTATTGACGAGGCCTCGCAGATACTGGAACCTATGCTGGTGGGCCTACTGCCGCAGTTTGAGCGCTTTATCCTCATCGGTGACCATAAGCAGTTGCCGGCGGTGGTAGTGCAGGATCCGGTGGTGTCCCAAATTGAAGACCCATTGCTGCACAACCTCGGGCTGTACAACCTGCGCAATTCCCTCTTTGAGCGCCTCTTCAAGCGGTGCCGGGAGAATGGCTGGGACTGGGCCTACGCGCAGCTGAGCCATCAGGGGCGCATGCATGAGGATATTATGCGTTTCCCAAACCAGTTTTTTTATGAAAACAGCCTGAAGATTTTGCCGGATTCTTTACCGGTAGCACGCAAGCAAAAACGCGCCCTTTCCGTTACGCTTGAGGAAGGAGCCAATGCATTGCTGCAGCACCTGTCTTCCCGCCGGGTCATTTTCCTGCCCACCCCGGCCGATGACCGCAGTGCCACTCAGAAGACGAATGCTTACGAAGCCGAAAAAGTAGGAGAGGTCATACGGGCGTATCAGCAGATTTTTAAGCATCAGGGCTGGCGGCTGCATGAGGACAGCATTGGGGTGATTACCCCTTACCGGGCGCAAATTGCCCAAATCAAGTCCGTACTGGAAGAGCAGGGCGCACCGCTGGAACAGCTAACGATTGATACGGTGGAGCGCTATCAGGGCGGGGCGCGGGATGTGATCATTATTTCGCTTTGCACCAATTCCCTCAACCAACTGGCAATGCTCACTTCGTTATCCGAAGAAGGCGTAGACCGTAAACTCAACGTGGCCCTGACCCGGGCGCGCAACCATATCGTCATTATCGGCAATCCTGATCTGCTCAACCGCAGCGACATCTACCGGGCCCTGATCCGGTACTGTGAGGAGCAGACGATAGAGCCCTAAATGCCTTGATTATGCACAGCAATCTAAAAGCGCTTTTGTTATTTATCGCGGCCGTGATGCTCGGCTTCTTCATTTATCAGGTATTTTTCAACAAGTCTGTAGGCGCCGGGCCCAGGCCGCTGTTCCGGGAAGTGATGGCCGTGTCTGAACCCTCTGATCATTCCGGCCTGCTGAATGCTCAAAGTTATCTGCTTCAATGGTGGAAGACCGCTTCGAGCCAGGCGGAAATGGATGATTTTTATAACCTCATTGACAAAAAAGAGCCCCTGGTACTAACGGTACAGGCACTGGCAGAGCCTGCATTTGGCGACAGTTATGGGGCGAACCTCAAGGCGACGATTAATGGCGATTACGATGCGCGTATACAGCAGCTGTCGGAAAAACTGAAAGCCCACCGCGCACCGGTTTACCTGCGTTGGGGAGAGGCTATGGAAGTGGATGCGCAAGACTATCCCTGGCAGCTGAAGTACCACAAGCTTTACACGGACGCATACCGGCATTTTGTAACGACCGCCCGCGCTGCCAATCCTGGGCTGAAATATATCTGGGGCCCGGCAGGTTATCCGGGCCTGGAAGAATACTGGCCCGGTGCTGACGTTGTGGATGTCATCAGCCTGGATATTGCCCATGAGTCAGAGGCGCAACCCAAGCCCTATCCGCCTTATCATTCAGTGAGTGAGGAATTGTACCGTAAAGTCCATCGCCTGCGTTTTTTTGATAAGCCTATTGCGGTCTTTGCTTTTGAGGATGTACCGGTGGAAGTGGTTCAGGAAGGGCTTAAGGAGGCTGTGCAGGCCCAAGAGCCGATTGCGGATATTCCTCTCGGGACAGCAGGCAGCAGTCAGGCGGATGAAAGCAGGTTTCGGGTAGGCGTTTATGACCCCAAAGACCGGCTGACCGGTCTCGATGGAGTCAGAGCAGAGCACTTGTTTGTCAACTGGGCAGACCTGGAAAAGGGGCCTTTCCGAAAGGATCTTCAGGATGCTTTAGACCGGGGGCACGAAGTGATCGTTACCGCCGAGCCCTTTAAAGATGCGGAAGCCAACCACGACCGGCAGGTGCTTTCCAAAATGCAGCATGGGCATTACGATACCTACATCCGGGGCCTTTACGAGATACTGGCTCAGACAGATCAAACCATTTACCTGCGCTTTGCCCATGAAATGGAAATCCCAATTGAGCGTTACCCCTGGCAGAGTCAGGACCCGGTTGAGTACATAATGGCCTACCGTTATTTTATGAATTTTCCGGACACCTTCCCGGCAAATATTAAACGGGTTTGGGGGCCGGCGGGCGACCGGGGCAGTATGGAGTTTTATCCGGGGGACGATGTGGTGGACTACGTCAGTATTGCCATTTACGGGCTTCCGGATAAGCATATCACAGACCATGAACAGCAGGAAAGCTTCGGGCGGATTTTTGACCGGAAGCGGCACCGGGTAGCCCTGTCCGGAAAGCCCCTGTTTATCACCGAATTTGGTGTAAAAGGGCCGGAAGACTTTCAGGCTTTCTGGCTCCGGGAAGCGGCACAGGTGCTAAAGCCACAAGAGGCGAACATCTACGGGGCCTGCTATTTCAACCTTTATGACAATCCGGATGTATGGGGAGAGGGCATGCCTGCGCCGGACTGGAGCGTGGAGGCGGAGACCTTTGAGGCGTTTATTGCAACGCTGGCGGAGTAGAAGGACTTGGGCTCTGTTTGCTCCTAATGGACGGGGAAGCCCAGGGAAGGACGCCCGGCGAAGGCAGTGCGCCGGGCGTCCTGTCTGTTAACATCCGGCGCACTCCCTTCGCCGGGTGTTCTCGCAGTGCCGGGTGTTCTACATGGCAGAAGCTTTACCCCAAACGCTCCACCGCCGCCGCAATGCGCTTCACGGCTTCCCGCAGTTCGGCTTCACTGGCAGCGTAGGAAATGCGGAAGCACTCGGGCGCGCCAAAGGCAGAACCGGTGACCACGGCCACGTGGGCTTCCTTCAGCAGGTATTCGCAGAAATCATCTGCATCGTTGATGGCAAAGTCGCCTGCTTTTTTTCCAAAGTAGGCGCTGATGTCCGGGAAAATGTAGAAAGCGCCCTGCGGCTTGTTGACTTTCATACCGGATATCTTGCTCAGTTCTCCGATCATCATGTCCCGGCGCTGCAGGAAAGCGGCCTTCATCTCGTGGGTAGGTGTCATATCGGAAGTCAGGGCATGGGCCGCTGCCATTTGCCCGAAGGCTGTAGCGCCAGAGGTGAACTGTCCTTGTATTTTAGCGCAGGCACTGGCAATCCATTCCGGAGCACCGATGTAGCCCAGGCGCCAGCCCGTCATGGCAAAACCTTTGGAGAAGCCATTGACGGTAATGGTGCGGTCTTTGACGTTCTCAAAAGTACCGATGCTGACGTGCGCATCGGTGAAGTTGATGTACTCGTAAATTTCATCAGAAATGATGTAAATATCATCCCGCTCTGCAATGACATCGGCAATCGCCTGCAGTTCCGGCTTGGTGTAGACAGAACCGGTAGGGTTGCAGGGAGAAGAGAACAGCAGGATACGCGTCCGTTCGGTGAGGGCATCCCGTACCTGATCGGCTGTTACTTTATAGTCCTGTTCGATGCCTGCGCTTACCAGTACAGGCACTCCGCCTGCCACTTTGACGATCTCGGAATAGGAAACCCAGTAAGGGGCCAGAATCGCCACTTCGTCGCCTTCATCCAGGAGGGACATGCAAATATTGGCAATGGACTGTTTAGCGCCGTTGGAAACTACGATCTGGCTCAGGCCAAATTCCAGCCCGTTGTCGCGCTTGAACTTCGTCTGAATCGCTTTGCGCAACTCCACCAGTCCGGGGACCGGCGTGTATTTGGTGTAACCATCATCAAGCGCCTTCTTAGCGGCTTCCTTAATGTGGTCAGGGGTGTCAAAATCGGGCTCGCCGAGGCTGAGGCTGATGACCTCGTGCCCTTCTGCGGCCAGGTCGCGGGCCATCTGTGCCATTTTGATGGTGGCGGACTCTTCCATTTCCAGAATGCGCTGAGCGAGGTGCGTCTTTGCTGCCAATGCCATTTGCTAGTTGTTTTTTCATTAATAAAATCGAAAAATGACGGCTGCAAAATTAGATATTTTACCAATCCATTCCACTTTTTTTGAAGGGATTAGGGCTGATGGTGCAAAATTTGTTACAAAAAGGGCCCGGGGTGGCCAAATGTCCATTTTTTTCTATCTTCGGACCAAATACGAACGCGATTCATGAGCAAGAAAAAACAGGGTACCAAAAAGGGCGCCGCTACTGTCAGGAGCACACCAACTGCACTTCCTAAGGTGCCTTCGATCACACCGCCGGAAAGCCCCAACGACCCTCTGCTGAAGAAGATATTTCAGTTTTCGATTATTGGTATGGTCTTGCTGGCAAGTTTGTTGTCACTCGGCACCGGCATCAACGGAGACGATGAGTACCAGGTCGACTATTCTGAAAAGCTGGTGGATTACTACACCTCCTTCGGCGCAGATACTGCCGCGCTATACATCGAGAAGGGGAATATGCATTACTACGGCGGCTTTTTCGACCTGACCACCGGGCTGATCAATGCGGCCCTTGGGTTTGACGAGTTTGATACGGGCTACCATCAGGTGCGGCATGTGTTCAATGCGCTGATGGGCATGCTGGCGGTATTGTTTGTGGGGCTTTTTGTCCGGCAGATAGCGGGTTGGCGGGCCGCCGTGCTGGCGATTTGGCTGCTTTTTCTGTCGCCCCGTTTTCTGGGGCATAGCATGATGAACCCCAAAGATATTCCCTTTGCGGCCGGCTTTGCCGTTTCACTTTACTATATGGTGCGGGTTTTTCGGACCCTGCCAAAGCCAGACTGGCGCAATGTACTGGGGCTCGCCCTGGGCATAGGGCTGGCACTCGCTACCCGGGCAGGCGGGCTTTTGCTGATTGCCTATCTCGGGCTTTTTGCCGGTCTGGATTTTCTCTTTAAATATGGTGTAAAAGGCCTGACCACACAGACCAAACTGGTAGGGCAGTACCTGGTTTGGTGCCTCGGTGCTGCGGTGGCAGGGTACATCGTTGCGGTCCTCTTTTGGCCCGCTGCCTTGGTGGACCCGGTTGGGCACCCATTGGCTGCATTGACGGAGTTCGCCCAGCTTGGGGTGAAGATCCGGCTGTTATTTGAAGGAGAGAACGTAATGTCTGACGATACCGCCTGGTCTTATCCACTGGTTTGGATCGTGAAAACCATTCCGCTCTATGTGCTGGTGGGTTTCCTCGGCAGTTTGTTCCTGCTGCCCCGCTTGCTCAGTAAGTATGATAAAACGGCCGTGTTGCTGGCCTACTTTGCCACTATTTTCCCGGTCGCCTACATCATTTATAAGGATTCCATCCTGCACGATGGCTGGCGGCACCTTATGTTTATTTATCCGAGCATGATTGCAGTGGCGGCCCTGTTTTGGATTAATATGGAGGATTTATTGTCCAACAAGAAACCCCTGCTGTACGGGCTGTATGGCTTACTGGGGCTGATGGCGGTGGAGTCTACCCAGTTTATTGTCCGCAATCCGCACTTATCTTATGTGTACTTTAACCCAATCGGCGGCGGGCTGAAAGGCGCTTTTGGTACTTATGAAACGGACTACTGGGGCATTAGCGTCAAGCAGGCGATTGACTGGATGGAAGACGAGGGCATTCTCAGCGAAAACATGCAGGACACCCTTCGGCTGGCTACTACCTTTTACTACCCGGCGAGCCGTCAGACCCGTGAGCAGTTTAACGGCAAAGTGAAGATGGAGTATGTACGCTTCAGCTCCCGCTACGATGAGCCCTGGGACTACGCGATTTTCCCTTCCCGCTTTATCCGGGGCGCTCACCTGAGGTCTGAGAATTGGCCAACGAGCAAGTCCGTGCATACCGTGACCGCCAATGGCGTACCCATTGCCACAATCGAGAAAAACGAAACCCTCGCCGCCTACAACGGGCAGCAAGCGATCAAACAAAGCAACTGGCAGGAAGCGATCCGCCAATTCACCGCAGAGGTGCAAAACCACCCCGATAATGAGATTGCCTGGATTGGTTTGTCCAATGCCTACATCAATGCCCAACAGTATAACGAAGCTTTGAATGCAGCGCAAAAAGCGTTGGAGGTCGCACCCGATGTTGAGTCTGCCATTCTTTATCAGGGGCTGGCCTACCTGAATACCGGGCGGGCATCCGAGGCGTTGCAGACTTTTGATTACGCCACCCGGGTCAACGATGAGTATTTCGCAGCTTACTACTATATGGGGCTGATCCATCAGCAACAGCAACGCTACCGGGAGGCTTATGAGAACGCACAAAAAGCGATAGAAGCCAATCCGAGGTTCCGGGCGGGCTATCAGCTGGCCGCTCAGGCTCTGCAGGCCCTGGGAGACAACCAAAACGCGCAGCGCTACCTGGAAGCGGCACAGAAGTTATAAAATGCTAATTTTGCGGCTTTTCAACCTGATGTAAATACGGCAATGAACTATAAACTACTCTTCCCGACCTATCGCAACCGCTACCTCTTTGTCCGGCGCAACCTCAAGCGGCTGTCGAAGGAGCACCGTTTCGAAAAAGCCCTGAACCTCGGCACCGGAGAAGGGGACTATGACCCTATGATCAGCCAATACTGCGGGGAGCTGATTTCCTGTGACATCAATGAGCAGGACATTGCCTACGCCCGTCAGCTTAATGCCGGGCTGAAGAACGTGACCTACCGCGTAGAAGACGCACTCAACCTGAGCTTCCCGGACAACCACTTCGACCTGATCACCTCGGTGGATGTGATTGAGCATGTGGGCCAGCCGGAACGGATGATCGAAGAAGTACAAAGAGTATTAAAACCCAACGGTATTGCGCTAATTACTTTTCCATCTCTGGATTTTCCCCTAACTTACGACCCGATCAACCGGGTGCTGAGCTGGTTCAGCAAAAAACGGATTCCACAGGGTGCCTATGCTTTCGGGCATGAGTACCTCGTCTCAAAAACGGAATTCCGTCAGTGGTCAGACCGCCACCGGCTGAGCATAATGATTGAACAAAACCTAAGTGGATATATCATCGGGCTGCTTGAAATGTACTGGACGGGCATCGTTCAGCGCATCTTCAAGGCCAACGCTACCAACCTCCAACGGCAGCCCGACAAAGGGATGGCACTCCGGCCTTCCACCCGGGAGCCTTTTCTGACCAAGCTGACAGACTTGATTATCGCCATTGACCATGCCCTTTTCCGCAGTGCTGCACACTCTGTCGGCAAAGGCTTCATTATAAAAAAGTAAACCTATTACGAATATGAAAGACCGACTCGTAGAGTTAAAAGACCGCCTGGCAAAAGCCGAATTG
>JANSXW010000432.1 GCA_024742755.1 bacterium | reverse complement strand
TTTAAAAAATAATATTATTAATTTATTAATTTCTTAATTTATTAAAATTTATTAATTAATTAAAATTTACGAATTTATTAGTTTATTAATCTTTAATTGTAAATCGTTTCTCAAAATTAATATAGAACATACTATTAACATCTTTTGAATTCAAATTTACGAAAAAGAATGAATATGGAGAATGATTTATTGCTGTATGGTACATATCCATAAGTTTGTCCTTATCAACAATCGCTGCGTTTTCTTCAATGAAACTCATTAACTCTGATATATTCTTTAATCTGAAAATATATAATGAACTTGCATTGACACGGATTATATTAGCGACTGTTTTATATTTTTGAAGACTGCATATGCAAGAGATGGCGTCATGTCTGCCGCGCGTAAACAAACCGTGTACAATTTTAGAATATCTCAAAAATTTGGGATCATCACTGAAATCATCAATGCAAATAAGAATTGAATATAATTTCTTCATTTTAGTATTTTTCATATAATGTATTATTTTTCTTTGTGTATCAATGATATTTTCCAATTCTTCTGGTCGGTATTCATCAAAATAAACTTGCTCTTTTGTATCATCCACCTTCATTTCTTCTCGTTGGTATTTCTTGACTTCAACAAAAGTAGGGTCATTATGGACGCTCGGGCTAAAAATAAAGATACGAGAGAAACAGTTTTTATATACATTTAATATCAAATTTTGAATTAGAACTGTTTTGCCACCCGTTGAAGAAGCAACTATAATGCTTCTAAATGGAATGCTTGGAACATGCGGGTATTTGGATTGTTTATATTCATAGTCAGTTATGTTTATTGGTTTTATAATGGGAACTTCAGGCATAATAAAAGTAATATTAAAGATATTTAGAAAATAAATTATATTTATTATTGAATGGAACATCATTATGTTATGAGTGGTGGTGAATAACATAATGGAACAGGTTTTTCCATTGCTTCAGTCAATGAGCATTGAAGATGATTAGTTTGATACAGTCCGAAGAAACCC
>JANSXW010000406.1 GCA_024742755.1 bacterium | reverse complement strand
GCGATATAACAACTGAGCCATCTCCCGAGGATGCCTCTTCCGGAAACTAAACAAAACTGATTTGGGAGCAGTTTAGCCCTGATCGACTTTGACTCCAATATAGATTGGATCAGGTGTTTAAACAATTGCGTACCCGTAGTTGGATGCTTTGCTGTTTTCCCAAACGGTGTTTTTTGCAAGCTACAATTGCTACTTGCTTCTTAATAGTAACATGGTCGGGGAGATATGTAATTGATATGTCGCGGGGGAAAGCTGAGAGTATGAAAAAGGAGCCCGCATGAGTTTTAATAGCCACTGCGTGTACATGTGTTTCTTAGACCTTCTATATCATAAGGCTAGCCATGCTTGCTAGAGACGCTAGAGCTCCTTTCGGCAATTGAACTGTTGAAGCCCCCCGAAAGTCACTTTGCGCAAAAGATGGGGGCAAACGGGATTTGAAACCACGACCTCCCTATTATTTACCCGTAGGTTGATTTGGGCGCTGCTATTGCGCTACTGTCCCTTGCCCTTGCTAAAACGGCCATTGTTGATAAAACGGCAATCGGCCTTGATAAAACGGCCATCGGCTTTGGTAAAAAACGACCACTGCGGCTGGCCGGCCTTTGCTTTGCCTGCCCTTAATAAAAAATGGCTCGGCCTGGCCGCTGATAAGCTTCTTACACGGGACAATATGAAATCGGTTTCCGACAATATGAAATCGGGCATCTGCGGCCACTTGCCTCGCCTTGATAAAGCGGCCATTGTTGATAAAACTGCCATGGAGGCTGGCCGGCCTTGATAAGACGGCTATTCGCTTGAATGAAGCCCTCACAAAAAATGACTTGGCCTGGCCGCTGTAGGACCGTATGAAAGCGGCCGCCCGGGCAGCCCGCGCGTAAAGATCTGGCTGCTAAAATTGCCACTAGGCAAACCCCAGGAGCGCAGGCACGGAGATGCTAAAACTGGCCCTCCGCAATCCGATCACGGGAGTGCCGCGTGCGCGGGAGGCTGCAGCACAAACCCGTAGCTGTTGCGGAATCTCCGACGCGGGAGCAGGCGCGGAGATGCTAGAACTGGCTCTCCGCAATCCGATCACGGGAGTGTCGCGTGCGCGGGAGGCTGCAGCACAACCCCACTGCGGTAAAACTGGCCCTCCGCAATCCGATC
>JANSXW010000379.1 GCA_024742755.1 bacterium | reverse complement strand
TTCGCGGAGCAACTTATGCAGATGGGGTGTGCTCACAAAACCATTGGAGCACGTGCTCCATGGCAGCAAGGTCGTCAGCGGTGCGAGCGGGGAGGGGGAGGGCGGGGGAAACGTCAGGTAGTGGGGTGTCAGACGTGGTCAACCGTGGCCGCTTCATGCCGAAGTCCAGAAGGGAGGCCCGAGAGGGGCCAACCGGGCGTTTGCCGGATGCTGTGGGTGTAGGGGGAGGTGAAGGGGATGGTGCTTGCTGTGCGAGTTGGCCGTGTGCGACGGCAAGCTGTTGCTGGAGCTGGAGGATGGTGGCGGCTGAAGCTGGGTCAGTCGTAGTGTGGTGGGTCGTAGGGAGATGAGGCAGTCGAAGATCTTGCTGGTTAGTAGCTTCATGGCTGCTGGTTTGGTGGTCGAGGTGCCCTCCTGTGTAGCGACGTGAAGAGCGAGGGCATCCAAGTCAAGATGTCGTTGTCGGATTTGGCTGAGTAGCCCAGCGGCGAAGACTGACTCCGGCATCGACTTTGCGACAACGATGCGTACCTCACCTCCATGGGCGAGGTGGCGCAACCACCAGCTGTTCCACTGTTCGTGCAGGAAGTTGAGGAGGGAAACTCGAGCGATGTCTTGTCCCTCAATGCCCAATTGCCGGGTGAACGCAGTATGCGTTATGACCTTGGGCAGGTCGTACCCTGCGACGCGGGTGGTGTCGTAGTGATCGTCGTCGGGGTTGAACTCTGCTGGTGTTGGGACTGAGTGGAGGGGGCGAAGAGCAGGAGGGGGTGTGGCCTTCGAGGCGGTGGAGGGAGGGGAGAAAAGGGGGCCGCGGGTGAAGGGGCCGGGGGGAGGAGGGGGAAAATGGGCGCCGCCGGGAGGAGGGGGGAGAAAGCCGGTGAAAGGGGGACGGGGGCCGAGGGGTGGTGGAGTGGATGGCTGGAAGTGGGAAGTGGGGTGGCCGTGGGGTTGGCAGGGAGTTGGAGGTGTAGTTGGTGGTGTCCAGGTCGTAGAGGAGCATCCATAGCAAGGCCCCAACAGGGCCCCGCACGGGGTTCCGGCCGTGTGGTTGCCGTACATGTTGCCATGGTGGTTGGATGCAGCGGGTGAAGGTTGCTGTGGATAGTTTTGCCTTTGGAGCATCGGTAACAAGCCTCGAGGGGGTTGGAAAGCCATGAGAAAACACAAGGGAAAGGGGCCAAGTTCGAACCAAAGGCTGGCAAACGGCAACCAAAAGGAAGGGTCGTATGGCGAACGACCGGTCACTGAAAAGGCAACAAAGCGAACAAACCGTGCATCAGTTCTTTTCCTGGTCAAATGGAATATGTACGATTCGCGCCCTGCTACGCCGGGCGCTGCAGTGCGATACCTCTCAGCATGGCAAACTTG
>JANSXW010000342.1 GCA_024742755.1 bacterium | reverse complement strand
GGGAGTCGCTTCCTCGCCGGTAAAAGGATCCTTCTGGGTGTAGAACCCCTTGGTCCTGCCCCTTCTCTCCCCTTCTTCCACACCGCTTCTTGCGGGGACCGGGGATGGACGGGCAGGCTGGGCCATGCTCTTAGAGCTGGGTTGCCTGCCAGGCGGGATGTGAACACCCCCCTGCCCTTTCTCGGGCGCGGGACCCGACCACGAGATGTCCTCCTGGCCTTGGGTTGGTCGGTGCCAGCCTCCAGCTCGGATTCGGTGTCAGGGACACGAGTATTGACGGCCACGTCCTCTTCCTCAAACGGATCCCCAGCCGTTGTGACGCCCGCAGCAATAGGAACGGGGGGAGGAGGAGGAGGAAGTGGCACAGCTTCGCCAGAACCGACGCCTGTGTGGGATACCACGGGAGTCTCCGGTTCTACCGGGACAGGCGGCGCGGGAGGAGCCGGGGGCGGTGGCGGAGGGGGAGGGATCTCCTCCTCATCGTCGTCCATGGGCTCGTCAAGGTCATCAGGCTTCTCATCGTCTTCGTGCGAAGATCCATCCGATCCCAGCTCATCCTCCGCTGATCCAGCAAAGTCGGGCTCTTCTTCGTCTTTCACGCCGGGGCCTGGTGTAAGGCGGATTCCGGGTCGATGGCGATCGCGGGGTCGGAAGCGGTATTTCCTGGGTGCAGGATCGGCCAGCTCCTGTTTGATGTCGTCCTGGGTTTGCGGACGGTCGGCCAAGCACGTGTCGTAGGCAACGGTGGACGTCCGGTAGATCAGCTCATCCATACTGCTGAGGTCGTTGAGCGTGTAGGCGTAGCCCTTCTTTACGCCTTCCCGTACCGTGTCCATAGCCTGCTTGAGACGCGCGGCGGGATCGAAGCCGGCCCTCCTCCGCATGGCTTGCATTACCCCACAGTGCTGTGCGAGCAGTTCCACCTGGGCCTTGAACGTCTCCCCGGACACATCGTTCGGGAGTATCGGAGAAAGATGCCCGGATCTCAGCCCAATGATATGAGCTTCGACCATGTAGTAAGACGTGTAAAAGCCGCAGCGGTTGGCGTTGAAGTTTGCGGTGGTTAGGCGTCTGCCCCACTCAGCCGCATACCCTTCATATTCTTCGAAGAAGTCGGGGACGGTGCTCCCGTTGAAAGCAAGACCCCTTACCAAGATCGCCTTTGCGACCCACTCTTCCACATTGTGGTCAACAGTGTCACGGTATTTGCCGTCAAGAACCTCGTCTCGGAGCGAGTCGTGGAGTTTCTGGAAAATGCCGTCCACGTCCTCTTTGTCGAGGTACTTAGGAGGTCGCATCCCAGACATCAGCAAGGACCGGGCGTCAACGGCGGGA
The DNA here is from genome assembly GCA_024742755.1 of bacterium. Taxonomy (GTDB): domain Bacteria; phylum Bacteroidota; class Bacteroidia; order Chitinophagales; family Saprospiraceae; genus Phaeodactylibacter. Next base: position 458 of record JANSXW010000342.1, on the reverse strand, counting down.
CTCTGTGAGTAGAGGGCCATTCCGATGGCGTTGGCGTCTGCGTTGTTCCACAGAGCGGGGACGACGCCCCCGTATTTCCCCAACCAGCTGGGAATCACCCCGTCAGTGCTCGCTATCGTGCGAGGGCCGCCGTCCGTGTCTCCGGTGGGCAGGACACCCTCATAGAAGATGGGAAGGTAGCAGGCAGTGCACAGGTGAGCGCCGATCGGATGAGTCGTCATGCACCTATGGCATGGAACAGACAGCACCTCCCGGACATGCTCCGCCTTGGTGATCTGGTGAGTCTTCTCCATCTCGTCCCGACACTTCCTCGGGTTCTCACTCACGGAGTTGAGGAAGTTGGGTGGGTAGCACCATGGCCTCAAGTAAATGATGGAGCAGTCCTCCTTGAAGTAGACGCATCTCCAGTACCCGATCGCGATGTTCTCGCGCGATGCAAAGGTACCCTGACGAGTAGT
>JANSXW010000161.1 GCA_024742755.1 bacterium | reverse complement strand
TAAATTCAAGGCCCACGCCAGTCGTCAGCTCACCAGGGTTGCCTATTGACAAGGTTCCTATTGCCAAATCCCGGTTGTTCACTGTAGTGACATGGTCCCAGACTTCCGTCCCTCCATCATGATACTTGATGCAAAGCGCACCAAACAACCCCGTGGTATCTGTTATCGCGCCTCCTACATATATGGTGTCACTGTCCACCAGTAGACTGCTGCCGCCATCGTACCCATTGCCAATGCCGTTGTAGGTGCTGTACCAGTCTACCTGGCCTGCAGCATCATACTTCATGGTCAGCACGTCGTAGCTGTTCCCACTGCCATTATAAACCGTGCCCGTAATGAACAACTCTGTCAGGCTACTATTGGTCGTGATGGCGCCGGCAATAATATTTCCCGGGGTGGGCAGGTTAAAGGTGTCCTGGTACGCTATAGCCCCCACTAAATTATAGTGGGTCACTAACAAGTCGTAATACCCACCGCTTTCGTTGTAAGAACTCCCTACTGTATATACGCCTCCTAATCGCGAGGGCGTACTCAGGACCCGGTCTAAACTCGCCGCAGGCTGCTCTCCCTGACTGGCCTGCCAGGTTTCCAGGTAGAAGGTGCTTTGTTGGGCTACTACCATATTACAGAAAGAAAGAAAGAAAGAAAGAAAGAAAGAAACAGCAAGCGCGTCTGTGCGGGCGGTTTCAGGTTCAGGTTTACATTTTTCATAGGTAAAATATTTATCGGTTAAGAAAAAGAGCATCAAGTGTGCCAGATTCATGGCATAAAAACTCCGTCTTTCCGAAGCACAAGTCCTCAAAAAGCAGCAAGAAGCATATCTATCGGGCAACCGAATAAACACGAGCGCAGAACTGAAGCGGAAGCAAAACATCCACCTCAAGAAAGGGAGCGAACAGGCGCGTCCGGATTTTTGGTAAGATACGCAAATGACAGCAAAAGTGCAATGTTAACAAGGCAGAAGAAGGTATGAATTCAGGCACGTCTTTAATTTCGTACCCTCACCAAGCCCACCGCCCCCACACACTCCACGTCCGGCCCAGCAGCTGCAGCTCATTGCCCAGCACAGCGGTACGGTTGGGCAGGTTGGGTGCTGGCAGGTCGATGCCGTAAAACTGTTGCCGGTAAAGGGTATTGGGCGCATCGGCGAGATTGTAGACGGAGCCCCCAAAAGTCAGTTCGCTGCCCTTCAAAGGGATAGTGTAGGCGGCACTGAGGTCCAGCCGGTGGTAGGCAGCAATGCGCTGATAGTAATCCGGTGCGCCCTGCTCCCGCTCGTTGCGGAAGCCGTCCAGGGAGGTGTCCAGAAAGGGGGCTCCACTGGCATGGACATAGGTAGCGCTCAATGCCCAGCCATTAACCCGATACTCATGGTACCAGCTCAGCTGATGGGGGCGGTCTTCCTGTGTGGGGAACCATTCGTTTTGAAAAGCGGCGGGGTAGCGTTGCAGGGAGCGGCTTAGGGTGTAGGACAGCCAGCTGCTGTACCGGTCGCCAGCCTTGCGGAGGAGGATTTCTGCACCATAGTCCCGGCCGTCTCCGCTAAACAACCGGAATTCCTGGTTGCGGGGCCCAGGGTCGCCCGCAGTGCCTAGCCCACTGATCAGAGCAGCGTGCTGCAGGCTGCCTTCGGTGTATTTGAAAAACCCGCCGACTTCCCAACTTACGACCTCCCCCGCATACTGCAGCCCAAGGGTAGCCTGATTGGCATGGGCAACGGGAACGGCTGCTTCGTTGGCCAACTCCCAAACGGCTACGCTGCGCCCAAATCGGTTCTCATGGTAGTAGCGCCGCAGAAACTGATGGTAGCGGCTCAGGGAGGCATTGGCCGACCACTGATCCGACCAGCGGTAGCGGGCGCGCAGGCGGGGGGACAGATAAGGTTGCTGCGTCCGGCTGTACCAGGTCAGATGGCTGGCCCAGCTCCAGTCCCAGGAGCCCGACTCGTACTGCCCGCCGGCGTAAAGCGCATACTGTGTACCGGAAGAAGCACGGGACCGAATGGGCATATCGTCGTTTTCCAAATCCAGGGTGGTCGTGTTGTGCTCCATTCGGTAGCCCAGCGTGTAGGTGGCCCCGGAATGGGGCTGCCAGGTATTTTTCCAGTTGAGGTGCAGCCCAGACAGGTCGTTGTACCGCAGATTGTCCGTACCGAATGCGCGGACGGTATCCTGCAGTACCCTCCGGAAGCTGGTGGTGGTACGTTCGGCTTCTTCATAGCGGCTGCCGCCGATGGTTAGTACCGACGACCACCGATCGTCCCATTCGTGCTGCAGCCTGCCGCTCCAGGCCTGATTTTGCCAGGTAGAATTTTCGGCCACGAGGCTTTGACTGAGGATGACCTCTTCGCGCAAGCGTTGCCGGAAATCAAAACCGTACTCGTAATCATAGGTATCGCTACTGTTGAAAGCGTTGGCCTCCAGCGTGGTCTTTTCGGACACCTCCCACCGCCATTTCACAAACGCATCATGGAACTGAAAGGCAGGCTGCACCCGGATCAGCCGGTCCGAAAGAGAGGACTCGTCGTCTCTGCCAGGCAGGTCCAGCTGTTGGCTGAAGGCCTGAAAGAGGCTTGAAGTGCCCAGGTTGCTGTGGGTCATACGGCCGCCACCTGTAAGACTCATCCGGTCGCCGAGTGGGACCGCTATATTGCCCTGCAACAGCAGATTGGAAAGGGTGGTGCTGCCCGTCACCTGCTTAGCAAGGCCTTCCGGGCTCGCCATTTCCACAATGCTCGCGGTGCGGCCACCGTACTCCGCTGGAAAGCTGTTTTTATACAAACGCACCGATTCCAGCAGATTCCCATCCACACTGCTGAAGATACCAAAGAAGTGGTCGATGTCGTAAAGGATCATCCCATCCCAAACGATGAGGTTTTCATCAGGCATGCCGCCCCGGACCTGCAGCCCGGAGGAAAAATCATTGTGCGCGCCTACTCCGGGCAGCAGTTGCAATTGCCGGAAGGGGTCCAGCTGACTGCCCAACCCCGGTAGCTGCGCCCCAGGCCGGATGGTGTAGAACTGATCACGCCCGTTGGCGGACAAGCCCGGGGGCATTTCCACCACCACAATCTCCGGAATGCGTACCTGGGCTGGCTTTAGGGAAATATCAGGCAATGGTTGACCCGGAGCGTAGGTGATGCGCTTGCTTTCGTAGCCGATATAGCGCACCTCCAGCAAAATCGGCGTATCAACCTCCGGGAGCGCCAGCCGGAAGGCGCCCTGAGTATCCGAACAATCCCCTATCCCCTGCCCCACCCAGTGGATGCTGGCGAAAGGCAATGGCTCCTGCGTGGCTGCATCCCGGATGATACCAGAAAGCAAGCCGGAGCCCAGCGGCTCAGGTGGATTGGGTGCTTTAGCCCTTACCAAAATCTTGTCTGCTGCCAGCGTGCGGTATTCCATACCCGAGGCCTCAAGGACCCGGTAAAGCGCCTGCACCACAGGTTCGCCTTCCAGTTGCAGGCTAAGGGTATGCGGCGCTACCGCTGCGGCATCGTACGCAATAGACAAGCCATACTTCTGCTCAAAAACCTGAAAAACTTCTGCCAGCGGCTGATCCCGGAAGTCCTCCGTGACCCGTTGCTGCGCAATGAGCGCGGCCGGGAGAAAGGATAGCCACAAAACACACAGCCACAGCCGTTTCTGCATACAATCATTTACGAGTTATCCGAAATAATGACCTTCCCGGCATCCAACTCAAAGGTCAGGCCCATAGGCCAGCAAATGGCTTCAAGTGCAGCGTTCAGGTCGCCGCTTTCAAAGAAACCGGTGTATTCCCGGGCGGCCAGGTCTTTGGGCAGCTTCACCTTCACTTCAAACTGCCGCTCGAGTTCCTCAAATACCATTTGGAGGTTGGTGGACTCAAAGTAGTGCATACCCTTGCGCCAGGCCGCTTCTTTGTCCTGATCGAAAGTATCAATATCCAGTAAGTTACCCGTTGCGATCACGCGCTCACCAGCAGAAAGTATCTGTGAGCGGCTACCAGCGGCTACATGCACAGAGCCCGTATAACAAGCCACCGCAAACCTCCCCTTGCGGGCATCCACATTGAAGCTTGTGCCCAGTACGCGGACTGAGCCATAAGGTGTTTTCACAATAAAGGGCGTCCCTTTCTTTACTTCAAAAAAGCCCTCGCCATTCAACTCGACGTGCCGGGCGCGCAGCCACTCCTGAGGCTCATAGGAGATGGAGGACTGTGCATTGAGCGTCACTGTCGAACCATCGGGCAGTTCATAAATATCCTGGTCAGCAGTGGTGGTCACGAGGCGTATTTCCGGAGGCTCGGGCAAGGCCCACCAGCCTGCAAGGATCAGCAAGACGGCTACGACGGCCGCCAGGATGCTCATCCGCCGGCGCTGCCAGAGGGGGACCACCTTCGTTTCATCCCGGGTGGCGCGATCAATCGCAGACCACAACTTGTCCACCTGCGCCTGGGTGGGCTCTTGTGTATCAAATTCCATAGCAAGCACCAGCTCCCGGGCTTTTTCAACTTCCGGCTTCGCTTCCGGGTGCTCCTCCAGCCATTCTGACCAATCGGCATCGTGGTCGCCCCGGCGCACCCAGTGGATGAAGTCCGTCTCCTGGGCCAGGGCCACTGCATCGTAATTGACGTATTGTGCTTTCATGTTTTTTAGTTTTGTCCGAACAGTTCGTCCAGATAAGCAGCCCGGGTGGCATTCCGGTAGTTGTACCGGCAGCTGCCATCCCCACTCTGCATCACGCTAAGGCAAAAGCCCGCCGCATCTTTCGCGTCGTCGTGCGCCCTGCCCAGATAACAGTGCCCCAGCTCATGAAAAATCAGGTGTTCCCGCTCCAGGTCATCGGCAGCCGACCAGGTCGTAGCCCTGATTTCAATGATGCTGATGCCCGAAGTGTACTGTGTGCATAAACCCACCTGCCCGGCTGCCAGTTCATCCGAAAAAACAGCACCAATCTGCCCGGCAGCCAGCTCAATATCCAGCCCCCGCAGCGCCCCTTCGGCTTCAAAGCGTTCAAAGTAAGGCTGAAAGGCCGCATCCACAGTGATTGCAGGCGTTGCCTCCTCTGCTTTTTGACAGCCGGCCAGCACCGATAAAAATACGATAATTGCAGGGATTCGCTTCATGACAGTCTTTCGGTTTGTAAAATAAGGCAGGAGGGTGGGGAGTTGTACTCAAAAAATGGAGGTTTTTTTATTTTTTTCTCACCGGGTGTACTGAGTCATACCATGCCCCGGGCATTCACCCGGTGTACTGTGCCTGGTCAAGGGTACAAACGCTATGCGAGCAGCCAAGGACTCCTGTCGGGGAGCTTCCTGCTCTCCGGCAGGTTTCCATGGAAGAAGCTGGGGCAGAGCTCTTGGGAAGTACCAGGCTTAAGACTGTGTTGGGAATTCGCTTTTGGAGCGAATGTAGTCAAATTTTATTCTGAACAAGGCGCGATGAGGGAGCCTAGCCTGAGCTAAGTAACTGAAGAGCAACGAAGTGCAGGATGAAATTTGGCAAATGCAGCCCAAATGGTGAAATCCCAACACAGTCTAAGCTCTACACCAGCAGCAGCGGGGCATTTGAGCGGTATGCGTGGGACCGGGAGCAGGGCGCAGGGCGAAAGTCCCAACTCCAAGAACGCCCGGCGAAGGAACCAACTACGTGTAAAGCTACGTCGGACGGAAAGTGCGCCGGGCGGAAGCATTCACTCTCTCGACAACACCCACTTTACCCGCAAGCCGGTACCCCGGTCATCCGGGATCAGGCGAAGCAGAATATTGGGGCCGCTGAGCCCTTCTTCAATTTGCTCCAATGCCGCACGGTTGAGGTCGCGCCGGAACAAGTTCGCCATGGGGATTTCCAGAAGCATATCCGTGCGCCTCTGGTCGCTGAGGTCATACTGGCCCGAAACGGCGAAAGTCAGCACAGAAGAGCGTACTTCCATACGTTCAATGCCCAGCAACTGCCCATTGAGCTGAAAACGGTTCTCCAGGGTAGCAAAGTCGATGTGGCTGAGGTCACGGCGGGCAAAGAGCAGGTTGCGTACGGAATCCAAAGCAGTCAACTCCAATAGGGCGCCGTCGGTGAGGTGGAGGTCGAAGTGCCCCCGCAGGCTGTTGGTATCCAATTCGTAATTGGCATTGGCGCGGGCCTGAAATTTGATGCCGGCGGTGAGTTTACCTTCCAAATTTTGATGCCGGAGCGCCGACTGCCCGAAGTTGTCAAAGGCGCGGAAGGCTTTGCGCACATCGGTGTTTTGAAGGTCGGCCTGCAGGTTGAGCACCGGCGCATTCTCCTCCATACCGGTCACCTCACCGGAAAGCCGGAAGGTGCCGTCTGCCAAATCCATGGTAGCCTCATCAAAAGCGACCCGCCCCTTGCCCATCTCTACCCGCCCGCCTACGGCCCGGGCAAAAAAGTCCCGGTAATTGACGGTATCGAATTGCATACGGAAATCAGCCTCAATGTTTTCCAGCCCGGCATTGACCAGCCGGGTGATAACGGTTGGCGACTCGGCTTGTTCCGCCTGCTGGACCTGGAATTTTTCCGGCGCTTTAAACCGGTCCAGGTTGAAACGGGGGCTCTGCACCTCAAAGCTGGCCTTCAGTGTACGGTCAGGCAGGAAAAGGAAAGGCAGAAAGTTGCAGATGGTGCCATGCCCGCTGATTTTGTTCCGATTGAGCAGCAGTCCAACCTCTTCCAGGTGCAAATCAGCGCCATCGAAGGAAAACCGCGTATCCACCGCTTTGAAGTCATACCCCCGGGGCACAAAAGTAAACTGCCCGTTGGTAATCTGCCCATGCCCTTTGAGGTCTGCCTTCAACAGTGCCTCCTGCACATCCACATGCCGGTGGGGCTGCCCGGCGTAATCAAATTGCACGCTCGCCCGCCCGCCCCGGAAACGGAGCTGAGCGGAGGAGAACATGCGGTCCAGCTCTTCAAGGGGCATATCTACTGTTGCCTGAGCCTCAAGGAAGGGGTCGTGCAGCCGGGTCAGCCGGGCGCGGGCGCGCATGGGGGTATTCCCAAAAAGCTCAGCCTGTACTGTATCCAGCACCACACAGCTGCCTCCTTCTTCACAAACCCCGATAAACCGGCTTTCAAAATATACTTTTGACAACCGGAGGGACTGATACTGCAAGGTGTCTGTCCGGACTTGCAGCTCCCCTTCAATCCGCTGCAAAGCGCGCGCAATGGTACGCCCAACGGTGTTGCCTTCCTCCTGCACTTCCGGGTTTTGCCTGATAAAATTAAAGGCATTGAGGTCTATCCCCCGGCTGTCTACCTGAAGCTTGGCGCGCAGGCGTGGGGTGTTTTGACCAAATACAAAGGGCAGCACCTCATCGATCCGGCCATTGACCTGCCCCCGGTTGCCATTGACATTTACCTGTAGGGAATCCAGGTAAACATGAGACTCATCAAAGTGAATAGCAGCGCTAACGCCCCTGAATTGATAGCCCTGTGGCAGGTAGTCGAAGGCGGCCTCCTGAAGCTGTACCCGCCCCTTAAGCCCGGCTTGCAGTACGGCCTGATTGAGGCTGCCGTAACTGCGCAGGCTGCCTTCGTACGACAGTTGCAGCTGATAATGGCCCGCTTTAAGCGACAGCAACTTTTGGGGCATAAGCGCCTGCAGGGCATTCAGAGGCGCATCGGCCTGAAGCTGAAAGCGGAGCCGCGGGTCACTCAGGTTGGAAAGGTGAGCGTTGCCCCTCAGCGGTACAGCGCCAAAGGCGGTCAGACGGAGACGGTCTACCTCCACACAGGCTTGCCCACCGGCACACCATCGGCGCAAGGTGGCCTCAAATACGACATCTGTAGCCTGAAGCTGCCGGTAATGGAGCGCCTGAGCCTGCACCTGAACCCTGCCCTGCAGACGGGCAGCGGCGGCCTGAATGGTTCGCCCAAGGCGTTTCCCGGGGGGTGCCTGATTTGCGGATTGGGTGCCTCCGGAGCCTGCCCACGCTCCAATCCATTGTTCCAGGTGCACTGTTGGCAGCTGCAACTGCATATCAGCCCATAGGCGGGCGGGTTTCTGAAAAGCCAAACGGAGCAAATCGTGTACCCGGCCCGAGAAGGCCACTTCCTGATCGTCAAACATCAGCGTGCCATTTGTGAGGTGCAAATCCCGGGAATCAAACCGGAAGGTGGTCTGCAGTCCCTCAACCGGCGTATCGAGGGACCGATGCCAGAAAGCCGCTTTCCGCAGTTCCCCGTAGCCACTTAGCTGCACCTTTGGGTTAGCCGCAGTGGAATCCATCAGAGCGGTGGCATTGCCCTGCAGTTCAAAACCCAGCTCCAGATGCCCGGCTTTGATGTCCCAGCCAGGGTCCGACAAATAGGGCTTGAGGCGCTTCAGTGGTGTGTTCATCCCCCCGGTCAGGGTGATTTCGGGGGACTGCAGGTTGTGGTTGAAATAAGAGAACTGCACCGGGAGCTGACCGAACAGAAGGGCAGAATCGACTTCCACCCTCAGGCAACCGGTTTGAGGCGTGATGAGGCGGGCCGTATCACAGTCATTCTGAAAATGAGCCCGCAGCTGCACTTCCGTAAAGTCCATATTGGCGGCTGAAAGCGTCAGGTCGCGGGCTTCAATGCGGACATCCAGAGGCGTCGGCTGCCCCGGAATGGTAGGCCCGTGAACAATAACTTCCACCGGCAGATCGCCCTGAATATCAAACCGCTCTGTCGCCTTCCGGATATTTTGGGCGACAATTTGCTGCCCATCAGCCAGGCTAATGCCGGGCGTTCGGATTTCGAGATGGAGCAATCCGGGCTTCCCGGGCTCAAGGTAGCCTTGCACCTGTATTTCATTGTCCTGCACAGACACCTTGGAGCCCCCCATCAGGTGCCACCGACGGCTGACGCGGGGCAGGCCCACTTCCAGGTCAAGGCCTACTGCTTGATTTTCCAGAAACGGCCCGTTGCGGGGTTTGAAGGTAAGCCCGTGAGAATAGGCCTTGCCCTGCAAATGCGCGAGCAGCAGTGTGTCCTGCTGTTCAAACTCCAGGGTACTCTCCTCCAGCACAAAGCGGTGCTGCTTGTGCAGGCTATCGTCTTCGTAGCTGAAAAACACCCCATTCAGGCGCAGGTCATTCAACTGCTGCAAAGTCCTCATTTGCGCACTGTCCGGCAGGAGGCCGGACGGGTTTTTTTCCTTAAGAAAATCCAGGTTGGTATACCCGGAAGTATCCTTGTATAGCTGAATGCGGGCACTGTCTACGGTAACGGAGCGGAGTTCCACTTGCTGCTGCAACAGGGGCAAGGGCCGGAAAACGAGGTCGAGTTCCTGAATCCGCAGCAGCTCCCGGCGATGCTGCTCAAAGGCGGTATCCCGCAGGGTCAGGTTGCAGAGGGAAAGCGAAAGAAAGGGGAAGTGGTCGAAGTACCGGAACTGATAGTGGTCGAAGTTGGCCTGAACGCCCAGTTCCTGTTCAGAAATCTGCCGGATGAGGCGCGGGACCCGCTCCTGATCCGATACAGCGAGGTAGTACACCAGCCCTGTGAAGAGCAGGAACAATACCACACTACTCCCCAGGAAGACCAGGAAGTAGTGCAGTACAGTACGTGTGCTTCGGGATACCGGCATATAACGTTTTATGAGCTATTAAAGAGGGCTCAGAATATAAACGCAGAATAGCCGCTATTTGCTCGGTAAGACTACAAAAGCTTGTGGTGGTGCCTCAAAATGCTTACTCCATTTCGATCAGCAGGTGGTTCTTATCCACTGCTTCACCTTTAGAGACGTTGACTCGTTTGACGACGCCTGTGCCGGGAGCCTTGATGACATTCTCCATCTTCATTGCTTCCAGTATCAGCAGCGGCGTGCCTTCTTCCACTTCCTGACCTGCTTCCACGCTTACTTCCAGGACCAGCCCGGGCATAGGCGCGTTGATGTCTTTCACGACCTGATGGGTGACGACGGACAAGCCAAGCCGTTTCACCAGCTGATCGTATTCATCTTCGAGTTTGACTTCGTAGATGACACCGTTGATCTTCAGTTCGAAAACTTTTTCGTTGTAATTCGTGCCCAGCACTTCAGCATTGTAAGACAGGTTGTCCTGAATAATGTGGAAGTGGCCGTCTGCGGTAGGAATAATATCCAGTTCACCGTTGATTTCGTCAAAGGTGTGTTTGTCATTGACGGTGGCGCGGAAGGTTTTGCCGTTGACCATATTTCTTGTTTGTTGGTTTTAGTTATTCTTTTTGGTCTGCTTGTGTGTTCAATCGGCCTAATTTCATCATAATATAAGTCTCGAATATAGTGTATATCAGGTACATCAGGAAGAAAGGGATGATAAAAAAGCGCGAGTCCGGCTGCATAAGTTGATTGTACCCCAGAATGAACAGGATGGCGATAAAAATTTTACCGATGGTGACGCCCAGAGACACATTTGTGAAATCGTGCTTATTGTCACTGAAGGCGGCTTTGCGGCCGGCGTAGTACATCACCACACTCAGCAGCACGAAGATGGCCAGGCTAATCCAGGCAATGGGCTGTACATCGGCAAACTGAGGGAAGGTATTGATGCCGTAGGCCGTGGCGGCGGCAATGAGGGTAACGAGGGCCAGGTGGAGATAGAAAGCTTTTGCAGTCACTGATCTTTGTTGTTTTGGAAAAGAATGTCCTTAAGGGTAAGGTAAAGCGCTGCAAAGATAGAGAGTAGAGCGAAAAGGACCGTCAGATAGGGGCGTTCGGTTTGTAACCGGGCGTCGATTTTTTGCCCGGCGAACGTCCCTATCAGGATGATAACGCCCATTTGGATGGCCATACCGGAGTACTTGAGGTAGGCATCCACCTGTTTACGGGGGGCATCGTCACGGTCTTGGTCTTTTTTAGGATTGGGCACCTGCGGCCTTGTTTTCTTTTACGTTGCTACTGGCTTTGCGATCGGCAGTTTTGCCATCAGGCCTGGCGCCGGAGCCATGCTGCCGGGCGGTGCCTGCCCCCATAGAGCAGGTGACGTTAAAGGTTGCGCCAGACTGTACAATAAGCTTCTCTGTTGATACTTCACCGCTGACGACTGCGGATTCGCGGACATTCAGGAGCGCACTCACTTCGAGGGAGCCTTCAAACTTACCTTCCACTACTGCATTCTGACAGCGGATTTCGCCTTCAACGTAGCCGGTAGGCCCAATGATGACTTTGGCGTCACAGAACAGCTTGCCTTTGATCGTGCCATCTATGCGGATGTCACTTTCTGACTTTACGGTACCTTCCACAACGGTGCCTTTTACCAGGCTGTTCAGGCCGCTTGAGGCTGTTGGTGTGCTGCTGTTTTTCGTGTTGGCTGTTTCTTTTTTATTATTACCTCCGAACATAGTCCTGCTGTTTAAAGCGTGATATAATTAGTTAATGGGATAAAACCGGGGGCAGATGAAGGGTCTATTATAATAAGGTCAGCAACGAAGATAACGCCGATGACCGGGTTTTGCAAAGCTTTACAAATAAAATCGCCCCAGGCTTAGGCAGCAAGGGGCGATTTTACTGGCATGCAAGCGTCAGGCAACTGTCCGGTTAGAAGTTCGGGCAGTATACCCCGCGGCGTTCGATGCCGCAGATTTTATACGCCAGGGCGAACTCGAAGCCGCCGTTGGCATTGCTCGCCTCCCGCAGGGGCGATACGTTGATGTCATAGCTGAAGCCGAGGCTGAAGTTGTCGTAGTCGAAACGGGTGGAGAGGATAGCTGCATCGTTCAGCACACCGCTCTCGATTTTGTTGGAAACGCGCGTCCACAATCCAAACTGAAATGACTGATTGGAACGGCCGTTGCCCAACAGGAATTTAAAGCTTGTACCCGCATTCACCTGGAAAGAAGGCCCCTGACTCATTACAATCACGCCCGGCACCAGGCCAAAGCGGCGCCCCATCATAAACTCACCACCGGCGTGGAAAGTAAAGCGGCTGTACAGCAGGTCTTCGTCATCAGAATTGAAAGACTGATTGGAACGGTTCAGGTGGTGGAAGGCACCGCCAAAGTAAAGGCTGTTGTTCTCGTCGAAAACGCTGAACCACAACAGGCCGGCAGCGAGGTCCGCAAAGATGAAGTTGTCCCGGTCAAAAACCAGTTCTTCACCGGATGAAGCAGTGGCATCAAAACCACCGAAACCATCATGCTGCAGCCCCCAGCGTAGCTGAAGGAAGTCAATACTGCGCTGAGCAACCCCCGCTTCAGCCCCTACCACAAGGTAGTTGGCCTGTTTGCGGTAACCGCCCATGCGCTTGCTGTAAGAAGCAGAAAGCTTACCCGTCAGGGTAGAAAAGTTCGCTTCGCCCGCTTCATCGCCCCAGAAAGTACCACCGATACCGAAGTAATCGTAGCGGCCTACAGGGATACGCTGATCGTAAGAAAAGGAATAAGTATTGTAAGCATTGGACCTCAGGACACTTGCCCACTGATTGCGGTAGTTGGCAACCATTCGGATGTTACAGTTCATTACACCAGTCATAGCCGGGTTCAGATTGAGCGGCGAGAGGTAGAACTGTGAGAAGTGGATATCCTGTGCGCTCACGGAAAGGGCGCCCAGGGCCAGCATACAAGTGACGAGAATCGACTTGAAATTTTTCATACAGGCGGTTATTTGTAAAATTGCTTCAATGAGTCAAAGTGATTGAATCGTAAATCTTGGTGATCGCTTTGTTTAAACTGGTGTTTTCGGTTCCTTATTTCCAGAAGCTGAAGTAGGGCTGTTAAAGCGGCGCTTTGTAGGACAACCGCGTAGATGTATTTGCTAATGAATCACAATAATAGCGAATGTTAAGCAAAGGTTGAACATTTTTTCTGTTAAATGACTGCTAACGTCAAAGTCCTGTCAGAAAACAGCCCGCAATAACCCTAACGTTCGTTTGTGGCCTTTCCGTTTGGTCAGGGCTTAATTTTCTTCCTCCTTCCGCCATATAGCTCCGTATTTCTCAACCAGCACATTATCGTAATAGTCGGCCCGCTCAAAGAGGTGGCGGAACAATTTCATACCAGTGCTCAGGTTGAGGTAGCGGTCAAAAATCAGCAGCGAGAGCACCACGTCCTGGTCTTTGATGCTAAAAGACAAGCCCTCTGTTTCGTAATTTTCGCGCAGCAGAAACTCGTAGATGGGTTTGATATCCGTCTTGGGCAGGGCACACAAATAAGCATCGCCCATAATGAGCCCCGTATCCTCGTGATAGGTAATATTGATCCGGGCACTGCCCTCAATGATTTCCCAGTTGTTGGGGCCCCGCCGGGAAAGGCGGACGTCCTGCCCGATTTCCACCAGCAATTCCTCAATGCTTTCGGCTACGCCCACAGGCTCGTAAACCTCAGCGAAAGAAGGCAGGTATACTTTCGCCCCACAGTGCGGGCAGTACTGATCGTTTTCCACTTCCTGCTCTGCCACTACGTTATCACAGGCTTCACAACGCGCTTTCACCCCGGGCCGGGCTGACTGATAGTCTGACAGCGCCTGCTTCAGGTAGCGCACCGGCAGGGAAAACCCGATGTTATCCCCCTGTTCCACGCCCAGCGTGTTGATCCCGACAATGGCCCCCTGCCGGTCAATCAGCGGCCCACCGCTATTGCCCGGGTTGAGGGCCGCATCGTGCTGCAGGTAACGCACATTTTCCACCTCCCGGTTGGCATTGGAAATGATGCCCTGCGTAATCGAAAACTCCAGCCCAAAGGGGTGCCCGATGGACACCACAACATCCCCTTCTGTCAGCTCCTCATCATTGCCCAGGGCCACCGCTTCGGGCGCTACCTCAAAGGGGTCCTGCATGCGCAAAAAAGCCAGGTCATACTTGGGGTCTGCGTAGACCACCGTCGCCAGCTGCTTGGGGAGGCGGTCGCCCCGGACCACCACCTCGCGATTGTCCTGCACGATATGGTTGTTGGTCACCACCAGCTGCTTATCAGGCAACAAGAAGCCTGTGCCTGTGCTGTACGGCGTGGCAATCTGAATAATGGAGTCCCGGTACCGGTCAATAATCGCTTTCATAGAGTGGTCTGAGCTACACTTCTGCCTGTGAAGGTACAAAATCGCAACAATTGCCCGCTTTTTGGAGTTCCGAATTTTC
>JANSXW010000200.1 GCA_024742755.1 bacterium | reverse complement strand
TTAGGTTGGAACTGCAGTTCGGGCTTGGTCCGGGCTGCAGTTTTTTTGTCTGGGGCAGGGGAAGGTTCGACGCTCTGCGAGGTTGATGGCTGCTGGGGTGCACTTTGAGGGTTGGCGGCGCTGGGGAGTGTGCTTTGGCTTGTGGTTGGGGTGGGAAGGTTTAGAGTTTAGGGTTTAGAGTTTAGGGGGGCTGGCGGTGCCGGTGGGGTGGTCTTGGGTTTTGTGGTGTTTTCCCGCGGTTGCCTGTGGCTTTGGCGGGCGGTGGGTGTTTTGGTTTTGTGGAGTTTTGGTTTTGGGGTGTTTTGGTCCCTCCTTTGCCTGAAGGCTTGGGTGGGCGGTGGGTTTTATGGTGGGGTAGCCTCGCCCGGCGCACTCGCTGTCCGACGTAGTTTTATACGAAGTCGGTCCTTTCGCCGGGCGTGCTTGTTGGGAATTTCGAGCAGTGCCGGTCGGTGTGGCGCTATTTTTTGATAATGGAAAAGGTTGAATCTCCACCCCCGACCCCCGCCAGGATGGGAATGGTTTTGTATTGGGTAATGGTGTATAGCGGGGGATACAAGCAGTGCCGGTCGGTTTGGCTTAGCGCAAATCTCTCATTTTCTTTTCCTGGATGAACCTGCCTTCGCTTAGGCTACGGCAGGCGGAGGAAACAAAAATTCCCGGTTATACCGGGACATCGTTCTTAACGGGAAAATCGCAGGCAGACGACTCGCGCCTACAAACTCGCCTTGGTGCAGGGTGGGTTGGGGAGGCGCAGGGAATATACTGACGATTAAGTGGTTTGCATAAGCAAACCTACTCAATGCCTGCCTTCGTGTCGCTACTTCGGCAGACAGGTCGGCATTTACGCTTAGAATTGACTTGCGCTTGCCCTGACAAGCTACGCTTCGTCAGTGGCCGATGTCGCAAATCCAAGATTCCAGACGATGAATGTCTGGACTGTAAGCCCGACATTTATCGTTCCCCGTGCTGGCCGACAGCGCCAGTAGGTGACCAATTCGTATTGCGTATAGCTTGATGCTGGGTTTTCAGGTGGATGGGGCGTATTGGCTCAAACAGTGTATCCGCGCCACTGTGTGGCCGTCGTCTGCCTGCGATTTTCCCTAAACGCTGCAAGGCCGGGGGCCAGGCGGGGTCTTCCTGGGCGGTGGCTTGGGGCGAGCGGTGCCGATGGGTGTGGCTGGGCTTACCAGTCAGGCGCAACTCCAAAGTTGCCACCTGACTTGGAGCTTTGGTGTGCAAAGATACTCAGGCGGCGATTTAGGAATCGCGGCCTGAGGCTGGGCTTGCCAGTCTGGGCACGAGCATTGTCCATCGGTGTGGCAGCCTCGCCCGGCGCACTTCTTTCGCCGGGCGTGCTTGTTGGGAATTTCGAGCAGTGCCGGTCGGTGTGGCTGGGCTTCCACATTTCGTACCTGTCTGCCATGGCCAGCGAGGCTGGTCTACGGCACGAGGCGGTGGCTGGTTCGCCTGGGATGCGACAATTAATTGTCGTCTCCGGGAAGACCACGTAGTGCCCTCAACCTGAACCTCGGCGGGCCCTTGCACTGGACCAACCTTAACCTCGGCAGGCCCTTAGCTCCGGGCCAGCCTGAACCTCAACCGGGGATATTCCCCATCATTCCATGATCCCAAAGCGGTTTTCCCAAACCATCCACCTGCCCCGGGTGAAATCGGGGATGGACTGGGGCTGACTGCCGGATGCGATGGACTGCTCTGAAAGTGGGGTGATGGCCAGCCAGGTGGCCGCGTCGTACACGTCGATAGGGGGTGGGGTAGCGTTGCGGGCGCTGAGCACAAAATCGTTGATCAGGAACCAGTCCATACCGCCGTGACCAGCACCCTCGGCATCATTGGCGTGCTTTTGCCAGAGCGGGTGGTCGTACTTTTCCAGGTAGCTTGCTGCGGGCTCCCACTGATGGCCGGGGCTGCTGCCCTCGAGGTGGATGGAATCGTTGACGTCCATCCATAAGCCTTTGGTACCTTGTACCCGGAAGCCCAGGGAATAGGGGCGGGGCAGGTTGGTATCGTGGCTGATGATGATGCTTTCGCCTTTGGCGGTTTTGACGACGGTGGTGACGATATCGCCCAATTCGAACCGAACCTTGGCATTGGGGTGGTCTGCTCCGCCTTTGGGGTGGTTGACAATATAATCGTGCAGCCCACGCGACTTGGTGGCCGTGGAGGTGAGGTACAACAGCCGGTTGCCCCGGTTGATGTTGATGTATTGGGCGACCGGACCAATGCCGTGAGTGGGGTACAGATCGCCATTGCGGTGGACGGAGTGGCGGGTGCGCCAGCGGGCTTCGCTAAAGGCTTTTTCCCCGAATTCCACGCCGCTGTTGTAGGCGGTGTCACCGTCGTTGAACTTCACGCCGCGCAAGTCATGCTGATAACCGCACTCCAGGTGTACCAATTCTCCGAATAAGTCCTGGCGTACCATATTCAGCACAGCCATCACATCGCGGCGGTAGCAGACGTTTTCCAGAAAAAACAGCGGTGTCCCGGTTGCTTCGTGCGTATTGACCAGCTGCCAGCATTCATCGATGGAGAAGGCCCCGCTGACTTCCATGCCTACGTACTTTCCGGCTTGCATAGCTGCGACGGCCTGCTCCGTATGCCAGCGCCAGGGGGAGGCGATGAGCACGGCATCGACTGTGTCGTCTTCCAGGAGTTCAAGGTAGGCCTGTTCGCCTTTGTATACCTTGGGGGCTTGGGCCTCATGCTTTTTGAAGAGGTCGAGGGTGCGCTGAATCATCCGGTCGTCGATATCGCAGATGGCGGTAACGGTGCTGTCGCTGCGGCGCAGGAGGAGGTCGATATGGGATTGCCCGCGGAGCCCGCTGCCGATGATGCCTACGCGCAGGAGGTCCCGTTCTTTTTTGGGAGCGGGCGTATAGGCGGGTGTGGTGAGTGGGAATCCGGCGAGCCCGGCTCCGGCGAGGGTGGACTTTTGGAGGAAGTCGCGGCGGTTGAGTTTGTCGCTCATGGCAATGTGGGTTGGTTTTTTGGCAAGGTAGGGATTTTTTGGTGTTGTGGGGGGCGGTTCTGGGTTTTTGGTGTTTTCCCGGCGTCGCTTGTGGCTTTGGCGGGCGGTGGGTGTTTTGGTTTTGTGGTATTATGGTGTTTTGGTTCCTTCTTCGCCTGAAGGCTTCGGCGGGCGGTGGGTTTTATGGTGGGGCAGGTTGGTTGGCAGGTTGCTGGGGTGTACTTTGAGGGTTGGGTGCTTTGGGCGTGTGCTTGGGGTTGAGGGGGTAGGGTTTAGAGTTTAGAGGGGCGATCGTTGCCGGTCGGTGTGGCTGGGCTTTCCAGTCAGGTCGCAACTCCGAAGGTGCCACCTGACTTGAAGCTTTGATGTGCTAAGATACTCAGGCGGCGATTTAGGAATCGCGGCCTGAGGGTGGGCGTGTGGTGTATAGCGGGGGATTCGAGCCTTCGCTTGTGGGGTTGGGCGCTCGTTGCCGGTTGGTGTAGCATTTTTTTAATGGAGAAGGTTGAATTTCCACCCCCGACCCCCGCCAGTATGGTAATGGTTTTGTGTTGGGTAATGGTGTATAGCGGGGGACCTGCCGTCGCTCTTGCTTTGGCAGGCAGGGCACGAGCAGTGCCGTTGGTGCGATCTTGGGTTTCGAGCGTTGCCGGTCGGTGTGGCTGGGCTTTCCAGTCAGGTCGCAATTCCGAAGTTGCCACCTGACTTGAAGCTTTGATGTGCTAAGGTACTCAGGTGGCGATTTAGGAATCGCGGCCTGAGGGTGGGCGTGTGGTGTATAGCGGGGGATTCGAGCGTTGCCGATCGGTGTGGCGCTGCTTTCACATGCTGTACCTACCATGGTTAGGCAGGCCTACGGCACAGGGCGTTGGGTTGGCTTGGAGGTTACCGATATTTTGCCCCTATGGGGCAGTGGCTATGGTGGGTCTGCCGGGAGGCGGTCGCAAAGCGGCCTTGCCCCTGTAGGGAGCTGGTGGGTACTGAACCTTAACCTCGGCTGGGTCCTGCTGTGGGCCAACCTCAACCCCGGCTGGGCTTTGCTCTGGGCCAACCTGAACCTTGCCTGTGATTGGTACCAGTCAGCAGACTTTTAAAGAGCCCCCGGCTGCAATCATTGCTCAGCCGGGGGGCTTGCTTATGCCTGTTTTATTCTGTTGTAAAGCCTTTCCGAGCCGCCTGCGCCTGAATGGCTTGGAGCACGGAGGCTTCCAGGTTGGCGTTTGCTTCCCGGGTGGCTGTTTGCCGTTGGGCATCGATATAGGCCTGGCGCTCCTGGCTGATGGCGCGGATTTGGGCTTGCACGGCTGCCCGTTGTTGTTCCATGTTCTTTAGTTTGGCTTTGATTTCGGCTTCGGAAAGGCCGCTAAGTGCTTCCGGCAGGGCCTCGGCTTCTTCAAGGATGGCTTCGTCTTCCTGATAGGCATCCACCAGGTCCCAGGAGGTATTCTTGTAGCTGGAAGAAGCCTTGAAGGTGGCGCGGTTGGCGGCATTGGCCTGGCCGTATTGGCCGGCGTTCTGGTCCTGAGCGATTTGCAGCTCCCGCTTGGCATGGCCTTGCTGCCCAAAGGGAAGGTAGGTCTGGTTGAGGGAGTCATTGAGCTGCTGCAAACGGGCATCGTAGGGCGTCTCAATGTAGGTGGTGGCCTCGTTTTGGTTGATGCAGTTGTAATGCCCGCCGGTCCGCGTTGCGCCGTCTTTCCACTGCAGTTCAATGCCCTGATTGCAGTCGCCGCAGAAAATGGTGTTGACGATTACGTCCTTCTCCAGTGCATCTGTACAGGCGGAAGGGTAGGGGTAGGCGCCCTGATTGAACCCTTCATTGCCGGCTATGAAGATCATCCGGACGGCTTTTTCGTGCCTGCTCCAGCCCAGGTTGCTCAGGGACTGTTGTATTACGGTGCCGCAGTACTCTTGCCCCCCGTTGGTAGTCAGCCGGAACAGCGCTGCGGAGACCTCATCCATATCGCTGGTGAAGGGGAGGACCTGCCGGACATAGCCGGAAGCCGGGGACAGGCGGTCATTGCCATATTCATACAGGGCCATCTCCAGTTTCGGAGCTTTGCCGTCCTTGCGGGTTTGGCTCAGGGTGACCAGAATACTCCAGAGCTGAGATTTGGCCTGCTCGATGAGCCCATCCATGGAGTTGCTCGTGTCTAAAAGGAGGGCGACCTGCATGCGCTGCGGGCCGTCGTCCGGGGGCGCTGCTGCCGTTTGGGTTTCCGGCAAACCGGATGCCAGCCAGTGCGCTGTGGCCCGGAAGTGGAAAAGGGCAAGCCCGGCAATCAGGAAACTCAGTGTCAGCAAGCGTGGAGAAATGCGGAATGCTTTCATATCGTATTGTTTTTCCTCAATATTCCGGCGAAAAAACAAGAGAAAAAACCACCACTTGGTCAATGGCCCGTTTGGCTTTGGGAAGCCGGCGCCCGGCTTTAGGAAGGCGGTTTATACCCGGAATATTCCGGGAATGCGTTAGTTGGAGAAAGGTTATCTTTGTTTTGTGCAATTTATTCAAGGTCATATTATTCTTTTGGTTACTCTGTTCCTTTCGGTCAGCGCAACAGCCCAGTCCGGCAGCTCAAGCCGTAGCAAGGCCCGTAGCGATTCCACCTATCTGGAAAGGGCTACAGCCCGCCGGTACTCCGACCCTCAGGAAGCCATCCGCCTGCTCAACCGCAGCCTGCAGGAAAGCCTGGGCACACAAGACTACCGGCAGAGCGCCCGGGCGTACGTCCTTTTGGGGCAGATTTACGAAGATATCGGGCAGTCCTCTCTGGCCCTCAACCGCTATCAGCAGGCGATGCCGCTTTGGAATACGCTGGCCGATCCCCGCGAACAGGCGGCCAACCGGAACCGGCTGGGGCGCCTACAGCTGGCAACGGGGCAGTACGATGCAGCGCAAACGAGCTTTCGGCAGTGCCTGGACCTGCCCGCCGGAGAAGCCATCCACCTGCAATGCCGGGAAGGGCTGGCAGATGTCAATCGGGCTGCTGGTGCCTTTGAAGAAAGCGAAGCCCTTTACAATACCGTCAATCAGGAACTGGTGGTGCGGCAGGATAGCATCGGTATGGCGCGGGTGTCGGCCAAGCGGTCGCGCAATTTCCTGGAAAATGCGGGCGATGTATCAAATGCCCGGGCATCCTACAATACTTCCATTCAGCAGCTGCCCGAACAGGTGCCGAACTATGAGGATTATCAGTACATCGAGGAGGCAAAGGTCGCTCTGGATGAAGCCGTGGAGGACAAGGCCGAACAGAAAAAGCTGGCGCAAAGCACCCTTTCGGAACAGCAAAAGCGGTCCCTGCCTCCTGAGGTGAAGCTCCGCGAGCAGCTGCAACTGGCAAACCTGGAACTGGAGGAGGGCGATGTGGAAGCCGCCGCAGAGGTACTTGATGCCTCGGATGACCTGATCACGCCATCTGTTGACCCCTCGCGGGCGGCGGAGGTGCATAAATTCCGGTCTGAAGTCAGGCTCAAACAGGGCGATTACCAAAGTGCGGTAGCTGCTTATCAGGAATATGTCGAAGCCAATGAACGCAATCTGGCGCTTCAGCAGAAAGCCCTGGAGCAGCAGGTGGCTATCGTGCAGGAACAGGGGGAAGTCGACCTCTCCATGAAGGATTTTCTGCTACAGCAGACCGAACAAAACCTGCTGCGCAGCCAATTGCAGGCCCAACGTTGGATCATCGGTTTGCTAGTGTTGCTGCTGCTGGCGGTGGGCATCGGCTTTGGCGTGGTGCGCAAACAGGAAAAGGAGCGCCGAAAGGCCTATCAGTTGCTGGGGCTCAAGTCGCTGCGCACCCAAATGAACCCTCATTTTATCTTCAATGCCCTCAACAGCATCAACAACTACATTGCGCAGCAAGACGAGCGGGCGGCCAACAAGTACCTGGCCGATTTTTCCCGCCTGATGCGGATGGTCCTGGAGTACAGCCAAAAGGACTTCATCCCATTTGAGGAAGAGCTGAGGCTGCTGAAATTGTACCTCAAGCTGGAGCACGCCCGGTTTGGTGAGCAGTTTGAGTATGAAATCGAGGAAGCACCCGGGTTGGATACCACCGATGTGGAGATCCCGCCCATGCTCTTGCAGCCTTTTGTGGAGAATGCCATCTGGCACGGGCTCCGCTATAAATCGGGCAAGGGCCACCTCCGGCTGTCCATCCGTCCGGCGGGCAACCACCGCCTGCAGATTGAAATCGCCGACAACGGGATTGGCCGGGCGCGTTCCCAATCGGTGAAGACGAAGCGGCAGGCCCAATACCAAAGCACCGGGCTGAGCAATACCCAACAGCGCATGGCCCTGCTCAACACCCTGTACGATAAGCAGTACGAGCTATCGATCACCGACCTGCAGCCCGGGCAGGAAGATTCCGGCACATTGGTCACCTTAAGCCTGCCCCTATGAGCCATTCCATCACCACCCTGATCGTCGATGATGAAAAAGACAGCCGGGAAAGCCTGCAAAGTTACCTGGGCAAGTACTGTCCGGAGGTAAAGGTCGTGGCGGCCTGCCCGGATATTCAGTCTGCCGCCCAAGCCATAGAAGACCATCAGCCACAGCTGGTCTTTCTGGATATCGAAATGCCCTACGGCAATGCTTTTGATCTGCTGGACCAACTGGAGTCCATTGATTTTGAAATTGTTTTCGTCACGGCCTACAGTCAGTACGCCATCCCTGCCCTCAACCTCAGCGCGGCCTACTACCTGCTCAAACCTATTGATATCGATGAGCTGATTGCGGCGGTGGCGAAGGTACGCGCTCAGTTGCAAGCACAGGACCGCCTGATCCGGGCCGCGGTGCTCCGGGAGCATTTGCAGGGGCGCCCGCACCGGCTGGTCCTGCCGTTGATTGACGGATTTGAGGTAGTGGAGGCCGCCGATATTCTCTACTGCGAGGCGGCGGACAACTTCACCCGTTTTTACCTAAGTTCGGGAGCGCAGCATCTGATTTGCCGCAAGCTGAAGTTTTACGAGGCTTTGCTGGAGGCGGAGGGTTTTTGCCGTATTCACCGGTCTACGCTGGTTAATTTATCTTTTGTGCAGCGGTACATCAAGGGGAAGGGCGGTACGGTGGTGTTGAAGAATGGGAAGGAATTGTCGGTGGCGCAGTCGAAAAAGGCGGTGTTTTTGGAGCGGTTGGGGGGTGGTGTTTAGGGGGTTGGGGTTTGGGGTTTAGCGTTTAAAGTTTAGGGGTTTAGGGGTTTAGGGTTTCGAGCGTTGCCGGTCGGTGTGGCGCCATTTTTTGGTAATGGAAAAGATTGAATCTCCACCCCCGACCCCCGCCAGTATGGGAATGGTTTTTGTGTTGGGTGATGGTGTATAGCGGGGGACCTGCCGTCGCTCTTGCTTTGGCAGGCAGGGCACGAGCGTCGCCGTTGGTTCAGTCCTGGGTTTCTAGCATTGCTGATCGCTTTTTCCCAGGCGCAAATCTCTCATTTTCTTTTCCTGGATGAACCTGCCTTCGCTTAGGCTACAGCAGGCGGAGGAAACAAAAATTCCCGGTTATACCGGGACTTATCGTTCTTAACGGGAAAATCGCAGGCAGACGACTCGCGCCTACAAACTCGCCTTGGTGCATAGTGGGTTAAGGGGCTGTGGGGAATAGCTTAATGCTGGGTTTTCAAGTGGATGGAGCGTTTGGGCTCAAACAGTGTATCCGCGCCACTGTGTGGCCGTCGCCTGCCTGCGATTTTCCCTAAACGCTGCAAGGCCGGGGGCCAGGCGGGGTCTTCCTGGGGTGGTCTTCTGGGCGGTGGCTCGGCGCAAGCAGTGCCGGTCGGTGTGGCTGGCTCGCCCGGCGCACTCGCTGTCCGACGTAGTTTGAAACGAAGTCGGTTCTTTCGCCGGGCGTGCTTGTTGGGAATTTCGAGCAGTGCCGTTCGGGTTGGCGCTTTTTTTTAGGTAATGGAAAAGGATGAATTTCCACCCCCGACCCCCGCCAGGATAGGAATGGTTTTGTTTTGGGTAATGGTGTATCGCGGGGGACCCGAGCTGTGCCGTTGGTGCATTCCTGGGTTTCGAGCGGTGCCGGTCGGTGTGGCTGGCTCGCCCGGCGCACTCGCT
>JANSXW010000314.1 GCA_024742755.1 bacterium | reverse complement strand
GCAAGTGCCAAGCCGGAGGACGCAGAAATGAAATCCCGGTGATGCAGCTGTTGGGAGCGATAGCGAAGCGACCTTACAGATGCACGACCGGGAAGTCCTCCTGCCCGTGCAAGTGCCAAGCCGGAGGACGCAGAAATGAAACCTGCTCGGGGCTGGCAGTATTTACAGGGTAAATTCAACATGAATCCCATAGATGCAGCGGACAGCTGTGCTATGGGACATCCCTGTAAATTGAAGAAATAATTTTAGACTTCAACTTAACAAGCGAGGTAAGATGGAAAGGTTGAAATTGTACATTCTAGAGAGCTATAATGAGCTTGTTACCAAGGTAACCTGGCCATCATGGTCAAACCTGCAGAGCAGCACAGTCGTCGTTTTGGTGGCTTCCATTCTGCTCGCACTGGTTATTTTCCTCATGGATGTTGTATCCAAGGGCGTACTGGACCAGATTTACAGCCTCTAATTTTTCAGGATAATCCGTAATGATGTCTGAGGACAACGAAAAGCATATTGAAGAAGAAGAAATCACTAACGAACCGTTGGAGTCTACAGGCCCTGACAGAAAGTGGTATTCTCTTCGTGTCATTAGTGGTAAGGAGCGCAAAATCAAGGAGCGTATTGAGCTTGAGATTGACCGTTCTAAATGGGGAGACTTCATTACGCAAGTGCTGGTACCAACCGAAAAGGTATACAAAATCCGCGCGGGCAAGAAAGTAATCTCTGAGCGGAATATCCTTCCCGGCTATATTCTGATTGAAGCGATTCCCACCAAGTTGTCTGGTGAGATCATTCAAACCATCGCCAATATTCCCAACGTTATTCATTTTTTGGGCAAAAACAACCCAATTCCTATGCGCCCTTCCGAGGCCAATCGCATGCTGGGCAAAGTGGATGAGTCGCAGGAGGCAGGCGAAGCGATGATTGAGCCATTTATCGTTGGCGAAACTGTGAAGATCATCGATGGTCCTTTCAGCGAGTTTGTTGGAGACATTCAGGAAGTGAATGATGAGAAGAAAAAACTGAAGGTTATCGTAAAAATCTTCGGCAGAGGTACAGAGGTTGAGCTCAACTTCATGCAGGTAGAAAAGACCTCATAACTGAATTGTAATTTTAGCTACACGCTTTTGTCCCTGTTTTCTGACTGATGCAAGCGGAATGCAGGAGCTTCCCCTAAGCAACGTAGCCCCAAATATTTTTAAAGCGAGATACAATGGCTAAGGAAATAGATACTTTTATCAAGCTGCAGGTTCGTGGTGGTGCTGCTAACCCTGCACCTCCGGTAGGTCCGGCTCTTGGTGCTAAGGGGGTTAACATCATGGAGTTCTGTAAGCGTTTCAACGCAGAGACACAGGACAAGCAGGGGCAGGTATTGCCGGTTGTGATCACGGTGTTCAAGGACAAGTCTTTCTCCTTCGTAATCAAAACGCCACCGGCCGCAGTACAGCTACTCAATGCAGCCAAGCTCAAGAAAGGTTCTTCTGAGCCTAACCGCGACAAGGTTGGTACGGTAACCTGGGACGATTGCAAAGCAATTGCCGAGAAC
This sequence comes from bacterium, assembly GCA_024742755.1. Taxonomy (GTDB): domain Bacteria; phylum Bacteroidota; class Bacteroidia; order Chitinophagales; family Saprospiraceae; genus Phaeodactylibacter. Next base: position 998 of record JANSXW010000314.1, on the reverse strand, counting down.
AAAATGGCAGACCTCAACTGCTTTACGGTTGAGTCAGCCATGAAAATGGTTGCAGGTACTGCCCGCAGCATGGGTATTGTTGTCAAAGGCACACCACCCTGGATGACTGCAGAAGAGGCAGCCGCTGCTGCTGAGAACTAGAAAAACATTTTTAAGCAGGGAGTTCAGGCATTACCTGGACGCTATTCACCTCAAAATATTTCACAATGGCAAAAGTTGGAAAAAAACGAGCTGCTGCTGAAGCAAAAGTCGATCGTAGCAAGAGCTACACCCTCGACGAGGCTGCGGCACTCGTAAAAGAAGTCAACACCACTAAGTTTGACGCTTCCGTTGACCTGCACGTTCGCCTGGGCGTAGACCCACGAAAAGCAGATCAGGCGATCCGTGGCACTGTCGTACTGCCTCACGGTACGGGTAAGACCAAGCGCGTCCTGGTTTTCTGTACGCCTGATAAGGAAGAAGAGGCCAAAGCTGCCGGTGCAGACTATGCCGGGCTCGATGAGCTGGTACAAAAGGTACAGGGTGGCTGGACAGACTTTGACGTTGTCGTGGCGATGCCGCAGACAATGGCACAGGTTGGCCGCCTCGGCCGTATTCTTGGTCCCCGAGGTTTGATGCCAAACCCAAAGACCGGAACGGTAACCCCGGATGTTGCTTCAGCAGTATCAGACGTTAAAGGCGGTAAGATTTCTTTCCGTGTAGATAAATATGGTATCATTCACGCTTCCATTGGCCGCGTGTCCTTTGAGCCACAAAAACTGGCAGAAAACGCAAAGGAACTCCTCGGTACACTGAGCCGCATGCGCCCGGCATCTGCAAAGGGTACTTACATGCGCAATGTGACGATGGCAAGCACAATGAGCCCCGGTATTCGGGTAGACGCCAAAAACATTGGTTAAGTAAACTTTTCAAAACCGAAGAGCAATGACTAGAGCAGAAAAGACAGCTACCATTGAGGCGTTGAAGGAGAAACTATCCGGGGTAGAATACTTTTACCT
>JANSXW010000193.1 GCA_024742755.1 bacterium | reverse complement strand
CCAAACCGCGCAGTGGGAAACCGTCTACGACAAACCTTTGATCATCAGTGAGACAGGTGCCGGGTCTTTAGGGGGCTTTCATGCAGATTCCCTGACGCGCTGGAGTGAAGAATACCAGGAGTGGTTTTACGAAGAGCAGGTCAAAATGATGAAACGCATGCCTGAAAACTACACCGGCTTTACGCCCTGGATACTAACCGATTTCCGCTCGCCCAAGCGCAACCATCCTGTTTATCAGGAAGGCTGGAACCGCAAGGGGCTGATCAGCAATACCGGGGAGAAGAAGAAGGCATTTTATGTGCTGCAGGCTTATTACAATTGGATAGAAGAACAAGGGAAAGAGTAAGAACCTGCCTTTTTCCCTACCTTTGCCCCTCATGACCTACCTGACACATAGCTTACTGGGTTGTGTGGTGACCATGCTCGCCATGCTGCTGCCCGGTATGGTAAACGTAACGGCTGCCCGCGAATACCTGCGGCGGGGCGCCGGTGCAGCCTTGCGCTTTAACCTCGGTGCTGCTGTCGCCGTGTTCATACATGCCTACATCGCCATTGTTTTTGCCGGGTTGCTGGCCCGCGAACCGGCCTACCTCAACTATCTGCGGCAGGGTGCCATACTGCTATTCCTGGCGCTAAGTGCTTTCTTCGGCCTGCAGGCTTTGCGAAAGCAAACCATTCAGGCCAGCGAGCAGAAGGGGCAGCCGTTGTTGAAAGGCTTTTTTGTTTCACTCTTCAACCTGGTTAACATCCCGGGCATGTTTGCCCTGACTACTGTGCTGCGGGCGCGGGGTTTGCTCGTCTTTGCTTCGCCATACCGGTTTTTCTACGTGGCGGGAACAGCGGTGGGCGCCTTCGCCATGTTGTCGCTTTACACCCTGGCTGCCCGTCGTATTGAACAAACCGGCCCGGCTTTCTACCAAAGGCTGAATGCCGGGCTTAGCGGGCTGTTCCTGCTCCTGGCGCTTATGCAGGTGGGGCAAATGTGGGGGTAGCCCTTGTTTAGAATCCGGCTTCCAGCCCAATAACAAATTGCCGGGCAGGTAGGTAATGGTCCAGCCGGTCAATCCCAGCTGCCAGGGGTATGCGTTGTTCCGGAGATAAGGTGCCGCCAAAAATGGTCGTTCCCGGGTCTTCCAGAACAGGCTCAGGGTCAATCCCGGAGTAGCGGGAAGCTAACAAGAGGTTTCGGACTGTTGCTGAAAGCCTAAGGGAGTAGGAACGACTGCGGGCTTTGAGCGAAAAGGTTTTTGCCAGTTGAAGGTGGTCCAGCTTCAGAAAGTCTGCCCGCTCCGTGTAGTAAGAGGAAAATATGTAGGCGTTTAGCCCTTCCAATACCTGGTCGCTTTGGAACAAGTTATAGGCACTTTTGCCGCCCGAAGGGCGGGGCTCATAGCGTAACCGGTGCATGTTGGCGAGGCTATGCCCCAAAGCGCCTCTTAGCAGTGCCCGGGCCTCCCAGCTTCTCCATTTTATCCGGTGGGACCAACCCCAGTCCAGCGTGGGCAGCCCGTTGCCCAATGTGGCCAGGTCGCTTTCCGGTTGGCCAAATAACCCCGGCTGCCGGTTGATCATGCCGTCTCCATTCAGGTCTTCAAAAACCGGAGCGCCATTGGCATCGATATCGCCCGTAAAAACAGGCCCTGCAATGTTTCCTGTTTGTCCTCCTTCCTGCATGATGAGGGTCGGTGTGCCGAAAATGTTGCCGGGAGCCAGGAGCAGAGCGGGAGATTCGGAGCCAGTCTCCTGATATACAGATCGGTAAGCCGTGCCCTGTATGCCAGTCGTGTAAGTTAAGCCAGGACTTTCCAAAACCAAGAGTTCAAGGTTCAAATCCAGCCCGGTGGTCCGAAACGCATTTTGGTTAGTATAAGGCGTATTGAAAACAAAGCTGCTGCTGATCCAGTCACTCACTGTTCGGGTATACCAGTCGATTTGGGCCCTTAGCTTGCCGGTTTGCAAGGCCAGCCCGATGTTGAATTCCCGCTTTTGCTCCCAGCCCAGGTCAGGATTGGCGGCATGAATAACGGTGGTGTCTACAAAACCATTGGGATAGGCAGTGGTCCGAATGCGTCGTTGCGACAAGCCCGCTTCGTCGGGCAGGGCGCCGGTAACGCCATAGCTGACGCGTACCAGGAGTTGCTCCAGGCCTGACTCAGTTGGGCTTTTAATCAATTCGTATCCAGCCCCTATCGCCGGGAAGAGCCCCCAGTTGTTGTTTTCGCCCAACTTGCTAGACCCTTCGTACCGCAATGACGCATAAGTATGCAGGCGGTCCTTTACCGTCAGGTGCAGCTGCCCAAAGAACGCGGATACTTTCTCTGACCAGCCACTGCTCACCGTGTCGGAGCGGTAGGTACCCTCTGCCCAGTCTCCGTAGTTGCTGAGTTCCTTGTTGGTTAAAAGCCCGGAATTGGTAAAACCGAAAAGCTGCAAATGGTCATAAGTGCGTGCCGTGTGGGTATAGGAAGTGCCCGTTGTGGCCCGCAGCTCCAGGTTATCGGTTTGTTGCCGGTAGTGGACAAAAGCTTCGTAAAGGGAAAGCGTGGCACTTTCATCGGTAAGGTCGGCCCGCCCCTGCCTTTCCTCCAGCGGGCTGTAGGCGCTTCCGCGAAATTGGGACTGAGGGCTGTAGAAAGCCCGTTGGTTATTGAATTGGTCCTGACAGGCATAACGGGCTTGTATGGAGAAGCGGCCGGAAATCCGATAGGAAGCAAGGGCAGAGGCTTGCAAGACTTCGGTCAATCCATCGCGGGCGTTTTGCGCTACAATCGCTTTGGGGTTGAAAGAGTCAAAAAGCCCGGGCGTTTCAAAATAGCCCCCAAACAGGTCTGTACTGTAAGGGAAGGGCGCATCAGCTGCATCGAGGGGTATTGTAGGGTTGAAAGCTACTGCATAACGGAATGCTTCCGGGAATCCCAGTTGGCTGTTGCGGTTGGTATAGGCTGTATGAATGCTGAGGTCCAGTGCGTCATTGAGAAAAGACCGGTTGAGGTGGGCGCGCAGGTTGGCTTGTTCGTAGCCAGAATGCTGTAGCACTCCTCCGATATTCCGGAAGTGTCCGCCCACGCGGAATTGAGTCCCTTTTTTTGACCCGCTGACCGACAAGCTGTGGACCTGACTGTAGCCATCGCGTTGTACTTCATTTAACCAATCTGTTGACCCGCCAAAGTCCCAGTGCCCGGCTTGCCTGAAAGCAGTTGCATCCATCACGGGAAAGCCTGCATAAGGTGTGGAAAGGGCGGCCTGACCGGTATAGCTTGCCATCAGGGTATCTTGTTGAAAAGCACTGGTTTTAGTCTGTACCAGGATGACGCCGTTAGAAGCACGTATGCCATACAGCGCCTGTGCGGCTCCATCCTTAAGCACCGTCACGTAGGCAATATCCTCCGGATCAAGGCTATACCAGGAAGCTCCCGCAATACCATCGACTACCAGCAAAGGCTGCCGCTGTGAGTAAGAAGAGAGCCCTCTGATCCGGAAGAGCGGTAATGCATTGGGGTTGCCGCCCCGGTTGTAAATCTGTACACCCGATAATTGCCCCTGTAGCAGTTCAGCCGGGTCTGAAAGCAGGCCCTGATTGAAGCTTGCTGTGTCGGCAGTAGTCGTTGCCGTGACCTGTTCCAGCGGTTGGCCAACCGTGTATCCCCATACGTTGTTGTCGATTTTTTGCGCTGGCCCGGCAACCTGAGCACGAAGGCTTAAAGTGCATAAGAAAAAGGCAAACAAGATATACGCTGATGTATGGAGGTATTTACTATTGGAAATATAGGAAAGCATGAGGGCATAATTTTCTTAATTCAGAGTTGATTTTTGATCGATGGTCATGGTGCAGCATTATTTGTCAGCCTTTTTTGAAGATCGTGCTCAGCTCCGCTTTCATGGCTGGCCTCCTGGGGTAACGGGCCAACAGCCTGGATGCCAGTTCTTCGATGGTCTGCTGGCTGTTTACAATATCCGCCTTTACTTTGATGAGTAGCTTCGCCAGGTCTCGGTACTCCTTCCGGTTGCTGACCCGGTTGCCTATTAATTTGCGTACCGAAAATTCAAAGTCTTCTAAACTAAGCATAAGTATTTTTTATCAGGTCTTTCTTGTACTTACCGCACGCCTGCCTCCAGCAAAGTGATGGACCGCTCCGATGCATCCATCCGTGCACGTACACCCACAGGGAAAGTGCACTGATGGTCGATATGCCCAAACGGGAAACCATAAGCGGTTGGGGCAGCGGTAGGGCGTAGTTGTTCCTGCAGAGTCTCGGACAAGGTCAGCGAATCACTCCCTTCTTTTTTAGCACAATCCGCAAATATCCCCAAAGCGATCCCGTTAGCGGCTTTCAGGGGCCAGGCCTGCCGTAGCTGCGTGAGCATGCGGTCTACCCGGTAGGGCGATTCTCCAACGTCTTCCATGAACACAATAGCGCCCTTCGGATCAGGCAAATAACCGGTGCCGGCCATGGCGGCCAGCAAGGACAGGTTGCCGCCCATCAGCACGCCCTCCGCCTGCCCTTCGCGGATGACCTCGGGCTGATAGAGGGGATCATCAGAAGCTTCGTTGCCTTCGGATAATGGGATAGGGTAGGGGGCGGCCCCTTCCATCAGAACGGCTCTTACCTGTGTTTCGGTGTAGGCCGAAAACTCGGAAGCGCCCACCGGCCCATGGAAGGTCACCAAGCCTGTTTTGTGGTAAATGGCGTTGAGCAGTGCGGTGATGTCGCTGTAGCCAATCAGTATCTTAGGGTTTTTGCGGATGAGCTCGTAGTCAATCTGAGGCAGCAGACGGGTGCAGCCATAGCCGCCTCTGGCACACCACACGGCATCGACGGAGCGGTCCGAAAACATCATATGCAGGTCATCGAGGCGCTGCTGATCGGTGCCGGCTACAAACCCGTGCTTTGCGCGGATGTTTTTGCCCATTTTTACCTTGAGCCCGAGCTGAAGCATATTGGAAACCGCCTTGTCCAGCGATTCTTCGCTGATGTAGCTGCCGGGGGTGATGAACCCGACGGTATCGCCCGGGCGCAGGCGTTTGGGGAGGATGCGTTTGACGCGTGGGACGGTAAAGTGGGTGCTGCCCGCAAGCAGGGGAAGGGCGAGGGCTTTCCTGGAAAAGGATCTGCGGTTCATCGTTTTGGTCAAAAAGATAGCCTTATTCCGGCAAAATCCAATCGGATGGTGTCCAAAACGACCATTTCACCTGCGTGAGATCGCGCTCAGGATCGATATAGTCATGATAGTCGCGGTAGTTGAGCTTGCAGCGGATTTTGGCATAAACAGCGACTTCCTGCCCCTCTTGCTCGAATTCCTTTTCCAGGAAGTGGGCAAACTGCAGGATCATATCCGGATGGGTGTATAGCTTGCGCTCCTGCCGCTCTGAGAGGTAGTCTTTGGGCCGGACGACCGTTGTTTTCCCCGTATCCTGATGGACGATTTTGAAGGTGCCAAAACCAATTTTGGAGCGCAGCATCATCCGCCACGAATAGCGGTGGCCCTCTTCCGTCCAGGCTACATCACCTGGGTAGAGGTGGTGGCGCAGGGGCAGCATCAGGTGGATGGCCATCAGTACGCCAAGCCCGCTGAGAATAGCGGTGCGGTTGCGGGGGGCGGCTTGCCACAACGGTATCTTCTCAGTGCTGTTTTGCATCCTCGAAATCCAGGCCCTTTGCTGTTTTTTCAGCCAGCCCCACCGGTCGGCCAGCCAATGCACGAAGCGGCGCGGGAAATCCGGCGCAAAATAGAGGGCGGTCAGGGTAACAGAGAGGAAAGGGAAAATGCCGATACTAAACACCAGCAGGTTCATAAAATGAAAAAACAGGACGGCTGCAAAAGCCCATAACCGCGTCCTCTTGAAAACCAGGAAAAAGACAACGAATAAGTCCAGCAACACACCACCGTAAGCCATGAAGTACGCCATCCACTCCTGCTCCAGCAAAAAACCGATTAAAGGGTGGTCTGCCCGGTATCCAATCCACTGCTTCAAAGGGATGGCATGGAGCCAGTCGCTGTTGAGCTTGGCAATGCCTCCGAAAAAGTACACCACGCCCATGAGGAACTGCGGGATGAACAGGCACCAGTAGGGGGCCGTATCAGACCTGAGGTCCGGGTTCTTTTTGACATCCAGCGACAGCTGCCGGTCCACGGGCAGGAAGATCATCAGGAAGCTGATCCAGCAAAAGAGGTAGCCGTGATTGAGGTAATGCGCTTTCTCCAGAAAATAGGTATAGGTAAATCCAAAGGCAAAAAGGGTGGCCGAAATGCGGTACCACTTGCCCAGCGCCACCAGGATGGCACAGGCACAAATGCTCAGAAGCAGGATGGACATAAAGGGCTCAGGCAAAGGCTTTACCCATTCAAAACCGTAATATTTAAATTGAAATCCTTCCGTATCAAAAGCGCCTTTCATCATGTGGTAGTAAATCCAGGTGCCGAAGACATCGGCAAAGCCCAGGATGCCAAATACAATGCGGAGCATGATGAGGGTAGCAATATCTACAGGTTGAAACAGGCGCTGCATGGAAGTCGGGTTGTATGCCTGTAAAGGTAGGGAATTTAGACTATGTTGGGAATTCGCTTTTGGAGCGAATGTAGTCAAATTTTATTCTGAACAAGTCTTTGATCCCGACATTCATCGTCGGGGGCGGGATAAAGGAGCCTAGCCTGAGCTAAGCGACTGAAGAGTAGTCTTAAGGCCGGGGCGGGTTAAACCGAAGCCAAAATGCACCAAACGGGTCAGGTGGTTTTCTTATTTTCGCACTCAAATCAAAGATTCATGCTTCGTTCACTCCTTCTCCTGTTTTGCTGCATCTATTTTGCCATAATGGTTTCCGCCCAGGATAAAGCCAACGTCCCGGCAGATCATCCCTATGTGATCCTGATCTCCTGCGACGGCTACCGGTGGGATTATACCGCCCGCTTCCGGCCGCCGAATATCACCAAACTGATTGCAGAAGGCGTGCAGGCGTACTCTATGATCCCGAGTTTCCCTTCCAAGACCTTCCCGAACCACTACGCCATCGCTACCGGGCTGCTGCCGGAGCACAATGGGCTGGTCGACAATACCTTTTACGATCCGGAGAAGGCGCAGCTCTACCGCATTAGCAAACGGGATGCCGTAGAAGATGGCAGCTGGTACAATGGAACGCCCCTCTGGGTGAATGCGGAACAAAATGGGATGAAGGCCGCCAGCTTTTTCTTTGTGGGCTCGGAGGCGGATATTCAGGGCGTGCGGCCAAGTTATTATTTTCCCTACGATGGTGCTGTGCCCAATGAAGACCGGGTTCAGCAGGTGCTCGATTGGCTGGAATTGCCGGAAGCCGAGCGCCCGCATATGATCACCCTCTACTTCTCGGATATGGACGATGCCGGCCACCGCCACGGGCCTTCCGATGATGCAGCCATCCGTGCGGCACTGATGAAGCTGGACTGGGCATTGGGCAGGCTGTTTGACGGTGTGGAAGCTTCAGGACTGCCTGTAAACATAATTTTGGTCTCAGATCATGGCATGATTGACGTTGGTCCTGAAAAGCTGGTCAACATCGACCCCCTGCTGCAAGACCGCCGCTATCGGGTAGCCAACAATGGTGCCCTGGCGCATGTATACCTGGAAGACGGTGCCGATCCGGAAGAAGCTTTAGCCTTTATGAAAGAAAAATCAGAGGGGTTGCCGCTGGAAATATATCCTATTGCTGAGTTCCCTCACTACTGCGACAAATCCGACCCCCGTATGGGCGACTTCATTCTCTACCCGGAATATGGCTACTACCTGGCCAACAGCCGCCGCATTCAGCTGGTCAAAAGCGGGAAGTTTTCTCAGGGCGGGGAGCATGGTTTTCATCCGGAGTTTCCGGAAATACACGCTATCTTTTACGCCAAAGGCCCGGCTCTGCAGAGTGGACTGACGGTACCTTCCTTTCGAAATGTGCATGTCTATCCGCTTATCTGCAACATCCTGGGCTTGCCTGTACCGGAAGGAATAGATGGTCAGTTGGAAGTCCTTTCAGGAACGCTCAAGCACTGATAAACGCATAAAAACGAAGCAGGCTGCCATCCATATAGCGGCAGCCTGCCCGTAAAGAAAGGGTTTAGTTTTTTGGAGAAAAAGCCGGCTTCCTTTTTACGGGTCGCCGGTGCACTGAGTGTATTTGTGTCTTTGCCCAGTTACCCTGATGACCAAAAGCGGCCATCAGGGACTCAACTGAGATACATTACTTAAATAATGTGATATGAAATTAGGCCAGCTTGCAAAATCATGCATAGGATTAATCTTGGTAGCGAGGCCTGTTGTCTATATGTTTTAATGTTTAAAAAATTGTTTTTCAGCGATTTATTATTAATTTTATTCTAAATAAAATTTGCAAAAAATGCGGAAAAGCAAGCTGTATGAGGTTTTTGACCGGCTTAAGCCAGCTGAAATACGTAGTTTTCTGACAACACTGAGACTAAAGGAAAACAACCTGTCACAAAATGATCAGGAACTGGCACAACGGTATGTAGAAAAAATAGTTAACCGGAAGTTTCCGCAGGGAGAGGCAACGTTCTGGGAAGCTAATGACTTGAAGCCGTTAGCCGCCAATAAGTTCAAAACCCGCGTACTGCGTGCGCTGGAGCGGTATTTGCTATTAGATGCATTAGACAAAGAGCCCCGCCTAAAGCACATCCTGCTTGCGAGTAAGTATGATCACCTGGAGCTTAGGAAACACCTCGGCCATCATTTGCGGGAGTTGAAAAAGGAACACCATAACCATGAGGAGCAGTTGATTGATCCTTATCTGGGAGAGCTGCTTGGGCAGTATCTAAAAATGAAAGCCCGGCCTGAAAAGGAAAAGAAAAACGTCCAACTGGCTTTTAAAGACATTAGTGTATGGAATGCAGCAATGGATAAATTTGGCGATTACATGCGGATGAGGATTCTTGTTGAGGCTTACAATCGAAAGAACCTGTTTGGAAAAGGAGAAATGATTAGTCAGGATATCCGTGAAAAAATCCAAGCAATTATAGACCAAACCCAGGATCAAAATGTAAAGCAATTTGGTAAGCTGATCCGCTTAATTGACCAATGCCCTCCTGAAGAATACTTTGAGATAGCCGAAGCATCGGGGTCTTTTAATAAGGAGGTCGCTCATGTCTACCAAAAAACATATTGGTCGATCCGGCTTAATTACTGCATCAACCGGATGAACAGACATATGGATCGTAGCTTTGCGGACGAGGTTGTTCAGATTTTCGGGTATCTTGAAGAACGGGGGCTTCACTTGGATGGTGGTCAAACCATTTCACAAACATACATGACTGCCAGCATGAGCGGAGGGATTATTTCTGGTGAAATGAATTGGTACTCGGGGTTCCTGGAACGAAATTGGGATAAAGTAGCTTTGCCCTCAGACAAAGAACGGAAAGCATTCAGGCGCTTTTCATGGGCATACATGGCTTTGTACAATAAAAATCTTTCAGATGCCCAAGATCATATTTTTAGTTTCCAGCGTTCGGTGCTTTACAGCAGAACCAACTATGTCAATTTTGCAATGAAAATTGGTGCGGATAAAATTTTGAGCAAGATTTACTTTGAGCAAAATGAGGTTAT
>JANSXW010000352.1 GCA_024742755.1 bacterium | reverse complement strand
TCCACAAGATGCCCTATATCATCAAATTCGCTACTGGTGTTCATCAACAGCATTACCCTTTTGAATAAGCTTTTTTCATCTATATGATATTTTCTAATCTTTCTACTTACTACTGTTTCTATAAACTGATTTGCTTTGACGTGTGCAGTTGCTACCATCCTTTCTTTTTTTCTCACCTCTGGTGTTGATAATGAGAGGGTAATATTCTCTACCGTCCATTGTAAATGCTGGTCGCTTTACACCTGACCTGTTCTCAACTGAAAATAACATAAATTTTACATCATAAGTCTTCCTGTTCTTGAACATATCCTTTGCCTTCGTTGCTAATCCCGCTATTGCTTTTCTTTTAAAGATGGGTTGCTTGTCGTGTGTTTTGATTACTGCTTTAACTTCCTTTCCTGTCCTTGCTTTCTTTGCTGTCTTTGCCATTCTTTCAGTTATGGGTTCTGCTTCTTCGTACTTTGCCACTGCTTTATCATATCTCTTCAATCCTGATTTTCGTTTCTTTGTATCATTGATGCTGATGTCATTTATCAATTTATTTGCCGTTTCATATTGTGAAATCTTGCGGTCTTCATACAAATCAACTATTTTATTGATTTTTGCTTGTATATCCGGCGGGACTTTGCCAATTTTACTATCTCTTGTAGTTCTTAAGTTCTGGGTATATTGTCGGATAAGTTTTTTAGTCATGAATATATTTATATTATATTTATAATAATAAGTATTTCTTTAAATGCTTTCGTCTTAAACTTAAATTAATGATATGTCTCGAAACAGTCTTAAAGAAATGTTACCATATAATATTAGAATAAAATGACCACACAAAAGAAACCTGAAGATATGACATTGGCAGAAATCAAAGAACAAATGGCTTTGTATTGCCGACTGTATTATCATAAGAGAAAGGAAGAAGACCCCGAATATATGGATACTGTGAGGGCGAGAAAAAGAATAACAGGGAAAGCATTGTATCACAAAAAGAAAGCGGAGAGAGAAGCAATGGAGAAGAAGGAAAAAGGAGAAGAAGATGAAGAGAAACCAAAGTATCACCATAGCAGGAAATACAAGCATGAATATGCGATGGTTGCTGTTGCTAATTGAAAATAATATTATTTTAACGAAAAATAATATTATTTTAACGAAAAATAATATTATTTTAGATTGTCTTTTCCTTATCCTTATTTTCATCATTTTCACTTTCAGACTCGTCACCATCCACACCGGTAGGAACAGGGATGTCGGTAGGCGGGGCTATTTCATAATTAGGATTTTCTTCTGATGATGATGAATTAACAGTATGCGTTGAAGAACTATTAACAGTGATAGGCGGAGAGCTATGAACTAACAGGGGGTTCTGTGTTTAACTCAACTTCCTCACTAACATTTGTACTCAACCAATTTATTATGGCACTTGCTATATCATAAGACGATACTAATGAATTCATTGTCAAATTAACCAGCAACTCTGAACCTTGAATTGAAGTTATTGTAGTGTGATATGTTAAATGTGACACTATTTGCCCTATACTAAAACCTGACCTCAACATACAATCTATAATCCTCATCGACATAAACAGTTTCTTTCTATATTTATCATTATCAT
>JANSXW010000236.1 GCA_024742755.1 bacterium | reverse complement strand
TTTGTCGAGGATAAAAGCTTTCGCTGCGTGAAAATTCATGGTTTAGCTTTAATGCCGGTACCGGTTGGTTTCCTGCTGTTCGTTTGATGATCGGCTCCTAAAATTAACCACTTCGCACGGATTACGCAAGGGGGAGTGCTTCCGCAAAAAGGCGGGAACGGTTTGCTTCAGGGGTCTTTTAACGAAACGGAAGTGGCAATTCTTATGCAGAGTGGGACTTTTTTGGCAATAAAAAATCGCGACCGCAGCAGTTGTTGCCCCGATCGCGATTTTATTCTCTTTCACAAAAAGACCTATTTATTATTCCTCCAGCAGCAGCACACCACTAGCCAGGAACTTCGTTTCCTTTTTAGGCTCGGTGATGGCCTCAATTTCTTCCTGTGACTTGCCTGCGTCCTCAGCGTAGTGGCGCAGCTCGTCCACCGGTGTTTCCTCTACAAAGGCGTAGCCATCCATGATGACTTTACGGCCAGCGATATCCTTGGGCATGAAGAAGCCGTAGTCCTTAAAGCGCACCATGATAGGCTCTGCGTCCGGATCGTCAGAAGCGATCGTCATCCAGCAGCCTTTGGCCTGACAAACTTCCTGTACTGTACCGGTAAACTTAACGGCTACAGAGTCCGCAGCTTCAGTTTCCATTTTGCTGCTCAGGTCCTGATAGGAAATGGCACCATCGGCAGTGATGGCTTCGCCAAAAGTTTGCGGCTCGGCAGGCGCTTCTGCCTCAGTGGTTTCAGTAGCCGCTTCTTCCACCGGAGCGCTTTCGGAATTACAGGAAAACAGGAGGGCAGCAAAGGTGCCGGCAAATAATAGTTTCTTCAACATGATTTCTAGATTTTGATTTCTTTACGGCCTTTCGAGGCTTTGCAGCGCAAAGATACGGGCTCCGGGGCAGGCTGCCAATATTATATGAAGGAATTGTCGGATCTATAATTCATCTATATCCTCGTCACTCAGACCTGTCCATTCTGATATCTCTGAGTTTGGCACTCCTTTCGCCTTCATTCTTTTTGCAGTTTCTCTTATACCTTGTTCAATTCCTTCTTCTCTTGAGGTATTCACAACATTTTTCAAATCTCTGTAATGTTTCAAACTCTCCTCATAAGCGTCCCTTTCTTCAGGAGTGAATTTTGCTATTTCGGCGGCTTCAAAAAGCCGCTTAAATATTTTGTCCTGTAACCTTTTCGGGCGATACACCAAAAACAGGCTAACAGCAAATGCTGCCAGGCTAATCAAAAAGTGCAATTTGCCATGCACACAAATTAAGTTGTGCATAACAAATTGCACAAAACAGAAAGGTACCCCTCTGCATTTAAGCGCTATGGCTGCTGGGGCAGAGCTTTCCGCTCTGCTCCAGCTTATCCAGGAAAAAGTGCAATTTGCCATGCACACAAATTAAGCAATGTGCATTGTCCTTTCAATTTTATAACGTATCTTCACACAGAAATAAATCAAAAGCAACCCCAATCAATTCACCATCAAAACAAAATTCTCTCTATGAAGAACTTACTATCCTTCAGAAATCCATCTATCCTTCTTGCTTTTTTTCTTGGCCTTAGCTTTCACTTCGTATCCTCTACTGGCAACGCTCAAACTGCATGCCAACTAACTGGTCAACCTGTAACTCTTCAGGATGATGCAATCATCAAGGGCATAGCCGAACAATATGATGGCTATTTAGAAGGTATTTATCAACTTGACATAGATTCAATAACCCAAATAACTTCATTATCGCCTGACTCTATCCAGCTTGAGGTTGGGCTGGAAAAGCTTCATGAATCCTTAATCCTTAAGGAAATACAGCCTAACCTATACAGAGGAATTGACAGCAATAAGAAAGGATCGTTTTCTTTTTTCAATAGTGATTTATCGTTCACGCTTTTCAGGAATGACTCCTTATTGCAACTTAAACCTGCGCCTTCCGGAATAGAAGGATTACAAGAAAACACATATGTCTTAATTAAAAAAGCCATAGAGGATACACAAAACTGCAATATTAATGGACAGTTTACTATTGAAATGGGGGTTTTTTGTTGATCAGGGGATTTATGATCATTACGAAAGCGAAGATGCTTTAGATGAAATGGCTGGAGACGTAGCTTATTTCCTTTCAGAGGCCAGTAGCTGGCTATTTGATAATGGAGTAGATGTCATATTTGAGATGAGAGGGCCATTTTTGCTAGGTGGAGGATTTAACTCTGCGTTTAATGCAAGCCAAAGTATGCAAATTAGTTGGCAAACAGGAGCTACTTCCTGTATCACCGCAGATATGCTTTATCTATTCACTTCCCAAGGCTTTATAAGTGGAGGCAGGGCCTATCCTGATTCATGGTGTATTAATGAAATAGATAACGGATTATTCTTCGATGAAATTCCTAATGCTATGTTAAACATTCCCAAAAATCAAAGAGTACTATCTGCTGACGAGGTTAGCTTTGTGCATGAAATTGTGCACGCAATAGCACGAGCTAATCATATTGATGAAAATGCATTCAACCAAGAAAGCGATTTTGATACGCCAAGTTGTCCCGAATATGACGATCTAGTTCTTGCTTGTGGATCCGGATTTCTGCCTGCCCCTATGCTTTGTGATCAAGCAGCAGGTAGTAACAGTCTAGATTTAAGCTATCTTTCGTCTTGTACATGCCGCTTTATAGAGAACCTGTTTTCCAATAATAACAATACATGCCTTATTGACAATAATCAATCTTTCACCTACCCTTGCCCGGAATGTGATGTTCAAATATCCCTTGAAAGGAGTCAAAAACCTGTATTTGGTTGTGAAGGCAGCAATGAAATATCATATACTATAGAGGTTTGTAATCAGTGTGGCGATGGGGAATACAATATCGGCATTGAGCAGGCTAACTTCCAAAGTGAAAATATCATTTCAACCAACATTCCAACCTATATTGAAGGCTTCAGGCGGAAATTTGATTTCGATGCCCTTAACCTTGTAGATGGGGAGTGTTACACTATTGAGTTTAAGACTGAGCTTTTAGCCTTAAGCCCTCCTTCTACTTTCAACGTAGTTGTAGAAAAAGTAACAACTAATGTAGACGGTAATGGAAATACATCGACCATTGTCGAAGAAGTTGGTTCTTTAACCTCTTCAACTGACGCAATCAACCCACAAGATCCGAATGCTATTACCTTAAACGGCTTGTTTTCAAATTCGCCAATTGCTGGTAGTGCAGAAAGGTTTGGGGGTACATTATTGGTCACTGATGATTTCTATATGAATCTGGATGGGAACCAAAGTTTTCTATTCAAGCAGTGCGATATCATTATGTCAGAAGGCATAAAGATTGTAATTGAAGGGGAAGTAATTTTTGAAAACTGCAACATAGTAGGGTGTGGATCAATGTGGGATGCCATTCAGGTAGGCAAAAGAGGAAAAGTATTTGCCTTTGATAATTATATCTCAGACGCTATGAACGCATTTCGATTTCTGGATGGCGCTGAAGCTTCGGTTTATGATAACTCCTTTGAAAATAACAAAATTGGAATTTTCGTAAAGTCCGTTGGAGATGAAACCATTAATCTTTTCAATTTTTACGGGAACGAATTTCTTGGTACAGACTATTTGTTGCCACCACTGCAAAATCAAAAAAGTGAAGCAGGCGTCAGAGTTAGGAATACAAATCTGACGGTAGGTGTGTATAACTCCTCTCCTAATATTTTTAGAGGGTTGTACAATGGAATTTTCGGAATCAATTCTGATATTAGGGTAAACAACTGCCAATTCTATGACATTAAGGCTCCGGTTACCTTCGATATTAAAGAAGAAGGAGGTCAGGCGATTTATATTCGGAATTCACCTTCCAATAATGGCTCACTATTTGCTGTTGCCTATGAGGACAATCCTATTCTGATAAGAGACTCAGACATTGGAATTGATATCCGTAATGGTTCATGTTGGATAGTAAATACTGAAATAGCAAATGTTAAGCATGGCATTAGGCTTACAGAATGTACTAATCGTTCGCTTAGAGTGCTCAGAAACAATATAAGGGCTGAACAAATTGGAATTGAACTTTCGCAAAATAATCCTATCAGTTCAATCCTCCTTGAGAATAATATTTTGCTTGATAATCCAAGCTTGATAAATACTCAGGCAGCGGGAATACTATTGAATGACAATGCATTTACGGGCTCAGACACCTATAATAAATACCGGCTATCGAATAATATTATCGATATAACCGGCAACGGCACCGGCATCCTCCTGGGCACCGGCCGCTACATCGACCTCAAAGAAAATGTGGTGCGCCTGGAAGGCAACAACGCCAACCAAACCGGCATTCAGCTGGAGGGCACCGAAAATGCATGGCTGCGCTGCAACACCGTGGAAGGCCCCGCTAATTTTGGCCCCAACACCATCGGTATAGATGGATTTGGCGCTGCCGGGACCTGGCTCGACTGCAACCAAACCAACAATACCTTCCGGGGCTTCCGCTTCAATGGCATGGGCGATGCCGTCCAATTCCGGGGGAATACCATGGGGGACCATTTCCATGGGCTGCTCCTCAATGAAGATGGAATCATCGGGCAACAGAACTACCACAACAACTACTGGTGCGGCAGCTATATGGATTCGGAGAATGGTGTGGAAGTCGGTGCCCGGCATTTGGGGGATGAGGATGTTGTCGGACAATCTCCTTTCTTCATTGACCCAAGCCTGATTGATCAAGGTAACTGTGCAGTGCTGCCGGGCTGGGCAGCTTCGGGAGATTGGTTTGAACCAATTGCGCCGGATAATCAAGACACCAATTATTTCTGTACTACTCCCTACTTCGATGCCTGTTCCAACAACGCCCCCGATTCCCCAACCCCACAGGAAGAAGACGAGGATATTCTGCTCCGCAAGCTGGCCAACGGCACCTTTCAGGCCAGCCGTTATCAAAGTGCCCTGAAATACACCGGGCAGCGCCACCTTTACAAGCGCCTGGAGCAGCAGAGCACCCCGCTTAGCAACTGGAAGCTCAGTTTCCTAAACCAGGCTGGCTCTACTCCGGTAGGCGAGTACAACAGTATTGACCAAAGTATTAAAGAAGCGCTCACCCTGCCAGACACTATAGCGCAGTCCCTTGCCGTTCAGGACAGTAGCCTCATGGAAGTCATGGATGAATTATCTGGCATTGATGCTGCGCTGTCGGCTGAACCTCCAACCGACACGGCTGAACTACTGCTCAAAAGACGGGAAATATTAGCGAGCCTGGCTCTTCAGGATTCCATTGCCGGCAACCTCCGTGCAGCCGCTCAAAAAGAGCAGCAGGAAACCCTTTCCCTCATTGAAGCCGCTAACCAAAACGCCCCGGCTGATTCTCTGTATGAAGCCAATGAGCAAGCTTTCAATACCCTTGCTATCAAAGCAGCAGCAAGTATTGACAGCCTTTCCGGTTCAGAGCTGAGTGCATTATTCAGCCTTGCGAATCAATGCCCGCTCTCCGGGGGCGATGCCGTCTTCCGGGCCCGCAGCCTTTACCATCTGGTTGATCCGACATATCGATTTGACAATGCTGCACTCTGCCAGCCCAATGCTGCCTTGCGGGCGCCAAAAGCAACCGAACCGCTTGACTATACCCTGTTCCCCAACCCCACCTCCGGCCTCACGGTGCTACAATTCAATACTCCTATCACTGACAGGGCTAGCGTAACTCTCTACAGCCTTCAGGGGCAGCCGGTGCTGCAACAAACAGCTGGGGAAGGCGCACAGCACGTTTTGCTGGAAACAGCGGCTTTGCCTGGTGGGACTTACTTCTGCAAGGTGATGGGAGCTAATGGAGTGATGGGCGTGAAGAGGTTGGTGAAGTTATAAGACCAAGTTTGAGGGCTATCCGGAAAAACATGCCGGATAGCCCTTGCTAGACAAAGCATAAGATATGAAACACTGGCTGCACCAAATACTTATACCTGTATTTTTGCTTACCCTACACACTGGAAATACCCAGCAGCATGATTATGGATGGATTATAGGCTACAATAGTGAGTCTGCCCCCGGGTATGAGGGAATGATTTTAGACTTTAACGATCCCCCCATGCAGGTGAAAGATTATGCTATCAATGCCAACTTGTTTATTAGCAGTGCCTGCATTGCCGATGAAGATGGCAATCCACTGTTTTACACCAATGGTTGTTCGGTATTTACCAGCACCGGGGCGGTCATGGAAAATGGGGACAGCCTTAATTTTGGGGCTGTTTATGAAGAACACTGTGAGGGGGTCAGGTTTAGCTACACCGCCGGCCGCCAAAGCAGCTTAATCCTGCCCATGCCAGGCAGCGACAGCCTCTACTACCTCTTCCACAAGCGGATCATTTATCAGGAAGAGCCGGTTTTTGATGTCATCACCGACCGTATCCTTTATTCTGTGGTGGATATGAGCGCCAATCAGGGGCTGGGCCGGGTGGTGGAGAAAAATGTTGCCCTATTTGAGGAGCCTACGGTTTACGGTGAATTAACCGCAGTGAAGCATGCCAATGGCGAAGACTGGTGGA
>JANSXW010000392.1 GCA_024742755.1 bacterium | reverse complement strand
TCATTTTGAGGTAAATTTCAGGGTTTCCGAGGTGAACTTAACGGTTTTTGAAGGAGTTTGTCGTGTGACCAGACCCTGTTTCAGGTCATTTTAAGGTAGATTCTAGGGTTTTTGAGGTGAACTTCGATTTTTTGAGGGAAAATATGTCATGCAACCAGACATTGTTTGGGATAGATTCCAGGGTCTTCGAGGTGAACTTAAGGGATGTGGATTCCATGGTTTTTGAGGTGAACGCAAGGTTTTTGAAATAGCCAGTCATTCTTTGATGTAGATTTATTTGCAGGTTTTTTCAGTGCCTCCCAATTGTTCCATGCGTTGGTTGTTCTGGTATGGCGCCCATCGCTGTATGTTGGTTGCGGCCGCCGTCTCCCGAGTTGAGTTGTGTGACTTGATTCAGACCGATTAAAATTAGTCCTTGACGGTTTTCATTTGATGCTGCCTCAAGAGCGGGGGATGTGTTGCCCGATCTGGTCCATGAGGCCCTCGTCATGTGTCGTCCGTTGTTACACTCGCAGCTTTGAACTTCAAAAAGATAGGCCGTTCTGTTGTTGAGGCGTCAGTTTGAACAAGACAAGGCTTGCTTTTTCAGCGCACGCGCTGAGGCACGCTCGGGAACTCTCACACATTCGAATTCTGGAGCCGGGCCCTCAAAGCGGAGTTTATCTCGTGCAGTTTTTTTTTTGACGCAGAAGCAAGCAGGGCCATGTTTGTGGAGAGCCCTCAAACTGCGAGTTAAACTGAAAGCCTTGGCGGGGGGAGGAGGAGCCAGCTCTCATGTCACCAACCATGGTTTTTGAGGTGAGCCCCAGGTGATTGTTTCAGGTCATTCTGAGGCGAACTCGGAGTTTTTAAGGGGGGACTCAGAGGAGTTACAGGTGTCTTCATCTTTTGGCCCTCAGCCACTATTTCAGGCCATTTTGAGATGGAATCCAAAGTTCTTGAGGTGTTCTTGAGGGAGGGGTTTGATGTGGCTTATTTTAAGATGGAATCCAGGGTTTTTGAGGTGAACTTCAAGCTTTTGTGAGGGAGGGTTTTCATGTGACCAGTGACTATTTTAGATCATTTTGAGGTAGAATCCAGGGTTTTTGAGGTGAACTGAAGGTGAGTGCTGTATGACCAGACCCTGTTTGAGGTCATTTTGAGGTAAATTTCAGGGTTTCCGAGGTGAACTTAACGGTTTTTGAAGGAGTTTGTCGTGTGACCAGACCCTGTTTCAGGTCATTTTAAGGTAGATTCTAGGGTTT
>JANSXW010000163.1 GCA_024742755.1 bacterium | reverse complement strand
TGCACTGCTCTGCAAACTTAGGCAAAGACGGCGACTCAGCCGTATTCTTCGGCCTGAGCTGTACCGGCAAAACAACCTTGTCTGACGATCCTAACCGTCTGTGGATTGGTGACGATGAGCACGGCTGGGGCGATAATGGCATCTTCAACTTCGAAGGTGGCTGCTACGCTAAGACCATCGACCTGACCCGCGAAAAAGAACCGGAAATCTTTGATGCCATCAAGCATGGCGCGATTCTGGAAAACATTGGGTTCTTCCCCAATACCCGCACCGTCGACTACGAAGACAGTACCGTTACGCTGAATACACGGGTTTCTTATCCGATCTATCATATCGACAATATCGTTGAGCCATCTATGGCCGGGCATCCGAAGAATATCTTCTTCCTGACCGCTGATGCATTCGGTGCACTGCCTCCGATCAGCAAGCTGACGCCCGGACAAGCCATGTACCACTTCATCTCCGGCTATACCGCTAAGGTTGCCGGTACAGAAGTCGGCATTGACGAACCTGTAAAGACTTTCTCCGCCTGCTTCGGCGCACCATTTATGCCCCTCCACCCCACTGAGTATGCCCGCATGCTGGGTGAGCGCATGGAAAAATACGGTGTGAATGTATGGCTGATCAATACCGGCTGGACCGGTGGCCCTTATGGTGTGGGCAACCGCATCAAACTGAAGTACACCCGGGCGATGATCACTGATGCCCTGGAAGGCAGACTCGACAACGTGGAGTACGAACAGGAGCCGGTATTCGGCCTGCACATTCCAAAAGAATGCCCTGGCGTGCCTTCAGAACTGCTCAACCCACGTAATACCTGGGCAGACAAGGATGCCTACGACCGCAGAGCCAACAAACTGGCGGAAGCATTCATCAACAACTTCCGCAAGTTTGAAGAAGGCGCGGACGAGGAGATGATGGCGGCAGCACCACGCGTCATTGAAACGGCGTGAGCAACTACTGCATACTGACTTACAACTAGACAATAGCTTGGTTTTCGAATGCTGCGGGCGAACTTTTGTTCTCCGCAGCATTTTTTATGGATAGAGGTATTTATCAATGCTAAAACCTAACCACATGAAAAACCTACTCATCCCCGTTGACTTCTCCAATGCTTCCCGCAATGCCTTTCAGTACGCCATGGAACTGGCCGCCGACATTGGCGCAGAACAGGCCAAACTGGTCCACGTCTTCCTGCCGGAATCAACCGGGGAAGCCGACTTCATCCCCCCGGTTAATGCCCTGATGGAGACCCGCCACAAGCTGCTGAATGACTTCCTCGAAGACCTGATCAGCGAAAACCCGGGCGGCTTGCCGGTAGACGTGCAAACGGAGCTGCTCGTAGGCTTCCCCGCCGATGAGATTGCTTCGAAAAGTGAAGATTTCGACCTTGTGGTGATGGGCACCACCGGTGACGGGGGCGTGTTGGAGCGTGTGTTTGGCAGCGTCTCTTCCAGCGTTTCGCAGAGAGCAGAGTGCCCGGTGCTCCTCATCCCAAAGGAGGTAAGCTACACCCCCATCAAAAATATGGTGTATGCCAGTCATTACGATGCCCACCATGAGACGGTAGTCAAAAAACTCATCACTTTCAACCGGCTGTTCAATGCCCACGTCCACTTTGTGCACGTACAGCGCAAGAAGGACATCCCGTTTGAGAAAGAGCAGGGCAAATTGTTTGAGCAACTATTCGAACAGGGCGACCCGCCTTTTGCTTTCGAAATGGCGGAAGTCAAAGACGACTCCGTGGTCGAAGGGCTGAACGATTATGCCGCTGCCAACGGTGCACAAGTCATTGTAATGGCAACCCGCCACCGGGGTTTCTGGGAAAACATCCTGCACAGCAGTCAGACCAAAAAGATGGTGCTGTCCGCAGAGACGCCTTTGCTGATTCTGCATCTGGACATGGATTAAAAAAAGGGGGCGCCCGGACCTGGGACTCCCCCTAATGTTTTTTTCGATGCACAAAGGCCGAGAGCCCGCACACCTTGCGGAAAGCAGCTTTGAGCTTACTCCGCGTTGTCGGGCTGAGGTTTGTACTCTGCACGGAAGGACAGCTGTCCCTGATCGCCTGAGATTTCCAGGAAGACTTTGTTCACGCTGTAGGCATTAGCTGACTTCAGCAGGTCGAAAAAGCGGGACTCCTGCGTCATCTTACCCTGGCAAAGCATTTTCGTGGAAGCTATTTCGCCAATACTCAGGGTACCATCCTCCTGAAGGGTGATATCTGAGCTAAACTTGTTGCAGCCACTGTGGCCGGAGATTTTTCCATTGGCGATGGTAATCATGGGAAGATCCTCCTTTCCCATTTTCACACTTCGCCCATCGAAAACGTACTCCGAGAGGTACCACTTCTTGACCTCCACCTGAGGAAAAGCAGGCTCGTAATCCGGTGATACCAGGCTGGCGTCTTCAATAGGTGAGCCCTCAGGCTGCACCGGGGCGGCAGTAGCCTGTCCTGCATCCCCCTCTGTTCCTTCCTGAGCAGCATCACTGCCACAAGCCAGCAGGCTAAACGACAGCAACATCATCAAAAGCGTTCTCATTTTCTATCTTGTTTATTAGAAATTGGTTCTTTCATGCAGCAGGATGAGCGCGCCGGCCCACCACTGTCTGTGCGGGCGAAATTACAAAATTTTAGTGCGATACTGCTTTTTAGGTGTGCAGAATGGGCGGATAAAACAGCCCACGCCCTACCGGCCGGAAGCTTACAGCCCCATTCCTGGCGCTGAGCGCAACGCCCCCAGCGTGTCCACGCCCCGCTTTTGGAGCCGGTACAGCAGCTTGAGCAGCAACAGGGCCGTAATATAGGCATCGCCCGGTGCCGTATGCCGGTCACTTTGGGGAATCCGGTAGATGTCGCACAGGTGGTCGAGCCCAAATGCACCGGGACGGGCCATCTGAGGGTTCCGGGCGGCTCTGCGGGCCAGCACGCCGGTGTCCAGGACGGTATTCTGCAACTTCCCACCTCCTGCTGACCCGATGGCCGCGTTCAGCATCGCAATATCGAAGGCAGCGTGGTGGGCGACCAGCACATCGCCCCCGGCAAAGGCCAGAAACCGGCGCACCCCTTCTGACTCGGCAATACTGTGCCCTTTTTCTCCCGGTAAAATGCCGTGTACAGCGACTGTTTTCCCATCCGGATGGTACTCCTGATGAATGTAACACTCCAAACGGTCCTCCACACTGAGCTGCCAGTTTTTCACCCGCACGGCACCGATGGAAAGGATTTGATCTTCCTGCACATCCAGGCCCGTGGTTTCGGTATCAAAAACCACAAAGCCAATCTCTTCGACCGGGGTCTTTTTGTGGTAGGGCGCAGCGGCCACGCTTTCCAGGTAGGCTTTCCAGAAGGCAGGGGCATTCGGGTCCGGGGGCGGCTTTTTTTTGAACCATTTGAACATAAGGCGCGGGGTATATCGATTAGGGAATAGGGCGGTCAACTGAGCAGGGCCAGCCGGAAACGGGTATTCAGCAGGGATTGCAGCTCTTTAATGGGCCGGAAACAGTTGCGCAGATTGATCCGCTCCATTTTGGTCAGGTCAGAAGGGTTAAAATACCGGCCGGAGTTTTGCTTTTTCAGCCCCTGCAGGGCACGGTAGCGCATCAGGATTTCGTAGGCATCGGCGGCCTGCTCGTAGAGTTCCCGGTTTTGGGGCTCCAGTTCAGCCAGGCGCTCAAACCGGCGGAAGGTATTGTTGATCATGCCGACCCGTGCGTGCAGGACCAGCAGGCGGGCAGCATCCGCCAGGGGCATCATGGCCCGGGCTTTGATGTCGAACTCGTCTTTGTGGGCACCGCTGCTTTCCACCACAAAGTTCCGGAAGAACGTCAGGGGCGGCGGGTTCTGCAGCGCATTCTTACCCAGGTAAACGAGGAAAATCTCCTGATCGTCAAGCGCCTCAAAGATGTGCGTTGTCAGCGCTGAGGACAAGGAACGGTCACCGTGGATGGAGCGGAAGTCGAAGAAAATCGTACAGAACATCACGGCTTTGGGCTCCGGCTTGCGGATCCAGGTGGAGAACTGCTGCTTCCACTCGCTCAAAGACAGGCACCAGGACGGATTGCTCGCCATCATATCTGCCGGGCAGTATTCGAAGCCCACTTCATTGAGCAGGCGGGTGACCCGGCCCGCAAAATCCAGGTAGTAAGCCTTGGTGCGCTCGTAGGCATCCTCCGGCACATCCTCGAAGACGAGCGCATTATCCTGATCAGTACGCAATAGCTGTTCTCCCCTGCCCTCACTGCCCAGGGCCAGCCAGCAATACTTGGCCTGCGGGCGCTGCTGCCCCTCTGAGGCCAGGGCTTCCTCTGCCAGTTCAATGCAACGGATAATGATCTCGTCGTTGATCTCGGTCATCACCGTGGAGATAAAGGCAATCGACACTTCCTGAAAAATATATTTTTTGAGCAGCTGCTCGGCGCGGTCACGGATATCCCGCAGGGCTTCCACGGCTTTGCAGCGCCGGATTTCCCGGATAAGGATGGCGGGATTGTTGCCCTGCATCACCATCAGGTCGTGCTCCGAGAGCACACCGGCTACCCGGCTGTCGGGTGTCCCATCTTCCGTCAGGCAAATATGGTTGATGCGGTTTTTGACCATTTCCATTTGCACATCCGCTACGGTAACGGTGGAGGGCATGGTAATGACCGGGCTCGACATGATATCGGAGATGGGCGCGCCCAGCCCCATTTTCCCGGTTGCCACCTTATGCCTCAGGTCCTTGTCGGTCATAATGCCTACCGGATGATCTGAGGGATTGACCACAATGATCGACCCGACCTCTTGCGCTGACATGATGAGCGCCGCTTCCTGAATGGTGGTCTCCGGCGGGCAGGTCACCGGAGGCTTGCTCCGCTCCAGGGACTGCACCTCCATGAGCGCGAAATGCTCCACGGCACGGTCAGAACGGTCCAGGAAAAGCTGAGAGGGGTTTGCGGTTTTATACTTCTGCCCCACGCCGGCCGCGTAGTTGCTCGCCAGATAAAATGCCACCTGCGGATGTGCTTCCATCACTTCGCGGAAGCCCTCAATATTGATGGCGTAGAGCAGGGTTTCCTCAGCGGCACGGGCGGTAAGGGCATAGGTTTCTTCCGCCAGCATGGGGCGGATGCCGAAAACGTCGCCCTCATCGCACTGCTCCACCAGAAACTCCTCTGCCTCTGTTTCCCGGTACAATTGGACGGCGCCTTCCCGGACGATAAAAATATGCGTCCCCGGCTGATCGCCCTGATGGAAAATTTCCTGCCGGGGCTGATAGTACTGTACCAGCACCCGCTGTGAGACCTGTAGCAGCAAATCAT
Organism: bacterium; assembly: GCA_024742755.1. Classification (GTDB taxonomy): domain Bacteria; phylum Bacteroidota; class Bacteroidia; order Chitinophagales; family Saprospiraceae; genus Phaeodactylibacter. The sequence continues at coordinate 8,651 of JANSXW010000163.1, read as the reverse complement.
CGGGCAGCAAACTAAAGGGCGGATAGGCTTTCAAAAAATCATAGATGCGGCGCGGAATGATGTTTTCCATGGCATTCAGGTTTGGACAACGGAATATCCTGCTTTTTGGCAACGGCACCAAATATTAACGCAATTAGATGTATATATTTGTTTATATCAGCCGGTAACCCTATTTTGGAGTTTTGTTTGCGGGCTTCCTGAGCCAGCCACCCAAGTATATGCAGCCATGAAAACTCATTTCAACGTCAATTTTCTGGAGGACTCGACCGAGACACTGCGTGCGATTGCCCACCCCATACGCATTGCGATCATTGACTTGCTGTATAACAACGGGCAAATGACCGTAACGGATATTTATCAGCACCTGAACATCGAACAGGCCATTGCCTCCCACCACCTTCGCATCCTGAAAGGCAAGGACGTGGTGACTGCCGAGCGCGACGGCAAAAACTCCCTCTATTCCCTCACCCGGGCAGAATTCTATGAGATCATCAAGACGCTGAAAAAAGTCATCTAAGCCTTTAGACAGTCATCGCCTCTCCATCTACACTTTGCTTCCCTACATATATATGGTGCCTCTGCCTGCCATAGAACCAACAAGCCACCACTCGTTTTCCCACATATTTTTTTGGTCAACCCCATAGCATTTGCAATAAGATTTTGAAAAATGCAGAAAAAAAGCAGAAGAAAACTTGCACACATATACATATCTATATACTTTAGCTGAAGTAAAATATGCTCGTCAACAAATCAAACAACAGTTAGTATGAAACTTTTCACCAAAATTCTGACCCTTGCCTTGCTGCTGATAGCTGTAAGTATGCAGGCGCAGATTATTGAGGATGACATCGATCATTCCTATAAACCGCTAACCCTAAAGCTAGATGACAGTGGCCACAAATATATCCGGTTTATCGTCTGGCATCAGCACTGGACGGTCACGAACAACCTGGCAGTGGAAGACGCCAACCTGCAGCTGACCCACCTGGCCCGCCGCTCCCGTTTTCTGGCTTTTGCGCAGGTTTCTCCTCGCTTTCTGATCCTGACCCACTTCGGGCTCAACAACCTGACCCCGGGCAATATGACCTCCCTGGGCAATAACGGGGATGCCCCTCAGCTTTTCCTGCATGATGCCTGGACGGAATTCAAGGTCAGCAATGACAACTCCTTCTTTATCGGTGGCGGCCTCCACTACTGGAAAGGCCTTACCCGCCTGTCCAATCAGAGTACGCTCAATTTTATGACGCTGGACAACCCCCGCCCGTTTGTGCACTGGCACTCGCTTGGGGTTACAGATCAATTTGCGCGGCACCTAGGCCTTTATGCCAAGGGCGTTATTGGGAAGTTTGACTACCGGGTCGCACTGAATAATCCGGGCAGGAATTCAAGTGGCGGCTTACCGCTTGGTAACGGTGTAAGCTATGGCAGCAACAGCAGCAGCGTGGCTTACACTGGTGTTTCCACACCTGACAGAGACGGCAACACCACCGGGAACAACATTATCGAAGGGTACTTCCGGTACAACTTCATGGATAGCGAATCCGTTAAACTGCCTTATGCCGTGGGCAGCTACCTGGGCACCAAGAAAATCTTCGCATTAGGCGCTGGCTTCTTTGCCCATCCCAATGGCATGTTCAATGAAGCGACTGGCGAGCACGAGAATGTGACCCACTTTGCAGTTGATGCCTTTCTGGACATGCCCGTCACAGATGGCGACTGCCTCAATGCCTACGCTTCTTTCATGAGCTTTAACTATGGCGACAACTACGTGGCCCGCTGGGCGGGGACTGGAAATGTGCTGTACGGGCACGTCGGGTATAAACTCCCCAACTCAAGGTTCATGCCTTACATCGCTGCACAAACCGGCAACTACGGCGGCTTTGACGAGAACACCTCAGCGCTGGATATCGGGCTCAACTATTTCCTCAACGGGCACAGTGCCAAGCTGACCCTGGAGTACCATACGATCAGCAATGACATCCGCGAGGGTGGCCTTGATGCCAACGGCAACATACAGGATGTGCGCCAAGTCCGCTTGCAGGCACACATTTTCTTATAGGCCATTTTTTTTGCCAAGACACAACAAAGTATTTAGATAACTATATTCAATCATCTTAAAACTCAGGCTTATGTCCAACGACAACAAAGCTCAAAAGTACTGGAAAGAGAACCTGGTTTATCTGGGCATTCTGCTTGCCATATGGTTCCTTGTCTCTTATGTATTTGGGATTTTCCTGGTAGAGCCCCTGAACACCGTCAAAATTGGCGGCGCCAAGCTCGGCTTTTGGTTCGCTCAGCAGGGCTCCATCTACGTTTTTGTCATTCTCATTTACGTTTACGTCGTCTTGATGAACAAGCTCGACAAGAAGTACGGGTACGACAGCTAGTACACTGTGTACTAGTGGGCCAACCGCCCTGTTCCATTATCAAATTAGCTAAAAATTAAACCGAAATAACATGAGTGTTCAAACCTGGACTTTCATTATAGTGGGGCTCACCTTTGCCCTGTATATCGGCATCGCCATTTGGGCGCGGGCCGGTTCCACCTCAGAATTTTACGTAGCCGGCGGCGGTGTCCCCCCGATTGCCAACGGTATGGCGACAGCAGCGGACTGGATGTCGGCAGCTTCTTTCATCTCCATGGCGGGCCTGATTTCCTTTATGGGTTACGATGGCGGTGTTTTCCTGATGGGCTGGACGGGCGGCTACGTCCTCCTGGCGTTAACCTTAGCCCCTTACTTAAGGAAATTCGGGAAGTTTACGGTCCCGGATTTTATCGGGGACCGGTATTACTCTAATGTGGCCCGTACCGTAGCCGTAATCTGTGCCCTCATTGTATCCTTCACCTATGTGGCCGGACAGATGCGTGGCGTTGGCCTGGTATTCTCCCGCTTCCTCGAAGTTGACATAAATACCGGCGTATATATCGGTATGGCGATTGTTTTCTTCTACGCGGTACTCGGCGGCATGAAGGGTATTACCTACACACAGGTGGCGCAGTACTGCGTACTGATTTTTGCCTTTATGGTCCCTGCCATTTTTATTTCCATTAATATGACAGGCAACCCCATTCCACAGCTTGGCTTCATTGGCAACATGACCGATGGCTCCAACATGGCGCTGCTGGACAAACTGGACCAACTGCACCGGGACCTGGGCTTTGCTGAGTACACAAGTGGCACCAAGAGCATGATCGACGTATTCGCTATCACCTTCGCGCTGATGGTAGGTACAGCTGGCCTGCCGCACGTGATTGTCCGCTTCTTTACGGTACCTGATGTGAAGGGCGCTCGTGTTTCTGCGGGTTATGCCCTGGTCTTCATCGCCATTCTCTACACTACGGCACCGGCAATCGCAGCCTTTGCCCGCACCAACCTCATCGAGACCGTGAGCAATCAGCCCTACGCTGATATGCCGGAGTGGTTCAGCAAGTGGGAACAAACCGGACTGATTGCCTTTGATGACAAGAACAATGACGGCAACATCCAATACGTAGCCAATGCGGCGGCCAATGAACTGACGATTGACCGCGATATCATGGTACTGGCGAATCCGGAAATTGCCGGCCTTCCAGCATGGGTCATTGCCCTGGTGGCTGCCGGTGGTCTCGCAGCCGCCCTGTCCACTGCGGCAGGCTTGCTGCTCGTGATCTCTACCTCTATCGCCCGTGACCTGATCAAAATGCAGATCAAGCCGGATATTTCCGAAAAGGGTGAGCTGCTCTCCGCTCGTATCGGTGCAGTGTTTGCAGTGATCGTGGCCGGTTACTTTGGAATCCACCCTCCCGGGTTTGTGGCAGCGGTGGTGGCCCTGGCCTTCGGGCTTGCAGCGGCCTCCTTCTTCCCTGCCATCATCCTGGGCATTTTTGATAAACGGATGAACCGGCAGGGTGCCGTATCGGGCATGATCGTGGGTATCACGCTGATGCTGTATTACATGATCAAGTTCAAGCTCGGCGGCTTCGGTGGCGGTACGCCTGACCAATGGTGGTTCGGGATCTCCCCGGAAGGCTTCGGTACTGTGGCGATGTCTGTCAACTTCATCGTTTCCTTCGCCGTATCACGCATGACTGCTCCTCCACCTCAGGAAGTACAGGATATCGTTGAGGATATCCGTCTCCCAAGTGGCGCAGGCGAAGCGCACGTGCACTAAAATAGTCAAACCACAACATAATAAGGGCAGCTATCTTCGGGTAGCTGCCCCCTTTTCCTACCTGCCAAATTTCTGCCATGAAACTTCAATTCGGCCGCAAGGCATCAGACATTATCGCTTCCATTTACATCATCGGCACGCTTTTCCTCCGCATTATACTTGAGCCTCAACTCAATGGGCACTACCTCATTTCTGTAGCGCTGGGCGCGTTCGGGCTGCTGTTCCTTTGGGCATTGGTCAAGTCCAAAATTCTCAACCCTTCCTTCTTTGGCTTATGGCCGGGTGAGGAGGCGGGGAAGGCTAAGGCAGCTTAATCCCGGTTGCCCCCAATATCTTCCAATGCCAGGTACAGGCAGGGGACAATCACCAGGATAATCGAGGTCGCAAAGACAATACCGAAGCCCAGAGAAATAGCCATGGGAATCAGGTAAGTTGCCTGACGGGAGGTCTCCAGGATGATCGGCGTTAACCCGCCAAAGGTGGTGAGCGTCGTCAGCAGAATAGGCCGGAAACGGCGTACCCCGGCATCCAAAATAGCAGCAAAAGCGGCTTGTTCCTGCCGTTTTTTATTCGCATAGTCGATCATAATCAGCGCATCGTTGACCACCACGCCGGACAGGGCAATTACGCCCATCAGGCTGATGAGGGAAAGGTCGTACCCCAACAGAATGTGCCCCATGACTGCCCCTACAATGCCAAAAGGAATGGCCCCCAGGACGATCAACGGCTGCGTGTAACTCCGAAAGGCAACGGCCAGCAGGGCATAAATCACCATCATCGCTAAGGCAAAACCGCCCCACAGGGCCTGCGTGGACTCCCGCATGTCGGCCTGACTGCCCTGAAAAATCCAGGTTATCCCCGGGTAATCGGCCCGCAATTCCGGCAGTACATCCTGCTGAATAGACTCCAGTACCCGGGTTACCGCATTGGAAGGCTCCACGTCCATCCCTACCGTCACAATACGGCGGGCATCTCTTCTGTTGATGGAGGTGAAAGCCTCTGTTTCTTCCACCCGGGCCACGTCCATGAGCGGGACTTCCATACCCGCCGGGCTCCGCACCAGAAAGTCTTCCAGGTTGTACATATCCTTCCGCTCGGCTTCCGGCAGTTTGACCCGGACTTCAATTTCATTCGTACCCCGGAGCTGCCGCAGCGCCAGCGCTCCAAAAAAGGCATTCCGTACCTGCCGCCCCACTTCATTGGAGGTCAGCCCGAGATTGCGCCCTTCCGGCAGCAGCTTAAAGTCCAGCTGCTGCTTGCCTTTGTTGTAATTGTCGTTCACATCGCGGGTAGCCGTGAAGGACTCCATTCGGTTGAGAAAATCCTGGCTGGCCTTTTCCAGCACGGCAACGTCCTCATGGCTCAGGTCTACGCTGATGTCCTGCTGCCAGCCGCCGGGGCCGCGCTCTGCCTCGAAAGTGATCTGATCCACCCCCTCGATTTCCCCGATTTCGTCCCGCCAGATTTCTATGACTTCCTGGGCAGTCATGTCGCGTTCGGTGGGAGGCTTCATGACAATTTCCACATCAATGAAGTTTTGCCCGCGCACATTCGTCTTTACTCCTTCTGCTACTTCGTAAAGATTGTGGGTGTCAAACATGCGCTGCGTGGAGGCCGTAATTTCCTCCGCCACCCTTCCAGCCTGATCAATGGTGGTGCCTACCGGGAGGGAGACGCCTGCTTCGATTTCATCAGCCGCCACCTCCGGCATCATAATGACGCCCATGTGGTCGCTGTAGGCATAGGCGCAGACCATTCCGAGAAGCGCCACCGCAGTCGTCAGGGTGATGTACCGGTGCTTCAGGCAAAGCTTCAGCAAGGGCCGGTACCGCTGGTCAATGAAGCGGGTAAAGGCTTTGGCAATCCGTTGCTGCCCCCGCTCGAGGTACTGTCCGATTTTGAACCGGTTGCCTTTCGAACTGTGCGCCAGGTGGGCCGGCAAAATGAACAGCGCTTCAATCAGCGAAATGGCCAGCACGATAATCACTACGGCGGGCAGGGGCCACCAAAACTTACCGGTGGTGCCGGGTATGAACAGCAGGGGCACAAAGACGATGATATTGGTAAGAATGCTGAAGGTTACCGGCCGGGCCATGTCCTTAGCGCCCGCTATGGCGGCATCCATGTAGGAATAGCCCTGCTGCCGGTACTCGTAAATGTTTTCACCCACCACCACGGCATCGTCCACGACAATGCCTAAGACCACCAGGAAGCCAAACATGGAAACCATATTGATGCTGATGCCGAAAAGCGGCAGGAAAAGAATACCCCCGATGAAAGAAATCGCCATGCCCATCATCACCCAAAAGGCGAGGCGGTACTCCAGGAAAAGCCCCAGGATGACCAGCACGATCACAATGGCCAGCACCCCATTCTCCGTAAGCAGGGAAAGGCGCTGCCAGTAGTCTTCGGCGGTATTGCTATCGGTGCGATAGGTGATGCCTTCCGGCAAAAAGGACTCATAATCACGCAGCACGCCTTGTACGGCACTGGCAATGTCCAGAGGCGACTGATCCCCCACCCGGAAGATTTGCAGCTCTACCGAAGGTTGCTGATTGAACTGCGCGTGGAATCCGGTTTCCTCAAAGCCATCCTCAATACGGGCAATATCGCCCAGGGCGACTCTCGACCCGTTCTCCCCGGTTACGATTTCGATTTGGGCAAACTCCTCCGCAAACTGCTTGCGCTCCTTCATCCGGAGCAGAATCTCGCCCCGCTTGGTTTCCACTGCCCCGGCGGGAACATCCTGACTGGATTGGGCGATCAGCTCGGCAACCTGCCCCAGGGTAAGGTTGTAACGGCGCAGCTCGTAGCGGGCGGAAAGGTGGTTGCGTTGCAATTGCTGCAGCTGGTCAAGGGCGGTCAGCACATCCAGATAGGTGCTTGTGCCGTTGAAATACTGCAAGCGGAGTTGTTCGTAGGATTGTTCGGCCAGGCGGATTTGATCTTCTATGGATCCGATGGCTTGCTTTTGGTGGAACTCCCGTGCCAGGGCGTCCTCCACTTCCCGAAAAGCCAGGAGGGTAGCCTGCCCGTATTCGTACAGCCGCTGATCGCGCACCGCCCGGCTCCGGTCCACCTCTGCCCGCAGCCGTCCGGCATTGAGCAGGGGTGCGGCAAGATTAGCGCCCAGGGAGTAGGCCCAGTTTTCAAAAACATCGCGCAGGTTATTCGACCGCAGGCTTGTGGAGGCACTCAGGGAAAGCCTTGGGTATTGGTTGCTGATCGCCGCTGCCAGTTCCCGGTCAGCCGCTTTGACCTGAAGGAAAGCCCGCTGCAAATCCGGCCGCCGGCGGACCAGCTCCAATGGCAGTCCGGTTTCGGGAAGATTGGGTGGGTTAAGTATTGTATCAGGTAAAGCCGGCAGGGCTGTCCCGGGCACCTGCCCCAGTAATACCGACAGCCGGTTGCGCAGAGTCCGGAGGTCCGCCTGTACATAAGCCAATTGCTCCCGGGTAGCCGAAAGCAACTGCTCCTGCCGCAGCACATCCACGCCCCGCACCTGCCCAATCCCCAGCCGCTGCCGGATGAGACGCAAAATCTGCTCATTGGTCTCCACCTGCGCCTGCAGGATGGCCTGCTGCCCGCGGGCTTCCGCCAGTTGAAACCAGGTACGGGCCACCTCCGCCGAAAGGGTCATCGCCCCCGCTTGATAATCAGCCCGGCTCGCTTCCCGCCGGAAGCGCTCTGCATCCACCAGGGCATGAATCCGCCCCCATAGGTCCACCTCGTACTGCGACTGCAGGTTCAGCCGTACATTCTCACCGCCTACAAAATCAGGCTGCGGAAAGCTCGCTCCGGCCTGCATATTTGCCCCCAGGTCCGGTCACAACGCCGCCGCCTCCCGATCGGCCACCGCTCGTGCCGCCTGCAGCCGCTCCCAGCCCGCCACCAGGTTGAAGTTTTGGGTCAGGGCCGTATCCATCACCCCGTTCAGCGCCGTGTCGCCCAGGGCTGTCCACCACTTTTCCGGCAGCTCCTGTCCCCCCGTTTGGGAAAAGCATCGGGTACTTCCGCAGGCAGCGTGATGGTCCCCGTCTTGGGCGCACAGGCCGGCAGGGCGAGCAGGCCCGCAAGCAGTAAAATCATTAAAAAATGCAGGGGCCGGGCGGCATGCATAGTTGGTGGGTTTTCGGTTGCGTTTACTAATGTTATAACTTTGGAACGGGTTTAGTGGGGAGAGGTTCGGTGTTGGGGAAGTAAATGGTTTTCAGCAAATAAACATATCCAAGCTAAACTCAGGTGGCGACTTTGGAGTCGCCACCTGAGGGCACGCTCCGGCCGCGATTCCCTAATCGCCGCCGGAGTCAAATCCAGCAACAGGGGCAGCAAAATATACAGGCTAAACTCAGGTGGCGACTTTGGAGTCGCCACCTGAAGGCCCCTCCGGCCGCGATTCCCTAATCGCCGCTGGAGTCAAATCCAGCAACAGGGGCAGCAAAATATACAGGCTAAACTCAGGTGGCGACTTTGGAGTCGCGACCTGAGTGCCCCCTCCG
>JANSXW010000010.1 GCA_024742755.1 bacterium | reverse complement strand
GATATCATCCATGTGCTGGAATACGTTTGGGCAGCTGCGACTGCCGTTTTTGGCGAACAGTCAAAGCTGCGCACGCCTTGGGTCAGGGATATGCTGACGGACTTGCTCAACAGCAAAACACAAAAAGTCATTGATGATTTAATGCTTGAATCCACGTTGCGTAAAAATAAGACAGTTTAAAAATTCACTAACTTTAAGCTGTTATGAAGAAATCAAAGTTTACAGAGAGCCAGCCTGCCCGCTAACCGCAGGTAGCCAGGAAAGTGGTAAAGCCTTCCGCCTAAAGAGCTGTAGTCGGATGCTTGAAAAAGAAATACAATACCGGAGTTGGGAAGTGCTGTGAGTTAGTTCAGATGAGCAGGTCCAGCTTGTATTACATGAGCAAGTTAGATGACAGGCCGGTAGTTAAAAAACTTGATTGGAACTACTAATTTCCAATTATTGACGGTCTTAAGAAGCATAAGTCTACATTCACACACTGAGTTATGTAATAATGTTCCTGAAATCTGTTGCCAATGTTGCCGGGTTTTGATTACCTTAGTATCTGCCAAATAAAGAATTAGCCCCAATGAATAAACAAGTATTCCATATTGGTAGCAGAGGGATTGGGAATGAGATTGTCTTAAATGATCCATATGTTTCGCCCAAACATGCCCGGATCGTCGTCCAGGAAGACGGGCTTCAGTATATAGAGGAACGGTCCAGAAGCGCTCCTGTACTGGTCAATGGGGTACGAGTCAAAAGGAAAGTCATTCGGCAATCGGATCAAATCAGCCTTGGGAGATCGCCTTTTTCGATCCATCGGCATTTCAAATTAAAGGATGGCGTTATTAAACAACTCAGAGCATCAAACGACTTTTCTGAGGAGTTTGAGGAGCTCCGGGTTGTGTATGAGGAGTACATTCAGGCAAAAGAAGCCATAGAGAAAAGCGCCAAGAAAAAGGAGCTGCTATTTGACCCATTATTGGCAGTGCCCGTTGCAGGAATATTCCTCCGCAATATTGCACGGTCTATGACCAGTGGTAAATCCAGAACTACCCGTATGGAGGCCATTCAAAATCTCAGGTATGAATTCTTTAAGCATTATAAATGCCCTAATCCTGATTGTGGTAAATTGCTTGGAGAGATTCCATGGAAGACACTAGCCACGCAAGCGAGTTGCGACAAATGCCACGCTATTTGGATAAAAAAATAAAAACCCGGTTACCTTTTTGAGCACACAGGTATAGAGGGGTAAAGAATCAATTGTTAAATACTAAATCACAGTATCATGTCAGACGAAACAAAGATTGATATCGACGCGCGTTACAACTTAAACAAAGACCAAGAGCCGCCAGCCATTCCTGAAGAAGAGATTCAACCATCAGAGGAAGAGCAGGTCCAGCAGAAAACTAAGCTTACGGAAACACAACAGGCGCTTGTGAAAGGCGGGCTTATCGGCGCTGTAGCTGGAGGCGCTGTTTCCATTGGCGCAAATTACCTTTATGGTATGACCTCAGACGGAGAGCCTGTTCCTGCGGCAGAACCCAGTACACCGGAAGAAGAGACCTTTGAAGCGGTCATTCATGAGGAAGCACCCTTTGCCACATCCGTTAATGATGATATGTCCTTTTCTGAAGCTTTCGCAGCTGCGAGGGAAGAGTTAGGCGCAGGAGGGATTTTCACCTGGAACGGTCACACCTACAACACTTACTATCAGGATGAGTGGGAGGGCATGTCACCTGCGGAGCAACAGGAGTACTTTGCATCCATAAACCCTGAAGGTGCCCCTGCGGTTACCGGTGAGGAGCATAACGAACAAGTGGCAGAAAATGATGCCGATAGTACGTCTCCAGAGAATGATGAAAACATCCATCAGGCTGGTTCTGACGGAACCGCAGCTACAAGTCAAAACACGTCAGGTTTAGCAACCAATCCGGAATCTCCAGACGTTGCGGCTATAGATGTCTCGGGTGATGGGAATCCTGATACTTATTTAATAGATACTGATAATGATGGATTTGCAGAGGCAGTAGCTATTGATCAAAACCAGAATGACATTCCAGAAGCAGTACTTGTCGATTCGGATGGGGATAATATTCTCGATGCTGTTGAAACTGATGCAAACGAGGATGGAACCCCTGAATCCATGAATGAATTAGACGACCCAGTGCAGGTTCCAATGCCAGGCTCAGAGCATACAGAAGAACAACCTCTGGTGTACGAAGATGACGAGCCGGATATGGATGACGATAACGATATGTCAGACTGGGCTTAAAATTCAGTATTCACAAGTCGTGATTTAGTAACACTACTGCCTGCTACCTGCCAGCCAATAAGGCTTGGCGGGTAGTGGGATTTAACACTGTACCTTGTAAAGTATGCCTATTGTTAAGTGTAAGTCCTGTGAGTCTTCCTTTAGAGTGAAAGAAGAATTGACCAGTCAGGTGGCATGCCCACACTGCCGGACGCCTTACCAGCCAGATAATGTATCTGAAGAGGATTCCCGCGAAAAGCCTCCAGGCTGGTTAATTGTGCATGATGAGCAAACCTATCATCAGATTTTTGAGCTTAAAAATGGGAAAAATACAATTGGTCGAAAAGCGGATTCCTCAAAAGCCAGTGTTCAAATCGACTTTGGCAACCGGCCAGTCGATAAGTTCATGAGCCGGGTTCACTGTGAAATTAATGCTTTGCCTAAAGCGAAAGGTGCCGGATTTGATCTTATTCTTAAAGATTTAAGTACAAACGGCACAGTACTCAACGCAAGAAAGGATCAAAAGCTGGTAAGAGGTATCGATGAAATCTACCTGAGCCATGAGGATGTTATACAGTTGGGCCGGACTAAACTGGTTGTGATCCTGGGTGACCGAACTGAATCCATCCAGCAAACGGCCGAAGATATAGCTGGAACGAGCTACCACGAAACAGTAATTAATTTTAACTATTAATATCACACTGCTCAGACTACTGAATGCAGGGTGCCACTATTATGATCCATGCTGAAAATTGAACTGAACCCCCGGAAATTAATATTTGGGCAAGGCCAAAGAAAAAACAACGAAGATTACTATTATCCGGGAGAGGAAGCTCCGACTGAGCGCACCCCCTTCTTTTTAGTATGTGATGGGATGGGGGGGGCGCAAAAAGGAGAGGTCGCAAGTCGTATGGCAGCAGAGGGGTTTGCTCAATTCTTTGAGGAGAACCCGATTGACGTTCCCACGCCTGAGTATTTGTCCAGAGCCTTAGCCGTAGTAGAGCAAAAGTTTGACCAATACCTGGAAGAGCACCAAACAGCAAAGGGAATGGGCACCACGCTTACCCTGCTCTGGTTTCATCAAGAAGGGATCACCATTGGACATATTGGTGACAGCCGGGTCTATCGATTCAGAGGGGGGGAAGCGAAGCCTCTAACAGAAGACCATTCATTTGTTGGAGAGCTTCTGGCAGAGGGGTTGATCACAGAAGAGGAGGCTGAACGGCACCCAAAGAAGAATGTAATCACCCGGGCAATACAGGGGGCCTACACCGGAGGGACGAAGATGACTGTGCAGCAGCTCAAAAAGGTTGAACCCGATGATATATATATGCTATGTTCCGATGGTATAACGGAGGCTTGCCCAACCCCAATCCTGCAGGATATATATACAGCTAACCCTAAACTTGAAGATTTACATCAGGCCATCGAGCGCCAATGCAAGGAGCGCTCTCAGGATAACTTTACCGCTTTATTGATTCAGGTGGCAGCCGTAGAAACCGTAAGTCCGGTCCCCGAAGCAGAAGATGTTACGATGGCTGTTCAGCCGGTAGCCGTTGCACAGCCCTCTGTTTCAGATCCCGTAGCTGCAGCAAAACGATCCGGTCAATGGAGAGCGTTGATTGTAGTTTTGCTCGTAGCCGGTGCTGCAATTTGGGCGATCAATCAAATACCGGATGGGGAAAAGAAACCTACTGCTCAAATACAGGAAAATTTAGAAGAGGATACTCTACCGCCAGAACCGGCACAACCATCGAAGCCACAACGTAATCCAGACAACACCCCCACGACTGATGATAAAAAAGATACAGTTCCGATATCAGATACCAGTGCTTCCAATGACTCAGCGCCTGTTGATACGAACACCGCAGTGATCTCGCCTTTGCCAGAGCTTATGCCCTATCAAGATGAACAAAGCAGTTTGTACGGTTATAAATCTGATACGGTAATTAAGATAAAGGCTCGGTTTTCTGAGGCTTCGCCCTTCTCAGAAGGCCTGGCAAAAGTAAAAGATGCTGATAAGGGCTTGTACGGCTTTATAGATCGCTCCGGAGCTTATGTCTTTGGTCCTGAATTTGAACAGGCCACAGATTTTAAAAACGGCATCGCAACGGTGCAGGAACCAGGGAGTCAAAATGCCTATCAGATAGACACTGAGGGAAGTAAACTTGCAGAAGAACCGAAAAACCAATAGTGATGATATATGAGGAATTTATAAAACGATACCGGTTTGATATAAACGATCCTCAGGCAGAAATAGGATCGGGAGGCTTTGGCAAGGTGTATAAAGCTTATGACGGCCTGCACCACAAATGGGTGGCCGTTAAAGTTGTTCCGGTTGATCATAACCGGGATCATATAAGCCTCAGGGCGGAAATTGAAAAAGCCCAATCCCTGCCTGACCATTCAAATATCGTGCGCTATGAAGTCTGCTACCGGTTTAAATTGCCTGGCGGTTCGTATGATTATGCCGTCATGCAATATTACGAGGAAGGCAACCTAAGTCAGCTGCTCGAAAAGGGTGGAATCAGTAAGGTTCAACGAGATAAACTGGCCAGGGAAATACTTGCCGGTATTTCATTTTTGCATAAGCATCGTATTCTTCACCGGGATTTAAAAAGCAGCAATGTCCTGATAGCCCGGTATGGGGAAGAATATAGTCCTCTGATTGCAGATTTTGGGCTAAGTAAACAATTGGGGGAAGAAGTTTCACAGATTGAGAATAGTATTATTGGCGGATCGGCGCTGTATACGGCCCCCGAACAGTTGATGGGGGAACAGCTTCGTTACAATACCGATCTTTGGTCGTACGGAGTGATCGTCTATCAGCTTTTCACCGCTCAATTTCCATACTATCCGGAAAATACGAGCAGCGGCGCCAGTGGCATTAAAGTATATAAGCAGATCATGGAAAATCCGGTGCCTCCACTGCTTAGCCATATTCCTGCACCGTGGCAAGAGGTCTGCCGGAGATGCCTCATCGTCGATCCGGCATCAAGAGTTTCAGGAGCGGATGAGTTAGAGGAGGTCATTAAATCTGCAGTGGATGAGTTAGATCAAACGGTTGTTGAAGTAAAACCAGAAAAAGAACCTAACCCACCGCCCATACCGGAGCCTGAAGTTGAAGAGGCTACTCCAACAAAACCCAATCGAAAAAAAGTAATGGTATGGGGAGGTGTAATTGGTGCATTGCTGATCGCAGTATTAGCTATTATTTATTTCCCTACTCCCTCAGCGGACGAAACGCTACAGCCGGCAACAGATCCAAGTGGAAAGTGGGGCTTTATAAACAGTAGAGGGCAGTGGGTGATAAAGCCAAGATTCCAAAAAGCTGAGGTCTTCTCTTCTGACGGCTTCGCTTCGGTGCAATTGGACACTATGGGGCAGTCATTCGTTTTTAAAATCAATAAACAGGGCGTTTGCATTCGTCAATGCCCGGAGTTTTCAGCACAGAACCAGGAAGAGGCAACAGATCAAAATACAAAAGAAGCAGCCAGAAAGGTCCAGCAAATGCTGGCAGCACTTCGTAGTGTTGAGGCACTCAATAAGCGAGACCAGGTTATTCAACAATATGATCTCCCGGGCTTGTTGGGGGAACCAGTTAAGGTGCTGTTAGATGACGAACTCATGAATCAGGACCTGGAAAGCTTTCTAACCTATCTGGCGATTCACAACAAGCCTTACCGCCTGGTGGATTTAATTCCTGCACGAGACGGGAAGCCGGGGCTTTTGGAGCTTAGCACTAAATAACTTTTGGGATGAAACAAATATGTCAATTTGCTCTTGTCGTTCTTGCTTTATTTGTACTGACAAGCAGTGTACTATACGGGCAAGAAAAAAAAGGGGGGGCATTAGACCATCTTACTGAATCGGAACTAAAGTCCAGAATCAGTAAGAGGGCCGCAGAGCGGATCACTGATTTGGGGCAGTATATTAGCGTTATTGGGAATAAGACGAAACCTGATGACCTGAAAAGCAGAATGGTCAATGCTGCAGTCCAGCTTTTTAAAGATGAATCAGCAGTTGTTGAGGTCTCTTCCAGGAGTAGAACAAAAATCAAATCTTATAAAATCCGGGAGTACCTGAACCGGCTTCGAATCCTGGAATACGACAAAGTTAATATCGAGTGGTATAAAGTGATTTATGTTTCGGATTTAAAGCGAGACCCAGATGGCAACTACCGGGGGGGCATCCGGGTATATCAGCGCTTTCAAGGCAGTAATTATGATGCGGAGGGAAGCTTGAAGTTGTTATACGAAGATACCACTACCAAGGATATCGAGTTCATCGCGGAAGTCGGGAGGGTGAGTTATGGCGACCACGAAAAGGAATACTTTAACATCAAACTACTCGATCTAAGAGTTGATGAGACGTTCTAAACACTCGATATCAAGCCCAGCACTTCAAGCATTCTTTGTTGTCCGCAGAAATGTGGAGTGTTGATAGACTTTACATTAAACCAGGTCTTGGCATTATAGACCAACGTTATCTAAGTTTTCAGAGAGCTTATGCTTCCAAAAAAAATAGTAATAGCCTTATTCATTGTCCTGCCCTGCATGATGTATGGTCAGGCAGAAGAGGAATTGTACGAAATTCTAGGGAAGCCTGCACAGGTCGATATCTCAGAGATGCCCCTGCATTTTAGAGTTCGGGTGAACAATCTTAGCCAATTCTTCGGCCGGTTCAATTTAACGCAGAATATTTACGGCGAGAAGGTAAATGAGGCTGTTCAGGATTGGAATAAAAGGTACAGCATCGGAGCTAAAGAAAAGGCGTTGAAATCTATCAAAAAAGTGATGCTGCACGCACTGGCAGATTCTGCCTGGGTGAGAGCAAATACTGATCTGTTTCAGGCATTCGTTACTGCTGCTCAGCAATTCGATGTCCATCTGAACTACGAAAGTGCATCCTGGTACAGCCTGAATTATTGCCTTTTTGAATACCGTGAGAAGCGTATCCCTGTACAGCTACTAATGGAAACTGAAAGATTCGGAAACGGCTGGAGATGGGCAATAGCAGATGTTTTCTCTCCGGATATATTCCCAAAGCAAGACAAGGGGCAGGGTTATATACAACCCATGGCACATGAAAATGGCTTCATGGACCTTCGTAAAGCTTTCGATCAAGACGCTGCGCTTCAGGCGTATTTCTCTACTGACCTGGAGTACTCCAGTAAACATCTTTTTATCGACCTCTTCAATCAGAGGGCATTAAAATATCTGAATGTTGATCGTAGCGAATTTTACTTTTTCTCCGTACCAGGCTGGGTCTTTCGGGTCAGTTATTTCAACCGAGCCAGCAATGTTTCCGGATGGCTGATTGATTTTGCAGCCCCTCTGGGAGAATGTACACAAGAAGAATACATGTCATTAATTATGAACTGATTGTTTATGGACTATATCAAACAGATCGTACTGATCGCAATCATTATCCTGATGGGAATAACCTCACAGGCATTGGCTCAGGATACCCGGAGTACTGAACAGGAAAAATCAGAGGAACTGGTCAGGGATTTCTATGCACAGTTGTCTACTTTTTTGAAGGAAGATGAAGAGGCGATTTTAGAGAAATACCGTAGCGCTCTGGAGAGCCAGGTTGAAAATAAACTGATTAATGATCTGGACACAGGTTCAGAATATTTAACCATTCAGCAGTACCTGGATAAGGTTGAGCAATTAAGGACCCTTGGAGTGGATATCCTTGAACTGGAGCAAGACTCTGTGAAAGCTGGTAATTCGAAAGTTGGCGAACAGGGGGTATACTGTGAAGTTATTATAGCCCGGAAATTATCCGTTGAAGATCCGTCGTTTCAAAAAAAGTACCTGAAAATAGTGGTATTGCATGAGCAGCGATCTATACTCAGCAGTATGCTCATTTCAAAAGAAGAATTCGAAGACTTTTTTAATGAGCCCGCCTTCCAAATTGACCACCTGCCGGAAATGATAACCCTAAAAGGCGGGGAGTGTCTGATTGGATGCACAGATAAGCAAGTGAAACATTGTGAAGAAGATGAAAACCGAAAGTTAGTTGAGTTATCCCCTTTTGAGATTGGTAAATATGAAGTGACGAATGAAGAGTATTGCGAATTCCTGAACGACCCCGAAGTGCGCGAATGGGGTGGTTTTCCATGGATAAATATCAGAGCGTCACGGATCGATAATACCCAGGGGCAATTTACCCCTATGCCTCAAGGCGAAAGGTTCCCGGTGACGGCAGTCAGCTATTATGGCGCGGAGAGCTATGTGTTTTGGCTCTCGGAGCGTACGGGGGAAGCGTTCCGGTTGCCAAGTGAAGAAGAATGGGAGTTTGCAGCCCGGTCCGAGGGCAACGATGATCTCATTTATGCAGGCTCTGATCAACATGTAGATGTAGCTCACTGCCGGGATAGGAAAGGGCGAATCTTTAACAGGTCTGTAATACAGGTAGGGCAGAAAGCTCCGAACAGCCTGGGCATTTATGATATGAGTGGAAACGTATGGGAATGGGTAAGCGGGATGGATGGCGAGGAGGCTACCCTACGTGGTGGAGGATGGAAGGAAGTCCCTGAAAACTGCCGTGTATCCAATAAAGGCTATGCTCCGAAATCCTCCAGGCGCGACTACAACGGGTTTCGGGTCGCTAAAAGTGTGAAGCCATAATGGCATGGTATCCCATGCACATTGCATGTAAATACTTCATATTAAATCCCCTAAACAAAGTCACCGAAATGATGAAGTTTATTGTCCTCAAATTCAAGTACTTTTTGCTCCCAGGGGTTTTCTTAATCCTTTTCCAGCTATGGGCATATGGACAGGAAACCTTGCAATGCAGCGAGGCCGATATCTGGTACTCGGGAAACGAAAAGCGACTTTACGCTATTTATAGTTTCCCTTACGATGCCCCTCTGTCAACCTACAACGTACAGCTGAGCTGGAATATAGGAAGCCAAAGCTTTGCAATTCCCGGCAATGTCGAGGGAGCTGGACTGGTGGAATATACAGGCGAAAACCCTACGCTTCTCCGATGGACACCAGAAGCGTCCGCGCAGCAGGAACTGGATAAAGGGGGGGAGCCTTCGATTTCGGGCTGTATAATTACGGTTATCGTTGAGGAGGAATCAGAAAAGAATGATGTTGATTCAAGCCCTGTTCCAGTCACAGCAGTAAAGAAGTGGACCATAGGCCATACTCTTGTTGGTGCAGTAGCACCGGGAGTAGGGCATTACATGTACAATAGAAAGCCGCTAAACTTTGCTTTCACTGCGGTTTCCTATGGGCTGGCAGGGAGCGGTCTTTACATGCGTTCAAAGGCTAATGATTCCTGGGAGGCTTATCTCAATGCGACCGCTCCCGATGATATAGTCAACCTTCGGGAAACTTCCGACCAGGAACTGCGGACTGGAAATATTCTCCTCGCTGCCGGTGGGGGCATCTGGGTCATCAATCTGGTGCGCTGCTTTATTACAGGCTCGTCAGATAGTAATGGACTGTCCCATGTGGATATGACAGACAACCGCCTGCGGCTCGTAGCAGCTCCTGCCGGTGCAGGAATTGGGCTTCAATACAACTTCTAACCCTTGGATTAAGAATGGTCAAAACCTATGAAAAACATAACGTTTACAATACTTCTCGCTTTAATTGTTCTATTCTCCTGCGATCGCCGGGAAGGTATTAATCCCTGTGATCCCGGATTTGACGAAAACTACCCGCGCATTACAACCGGAGAACTTCGCCTTCAGGGCACAGACCTTCAAATTGGTTATGATTTGACTTCAGTAGGCAGTGAAACCGGAGATGGAGCCACCGCCTACGGATTTGTCTGGTCAACAGATAACCCGGCACCAACCCTCGCTGACAGCATTATCGACCTGGGCACTGCCAACAGCCCGGTTGCCGATTCCCTGGTTTTGGAAAACTGGCCAGAGGGCAACTACTATTTCAGAGCCTTTGTAACCAACTGCCTGGAAACCAGCTACGGTGCAACCCGGAATATTTCCTTTGATTTACAGCCAGAGCTGGAATTGGCGGCTCCGGCAGCAGCCTACGTGGAAGACGATGGTAATAATGATGGTTTTGCAGATGCTGGTGAACGCGTATACTACCGGCTTTTGCTCAATAATACAGGTGTGGCTTTAGCCGAAAATGTAAAAGTGGTCGTTATCTCCGATACCAGCCTCGCTACTCAAATAGCACCTGATACCCTGTTCTTTGGAGACCTCGCAGCAGGAGCGAGTAATGCTTTTGCCAATACCGGGCAAGCTCCGCAAACGGGTAACCCCTATAGCTTTGCTGTGCAGTTTGGCTCACCAATTATTCCGGGTACAGAGCTGCCGTTCACCGCACAGGTTATCAGTGAAGAAGTCGAAACTAAACCATTTTCACTGGTTATTGATGGGCCTGTCCTTCGCCACACTTATGATGTGATCACCACTTCGGATGGTGATTCCAACCCTGAGCCTGGTGAATTAATCACCATTAGTTCTGTTTTGTCTAATGAGGGAACTAAGCCAGCAAGTCAGCTTTCAGTTCTGCTTTCCGAGAACAATAGCTCCTACATTGAGTCCATTACACCATCTCAATATGAAATCCCCGGACTAGCAGTTGAGCAATCCGTTAATACATCCATTGATATTCAGCTGAGTGACGATATCCCTACCGGCGCATTGCTGGAGATCGAACTAGGGGTTACGGATGGAGATGCTAATACTTACGCTGTAGATCCAATCGTAATAGGTATTAACGCTGCCGTTTTAACTGAAACCTCAACGGATAATCGCCCGGCAGTTGTGGAAGAAGACGGAGGCAACGGTATCATCAATCAGGGAGAATCCTGTACGCTTAGCTTACAAATCACTAACAGTGGAGGTGCCGCAGCATCCGGTGTTCAGGTTGAAATAGATCCTGTTAGCCCCGCTGAGCAAACCTCGAACAATACAATCGGTAATTTGCCCGCAGGAAGTACAGAGCCCTTGCTCCTTGTTCTGAATATTCCGGATGACTTTCCCACAGGTGTCAGCAATATTCCAATTACGATTACCACTTCTTCAGGGCTAAGTTTCTCTGATATTATTGGATTGGAGGTGTTTCCTGCCACTACACCCGCACTGGCTTTGGGAAGCATCAGTGTAGATGATGGAAATAACATGCAAGCCAATCCAGGAGAGTCCATCAACCTTTGCATGACCCTTCAAAATTCCGGAGATGCAGATGCCGATAATATTCAACTGGGTTTTAGCGCTGTTGATCAGAATGCGGTCTCTGCCCTATCCCCCACTTCATTTGAAATCAATAGTATACCTGTTGAAGGCACTTCAGACCAGTTTTGCATAGAAGTACAAATCGCAGCTGATGCACCAGCCGCAGAGGACGGGGTGTCCACTTGTATTGACCTGTCAGTTGAAATAGACGGGCAGGAATTTCCCGGTTTGCAGGCTTGTTTTTCTATTTTCCCGCCTCCTGCCCCGGCACTTGCGGCTTGCACGACCAGTAGCTCTTTCACGGTTCAGGGTTCAAGCAATGGAGATCAAATGGCTAACCCTGGTGAATCCGTTGATGTCGAGGTCGGGGTCATTAATACAGGCGAAATAACCGCAACTGGGACATCTGCCGTCATCTCGTCCTCTTCTCCGTTTGTGGTCATTAATGAGCCGAATGTCGACTTTGGAAATGTCCCCATCAATAGTGGATGTTCTTCCACTAACTTTTCTTTCATCCTGGATTTTGATACTCCGGAGGGAACGGTTTTGGAGTTTAGTCTGGAGTCTGTGTCTTGTGAGAACTGCGAAAATACAGCATCCTTTGATTTTTCAATCACCGTAGGCGACAATTTACAAAATGAAGGGCTTGTGCTTTACTATCCTTTCGATAGTGGAAGCCTAACGGATGAATCGGGAAATAATCACAACGGAATAAATCAGGGTATTAGCTTTGTGTCAGACGGGCCTTCCGGGAGTGGGCAGGCCGCCGAATTTGACGGACAGGGGTATGCACGGGTCCCTTCTTTCGACGCTACAGCATTAGATGAATTCACTATGAATGTCTGGTTAAAGGGGTACGCTGGCAATTATGAAGTGCTCTTTTCCCAGGGTAGTCAATTTGATGCTACAGAAAATGTGGTCATACAGGACAATTTCATCCAACCCGGTGATAACGCTTTCAATACTTCCATCGTTTCCCCGCTTCTGGACGGCGAATGGCACATGCTCACGGTCACCATTGACGCTATAAACACGACCTCCTCCTCTAGCAATATCAGCAAGGCATTATATGTTGATGGTCAACTCTTGGATCAGGGCATGCCTTCAAACTTGGATTTTGATGCTAATTTTACTTTCCTTCTGGGAAGTAACAATGAAGGGAATGATCCATTTGACGGTAGCATGGATAATTTTAGGCTGTACAATAAGATTTTGACACCACAGGAAATTGAGGTCTTGTTTTTCAGTGAAGGGGGGGCTCCTCCAACTAATTACGACTTCGAAGTACCAGAAGGGCTTGTCAGCTACTATACCTTTGATCAGCAATCGGTGGTCGATGTCAAAAACGGATTTAATGGGGTGCCTCAGGGAGGGCTGTCATACAATGAGGACATGTCATTGGATAACCCTTCCGGTTATTCCGCCTTCTTCAATGGGAACAGTTATTTCACCGTCAACAATGATTTTCTTGATGAGCTTTCAGCGCTCACCTTTAATTGCTGGATAAAGAGCTACGCTGGAAATTATGAAGTCCTTTTAGCGAAAGGTAGTCAGTTTGATGATACCGAAATCATTGCTATTTCAGATAATCAGTTGTTCCCCGGTGATTTCAATTATACATCTCCTGTAGATCGGACTTTGCTGGATGGCAACTGGCATATGTTGACTGTAATGCTACCTTATATCAATACTTCCTCAAGCTCGAGCAATATTGATAAGATCTTATACATTGATGGTCAATTTATCGAAAGTGGTGCTTCTGCTAACTTTGATGCGGACTTCAACGCTTTGCTGGCCATAGGCCGGGCAAGTGATGGTGGCGAGGCATTTGACGGCTATCTGGATAATATTAGAATTTATAACCGGGTGTTATCGGGGGCAGAAGTGGAGGAGATATTCCAGTCAGAAGGTGCACCCAACCAAGTCGATTATCCTTTTAGTGTACCCGATAACCTCGTGGCTTACTATACTTTTGATAATCAAACGGTAGCAGATGTGAAAAACGGATTCAATGGTATTGTCCAGGGTAATCTGCAGTACAGCACGGATATGTCTACAGCAAATTCATCTGGCAGCTCTGCTTTCTTCGATGGCAACAGCTACTTCACCGTCAATAATGACTTTATGAATGAGCTGGCTACTATGACATTCAATTGTTGGATAAGAGGGTATGCCGGCAACGCGGAGGTGCTACTTAGTAAAGGCAGTGAGTTCGATAACACGGAAAATTTATTTATTCTCGATAACTTTTTATATCCCGGCGATTTTGAATTTAGCAATAATATCGTCGATGATTTGCTCGACGGGCAATGGCATATGCTATCCGTTGTATTCGATCAGGTAAACACTTCTCTAAGCAGCAATAGTATTGATAAGTCGCTCTACATTGATGGAACCCTTGTGGAAACCAGCGCTTCTCTTAATTTTGATGTTGATTTTGACGCGGTCATGGCGGTCGGTGCTGCCAGTACCGGAGCCAATGCCTTCGACGGCTATATGGATAATATCCGTATTTACAATACCCGGTTGACGGCAGATGAAATTAGTGCTATTTACATCGCTGAGGGCGTTGCTAATCAGCCTACGTACAACTTTAGTACGACTGATAACCTTATCGCCTATTACCCCTTTGAGAATAACACCGAAGAAATTATCAATGGCTATAGTGCTATAGCTCCTAACGGGCTTTCCTATTCAGCTAATACCCCTTCCGGACAGGGTCAGGCAGCTGTTTTTTCAGGGGATGACTTTTTACAAATCAATAATGATTATCTTGATGAACTGGCAGAGATGTCTCTCTCTTTCTGGATACATAGTAATGATCAATCCGGTATGCCTTTGCTAAATAAGGGTAGTGTTTTTGACAATACGGAGAACATATTCATCTCTTCAAATGGCACGATTTGCCCGGGAGATTTCTGCTTTTCGCAAAACCTCAATAACAGCCTCCTAAACAATCAGTGGCATCATGTAGTCATCAACCTGGACCAAATCAACACCTCCAGTTCATCGTCCGGTATCTCAAGGACCCTGTACCTAGATGGTGTGGAACTGGAGACCATCACCAATACGAATCTCGACTTTGATGTCAACCTCCTGGCCCGCTTTGGGTCCGACAGCAACAATCAGGACTACTTAAACGGGCTTGTGGACAACCTCCGCATCTACAACCGCCCCCTAAGCCAAAGCGAAGTGCAAACCCTATACAATAACCAGGAATAACCACCAATCAAAATAAACAGTTATGAAAACCCTGCTCCTACTCCTTTTCCTCATCCCCCTGTCTATCACCCTGTCCGCGCAGTGCATTTCCGGCAATTGCGAAAACGGTGTCGGCGTCTATCTCTACCCAAGTGGCAACCGGTATGATGGTACCTGGCAGGACAAAAAAAGGGTCAAAGGCGACCTCTTCTACGCCAATGGCGACCACTACACCGGTTACTTTAGGGACAACGAACGCCACGGGCCCGGCATCTACCGCTATGCGAGCGGCAACCGTTTTGAGGGGATTTTTACAGATGGCGAAAAGGTAGAAGGCCAGTTTTATTACGTCAATGGCAACCGCTACGAAGGGCAGTACCGCGACAACAAAAAGAACGGGCGTGGTACCATGTACCTGAATACCGGCGAAACGCTGGCCGGTTTCTGGATTGACAACGAGTATCAGGGACAGCCCAACTATGCGGAGAATGGGCGGCAGACTTTTGTGGTCATCGTTGGGGTGTCAGACTATGCCAATAATAACCTGATTACCGATTTGGAATATTGCGATGATGACGCTTACGCTTTCCGCAACTTCCTGCTTAGTGTCGAAGGCGGAAGCGTTCCGGCTGGAAACATCACGATGCTGCTTGACAGCCGGGCCACCCGTACCAATATCCTCCGCGCTATGCGTAATCAGTTTGGCAAGGCCCGTGAAGCTGATAAAATCATCTTTTATTTTTCTGGCCATGGCGCCCCTGGCTTCTTCTGTCCGTATGATACGGCACCCTCTAATATTCTGGAGCATGAGGAGGTCAAGAAAGCCTTCCGCCGCTCGGATGCCGGCAATAAAATCTGCCTGGCGGATGCCTGTAACTCCGGGAGTATCAGAGGGGGGGAGGGGCGCCGAAATATTGGCAGCGAAGCGGAAGCTATCCTTATGCGGATAGAAGCCGAGGCTGTAGCCCGGGATGAAGACCGGACGGACCCTAAAGTGGCGGTCTTCATGTCCTCCCGGGAGGATGAGTACTCTCAAGAGCGCCGCAACCTGGAGCAGGGCATCTTCACTTACTTCCTCATTTCCGGCATGAAAGGGCTGGCTGATGCCAACAACAATATGCAGATTACCTACGGCGAATTATTTGATTACGTAAACGGCAGTGTAGCCCGGCATACCAATGGGGTGCAGCACCCGGTTTTATCCTGCAACCAATGCAAGGATACCCCGCTCGTTTTCCTCCGGTAGCGACTACAGGATAAGGTATAGCCAGAGGAGGGTAAAGATGAAGACTCCGGAGGGGCTAAACTCCTAAATTCCTGTAAATCATGGTAGGAACTACTTTGGAGTAGTCGGCCAAGGCGAATTTTGGTTTTAGAAACCCTTTTTCAGCTGACCCGTACAACCGTTATAAACCTCACGTAATGAACCAACAGCAATTCCTGCAGCGCTACCAATTCAATGTTCGAAACGACCGCCTCGGGGGCGGTACCTTTGGTACGGTGTACAAAGCCTACGACACTACCCGCGACCGCTACGTAGCCATCAAAGTGGCAGAGGTAAAGACGGTGAATGACAAAACCTTCTCCCTTGAGGATGAGCTCAAAGCGGTCGCCGGGCTGCCCGAACACCGCAACCTCGCCCACTACGAGAACGTCTGGCAGTTCGAGTCCCCCGCAGGCATCTTCGACTATGCCGTGATGCAATACTACCCGGATGGCAACCTCCGCCAATTGCTCGACATAGGCCAACTGAACGCACAGCAGCGCCGCGACATCGCTTCGGGCCTGCTGCGGGGGCTCTCGCATCTGCACGGGCATGGCGTAATCCACCGCGACCTCAAACCTTCCAATATCCTGATCGCCAAGGTGGGGCAGCAGTATATCCCCAAGATTGCCGATTTCGGGCTGAGCAAGCAGGTCGGTGAGGGCTCCCGCTTTACCAATAGCCTGACCGGGGGGACCCTGGCCTACTCTGCGCCCGAGCAACTGCTGGGCAAGCCCATACGCCTCAATGCTGACCTGTGGTCGGCGGGCGTGCTCCTCTTTGAGCTTTTTCTGGGCTACCGGCCGTTCCGTACAGCGGGGGCGGAAGGCAGTAGTGCCGCTCGCGACCGCGAGCTTTTTGACCAGATCGTGAATGCGCCCCTGCCACCGGAGACCGCACAAATTCCACAACCTTTTGCAGAAGCTGTTGCGGCTTTTCTGGTCAAAAAACCGGAAGAAAGGGCTGCCCGTGTCAAAGCCCAGTGGCTGGGCGGTAAAACCAATGATACGGCAAAGGACAAAGAAGGGACGCTTGTAGACCAAACGCTACCCGACCCTGAGTTGAAACCTCCGGTTCGGAGAATGGCTAAAGCCTCGGTGCCCAAACCACCACCCCGTCCAGATGCAGCCCCGCAGCCCCGCAGATGGCTACCGCTGTTATTGGTGGCCCTGCTCACCGCTGCCACGGTAGTTGGTGTGGTATGGTGGCTGCAGAGCAGCCCTTCAGGGTCGACGCTTCAGCCGGTTCAGGATGCTTCCGGGAAGTGGGGTTATGCAGATGAATCTGAGAGCTATGTGCTGCCGGCCGTTTATGACTCTGCGGGGTTGTTTTCAGGTGGTTATGCGCAAGTGTCCCGTGGGGACAGCCTGCTTCGCATAGACGAGGCCGGTGCATTGGCGGAGTTTTTATCGGTTGTAGGTCCGGCCGGGGATACCCCTGTGGCAGCTGTTGCTGAAGATTCCCCGGAATTAGAGGAGCCGGAAGAGGCAGCGGAATCTGACTCAAAGCAGGAGGAGTACGATGCGATCATAGCGTCAGCCGGGCGCAACTATGACCGGGGCAACTACGAGCGAGCGCTGGGCAAATACAAGAGCGCTCTGGGCCTGGTATCAGATGACAGTGCAGCCAAGGCAGGCATATCAAAATGCGAGGAAAAGTTAGCTGAGCTGTCCGAATCGTCAGCCTGGTCAGAAGCGCGGCGGCGTAATACAGCATCTTCGTACGAGTCTTACCTTCAGGACTACCCGGATGGGGAACACGCCAGAGAGGCACGCAGCCGCTTAGCTGAGCTGTCCGAATTGTCGGCCTGGTCAGAAGCGAAGGCCAAGAACACGGTATCTTCCTATGAATCATACTTGCGGGATTACCCAGATGGTGCACACGCCAGGGAGGCGCACAGCCGGCTGGAAGCGCTGCGCAAGCCAGCCCTGCCTGCCCCCATAGAGGCGCTGGAGCGGAGTATGGTCCGTGTATCCGGCGGCAGCTTTACGATGGGCTGCACCTCGGAACAAAGTAATTGTGATGACGATGAGAAGCCGGCGCACC
Organism: bacterium; assembly: GCA_024742755.1. Classification (GTDB taxonomy): domain Bacteria; phylum Bacteroidota; class Bacteroidia; order Chitinophagales; family Saprospiraceae; genus Phaeodactylibacter. The sequence goes on along the minus strand of JANSXW010000010.1, from coordinate 62,664 downwards.
GTGTAGAGCTGAGCAGCTACCGCATTGGCAAATACGAGGTGACGCAGGCGCAGTGGGAGGCGGTGATGGGGAGTAACCCGAGCAAGTTTAGTGGTTGTTCGAGCTGCCCGGTGGAACAGGTAAGCTGGAATGATGTGCAGGAATTCATTAGGAAGCTAAACCGGATGACGGGCGGGAGCTACCGCCTGCCCACAGAAGCGGAGTGGGAGTACGCAGCCCGTGGCGGCAGCCGCAGCCGGGGGTACAAGTATTCGGGCAGCAATAATTTGGGCAGCGTGGGCTGGTGGTACGATGACAATAGCGGAAACAAAACACACCCAGTTGGTAAAAAATCGCCTAATGAGCTTGGGCTATATGATATGAGTGGCAACGTTTGGGAATGGTGCTCAGACTGGTACGACAGCGATTATTACAGCAGCTCATCCGGGCGCAACCCTAAAGGCCCTGGCAGGGGCACTTACCGCGTGATCCGCGGGGGCGGCTGGATCAACGACGCCAGGAGCTGCCGGGCCTCGCGTCGGATCAGCTTCAGCCCAGACTATCGCTACATCAATTTGGGCTTCCGGCTGGCCGCTGCCCCCTAGTTCATGTAGAAAGGGTTGAGAAAAAAAAGCGAAGGAGCGAAGGCCCTCCTAAATGGGCAGCGGCGCAGCAAGCGCCCATAGGGAGACGCCGGAGGGAGAGAGCGGTATTCGGCGGCGCAGCCGCCCCGATTTTAAATTTTTTTAGCGATGCAGATGAAATTTTTTAGCGTACCGGTTTACGATCCCGCAGAAGCAGAGGCGGAGGTCAATGCTTTTTTGCGCGGCAACCGTGTATTGCAGATAGACCGTCATTTTGAAAGCCAGCCGGGAGGTGGGGCCTGGGCCATTTGTGTGGAGTATTTGCCAAACATGGCTACCGGAAAGCAAAAGAGCAGAGATAGCAAAAAGCCTAAAGTGGATTACAAGAAAGAGCTAGAGCCGGAAGCCTTTAAGCGGTTCGAAATCCTGAGGCGTATCCGCAAGGAACTGGCGAAAGCGGAAGGGCTGGCTATTGGTAAAACGCCAGGAACTGCCGGGCCTCGAATCAGAACAACAACAGCCCAGACAATCGCAACAACAATTTGGGCTTCCGACTGGCCGCTGCCCCCTAGCTCAACCCGGTGGATGGATATCCACCCTGCTGAATCGGCACTGATCCTGTCCGGTCAAAGTGGATTTGGCTGGCAAAAAAATACCGGGTGGGCCCGTGAGTAGCCACAGGCGAAAATTGGCCCACTCTTTTGGAGAAGAAAAAGTTTGATATGAGATATACGTTATCCATTTTAGTTTTAACGCTGCCCCTGTTGCTTACCGGGCAGAAATCAGCCATGGAAGACTACTTCAAGGAATACCTGGCCGCCCTTAATAACCTTGGTGATGTACGAAACTCCATGGATGACAGAAGTCTTTTCCGGACTGATATTCTGGAAGCGTTCTTTATGTCCGGCCAGGAAAGCATGGTGTACAATCACTTGCGGCCTACGGGTACCACCGTCGTTTCGGCAAAGGAATACCTGGATATTATTATTACAGACTTCCCGGAGGGCATAAGATTTCACATCGATTCGCTGGAGCTGATCGATTTTCAAATGGGCGAGAAGTATTCGGAAGCCACAGTAAATATGGTATTCGGGGTAATGCCCAATGGTGAAAAGGAGACAACAATCCCTCTTTCTTTTATATTTCATATCACCGGAATGTCTCCTGATAGAGTTTCAGGGCGGATCAAGAGCATTAATCCTATCTCCGAGCCCGAAGAAGAACCTGTACTGCCCGCTCTTGACCTGGAAGCTATCACAAGCGCCGCTGTTCCCAATAAACCTGAACAGGAGGCCGCAACTCTTTCGGAAGAGCCGCCTGATACTATCGTAGTAAACCCTGAGCTGCCAATAGCTATTCAGGAACTGGAAAAGAATATGGTTTTTGTAGAAGGCGGGCGTTTTGAAATGGGATGTACTGCTGAACAGGGTCGCGACTGTAAACGAGCTGAAAAGCCCGTTCATATGGCAGAGGTAGAAAGCTTTTACATAGGTAGGTTTGAAGTGACGCAAGCCCAATGGGCCGCGGTAACAGGGAACAATCCAAGCCGGAATAAGACCTGCGAAACTTGCCCGGTAGAGCGGGTCAGTTGGGATGATGTCAATGTATATATTAAAAAGTTGAACCAACTAACTGGAAAAAAATATAGATTGCCTACCGAAGCAGAGTGGGAATACGCCGCACGAGGGGGAAATCGAAGTCAGCGCTATAAGTATGCGGGAGGTAATGACCCAAAACAACTAGCCTGGTATTATAAAAATAGTGGCCGGAGCACCAGCCCCGTAGGTTTACAACTTCCCAACGAAATTGGCTTATACGATATGAGTGGAAATGTTTGGGAATGGTGCTGGGATTGGTTTGATGAATATTCGTCTTCCTCAAAGGCAGCCCGATCAGGTTCTGATGCAAAAAAAATTGTAAGAGGAGGATACTGGTATAGCCAAGCTGACGAACTTAGGTGCGCCAATCGCGATTCTATACCTCCCAAAAATGGGGACAGCCATACGGGTTTTCGGCTATGCCTATCTCTGGACTGAAGCGTTCTTAATGCAAGAAGGTGTGAAATTGTTCAATGATTGGGTTAACATTAGTTACCTCCACCCTAATACCAGTATATTATCAGAGAACTACCTGCTGTCAGATAAAAAGTTTTACCTTAGTACATTGTGAAAGTATTGTATGTCATTTCCGCTAAAATGATCGAATGAAAATGAAAACTAACCCCGGATGCTATTGCATAATGCTCTTGTTGATGAGCACCATTGTTTCTGCGCAATTGTCAGGCCTGTCTGAAGAAGAAAAAAAACAACTTTTTACGGAGAAGACCGAAGACCGTATTCGGGACCTGGAAATCAATATTCAAACCATAAGCGATAAAAAAATAAACCGGGACCTGCGAAGAGAAGCTGTGAATACAACGGTGAACTATTTTGTAGATGAGGACCGTGTTTTTCAGGTGTCCTCCCTAAACCAGTCTGAGGTGAAGAACTTCACCGTGAGAAAGTACCTCAATCGCCTGTTGGTGTTGCCCTACAGCCGGGTAGAGATCGAATGGTTTGAAACGCGCTGGGTCTCCAAGTTCCGGCAATCACCGGATGGGCAGTACTTTGGCACGGTTCGGGTCTATCAGGTATTCAAAGGGTATGGCGCTGAGGGCAAACTGAAATACGAGGATATTACCTCCAAAGATATCGAGGTGGCCATCAAAGTCACGGAAATGGATCAGGGGCGTACCTCTAAGGAGGTGCTTCACGTGCGCCTTGGGGACATCAGAGTCGTGGAAACCCGGGCAAAGTGAAGAGACACAGGAGCGGTAGGTTTCCAACATTGCCCCGCCCATGAGACAGGATATATTTTACAATCCGGATCTTTAAAATCTATCTGTTTAAATGTCGAAATTCAGCACACTGCTACTGGTGTTTTGCTTTACCGCTACGCTAAAGGCACAGGACGGACCTATTGAGGATTATATTGCCAATTACTACCAGATGCTTAATAACCTTGGGGATGCCAGCTTGCCATTGAAGGACAGGCGGATGTTTCGGTCAGAGCTGCTGAACCAGTATTTTCTCTTCGAGGGGTCTATGGTCTGGAATGAGCTACGCCCGGAAGGCAGCCGGTATATTCCACCGAGGGAGTACCTGGATCTTATACTCACCGACTTTCCTGAAGGCATATCCTTTCGGTACGATCAGTTGGAGGTATTGAATGTGCTGCCTAAGGGCGGCAACCTTAATGCAGAAATCCGCCTGACTGCTACGGTAGCAACCGGAGAGAAAGTGATGGGGCCATTCCCGCTCCGGTTTATTTTGTCCATAAGGGAGTATAGTCCCACCGGTGTCATCGCCCGCATTAGAAGTGTAGATGAGTACCTGCCAGAAGAAACAGTACCAGAAATAACGGAGCCAGAGGCTACTACTGAAAATACTGAAGAACTGGAAGTTTTGGCATCACCTGAGCAAAGTGTTTCAGGTCAGGAACTGTCTGAGCCTGTCTCAGCACCGGTTGAGATAAGTGGAGACAGAAAACCAACGGATAATACCCCAATGGTACTGGTATATGGAGGAACTTTTCAAATGGGGGCTCAAGATAAAAATATAGATAACAGACCAGTGCATACCGTTCGTGTGGATGACTTTTACATCGGTAAATTTGAAGTGACCTTTAGCGAGTTCTCGCAGTTTATTGAATCTACTGACTATGTTACTGTGGCAGAGCAGAGAGACACGAGTCAGCTGGTTAAGCAGGGCTTTTGGGGGTTTCAGGCTGGTGTTAACTGGCGGCACGATGAAAAAGGGCAAGTAAGACCAGCCACAAAGCTATTGCACCCGGTTATTCACGTGAGTTGGAACGATGCCATTGCTTACTGCAACTGGCTAAGCAAACAGCATGGACTGCAACCCGTTTATACCATTCTTCAGGACGGTGTCAAAGCAAACTGGAATGCAAATGGCTATCGTTTACCTACCGAAGCGGAATGGGAATATGCCGCACGTGATGGAGGCGAGGATGTTAGATGGGGAGGGGCTGAGACATCCAATCTTTACAGCTTGCCTGGCGTTGGAAATTATTGTGATCGGGAATGTGATTTTACCTGGAAGATGAGAAGATACTCGGACAATCACTCTTTCTCTGCACCTGTTGGCTTTTATAAACCTACTACATTAGGTATTTACGACATGAGTGGCAATGTAGAAGAATGGTGCTGGGATTATTACGAAACAGAGTTTTACGAGCACTCTCCCCCTATTAACCCTAGAGGTCCTCTGCGTGGTAATTTTAAAGTACTGAGAGGTGGTAGTTGGGCAGGGACTTTTGAAGAATTAGAATGTACCACAAGGCACTTCAGTGCACCCGATATGACGAGTGCAAAAACTGGTTTTCGTTTATGCAGGAATGCAAAATAGTTGAAACGGGGAACACATAGCAGTGAGCCGCAGTTACTGCCCTCATTAAAATCAGTAGTATTGATCAACCTTTGGTTTAATTCCACTATAAAACGCTGCAGTATGGTAAGGCAATTTGGTATACTAGTGATCATAACTCTTTTAGGGGTGAGGGTGTTGGTTGCGCAGCCTTACTACGACCTATACTTTGGCAACCGCCCTCAGGAGATAATGCCTACGGCTATTTTCTTACAGCCCCATTCGCTGGATGAATTTATTGAGCGGTATAATGGAAGTTTTGATGCTTATGGCCAGCCTGTTGATAAAAATTCCCCGATTTTCAGGGAGGTCCGCCAAAACCAGGCCTATTGGTCAACCTACCGGTCACTGATCATCGAATCCTTGGTTCACCAGTCTCTGCATGAAAAAGACAGCAGCGGGGTGCAGCGCTTTGCCCAAAAAGCAGGCGCCGGAGGGGTATTGGACTTTGTTGACTCTTCCTGGTGGATAGAGGTTCCGGTTAAGGGCAGGATAGAAGGGCTAACAACAGCACTCATCTTGCAAATGAAAATCCTGGTAGATGAGCGGCGTCGCATCAAGTGGATTATTGACGATGTGGTCATACCTGAAGTATTGCGGGATCTTCCGGCTTTGCCTGTAGTACCGAATGTCAGTAAGCATAAATACATTCCGCCAAGTGCACACGACAATGGGTTTATTGCCCTTTCGCGTATATTGAGCGAAGAGCGGGATATTACCCCCTACATAGAATGCAGCACGGCAGGTTTGTCAACCCTGCAGTATGTACTTAAGTACTATAACTTTGATGCTGAATTCCGGGAGTTTTTCGTTCACTTTCAGCCGGATACAGGTCCCTCCTTTATGCTGAATCACAATTGGAAAATCATCGATTTTGAGCATTAAAGGAACAATCAAAGGGATTAGCTACCGCTGGCTAAGCCCCCATTGCTCGGACTTAGCATATAGATTGAGAGGGGTTAGGTTTGGCGAGATTAGTATTTCAGTCCTTTTATGCTGGATAACGTAAAAGGTCTTTTAAATGAAAAAAAGATGAGAAAAATACGCTGCCCCATCATCCTTATGTCGTTACTGTCAACTTTGAGCCTTGTCTCATCTGACAAGGCTGCTGCTCAGAGCGATCCGGTGGCTGACTATATTGCCAATTACTATGAGATGCTGAACAACTATGGAGATGCAAAAGGATCTCTTGCTGACCGGCGGCTGTTCCGGGAAGAAATCCTAAGCCGTTATTTTCTATACGAAGGCTCTTTAATTTGGAACCATCTCCGGCCGGAAGGTAAGCGTTACATTACTCCCAGAGAGTATTTGGACAATATCCTGACTGATTTTCCTGAAGGAATAGCATTTAGGTATGAAGTAGCCAATGTAAGTAACCTTGAGCCCGCCAATGATGGGCTTAAGACGATTGTCAGGCTAAAGCTTACGGCAAAGCCTGCCGGGCAGCCATCGGTAAGCCATGACTTAAGAATGGTTTTAGCTGTCCGGCAGTATAATCCCACGAGTCTGTCTGCCCGGATAAAGAGTATAGACAAAGCAGGGACAATAGAAAACAGTGCGGTTAACCTCAACCCGGTAACTCCGTTAGTTTCGGGAGAAAGGCCAGCTAGCGCATCTGTTTCTTTGCCGGAGCCTATTCGGGAACTCGAGCTCAATATGGTAAGGATTGCCGGTGGAAGTTTCATGATGGGGTGTAACTCAGAAGGGGAAAATAGTTGTTACGATGATGAAAAGCCACTGCACCAGATTACTCTAAGTGGGTTTAGCATTAGTAAATATGAAGTAACACAGGGGCAATGGGAGGCGGTTATGGGCACCTCAGTAGCTGACCAAAGAGATAAAGTAAATACCCGATATCCTCTACGGGGGGAAGGCCCTCAGTACCCTATGTATTATGTGAGTTGGGAAGAGGTGCAGGAATTTATTCAAAAGCTTAACCGCGTAACAGGAGGAAATTACCGTTTGCCAACGGAAGCTGAATGGGAGTATGCAGCAGCAGGGGGGAGCATGGCTCAGGATCATCTGTATGCCGGGGGCCATACATTAAAAGCTGTTGGTTGGTTCGATGAGAACAGTGAAGGAGCAACTGCTCCCGTAGGCCTTAAGTCACCCAATGAATTGGGGCTGTACGATATGAGCGGTAACGTCTGGGAATGGTGCTCAGACTGGTACAGCGCGGATTATTATTCCCATTGTCCTGCCGAAAACCCACCCGGTGAACGAAATGGTAAGTACCGCGTACGCCGCGGCGGAAGTTGGAATGACAGCGCACGGTCATGCAGAGTGACCAGTCGCCGGAGCAGCAAACCAGATATGCGCTATGGAAATCTAGGGTTTCGACTGGTGGCACCATAATGAAATAAGTTTAAAAGTGATACCAGGCAATTCTTTGAATTAGGAAAACACTGTGCTTTATGCTAAGTTTTATGAGCAATACCCGCCGTATGAGGGCAATCTGCTACACTTGCAGTTTATTACTCTTTCAGCTGTTGATTGCTGTTATGCCGAACAGAGGGACTGCCCAAAGCAGTCCGGTAGCCGACTACATTGCCAACTACTATGAGATGCTCAACAACCTGGGCGACGCCAACATGGATTTGTCTGACCGCCGCCTGTTCCGCTCAGAGCTGCTGAACCAATATTTCCTTTTTGACGGGTCGCTGCTATGGAACGACTTGCGCCCGCAGGGCAGCCAATACATCCGCCCGCAGGAGTATTTGGACAATATCCTGACGGATTTTCCGCGCGGGGTGTCTTTTTCTTACTCCGGTCTCAAAGTAGGCCCACTGCTGCCCGATGGCGGTAGCCTGAAAACCGTCTTGCAGCTGCTCAGTGAAGTCCGACCGGTCGGGAGGGCTGTAATCCGTAATGAGGTCCAAATTGTACTTACCGTACAAGAGTTCAGCGCCAATGCGATCTCTGCCCGGATCAAAAGCATTAACAAGGCTGACCAAAGCCCCGCTCCGTCCAACGAAGCCCAACCAGAACCACAAAATACCGGCCCTACCCCCGCAGAATTAGAAGCAGCCGCCTGGCAGCGCGCGGAGCGGTTGGATAATATTGATGGCTATGAGGCGTACTTGTCGGATTATCCTGCCGGGCAGAATGCCCTTGGTGCCCGGCTCCGGCTGAAGGAGTTACGTAAGCTTTTTCTCCCTCTTCCGATACAGGATTTGGAGCGCAATATGGTACGGGTAGAAGGTGGGAGCTTTAGGATGGGCTGTACAGGTGAGCAATGGGGGCATTGCCATGAGGATGAAGAGCCCACTCACCGGGTAAAGCTTAATACTTACCGCATAAGTAAATACGAGGTGACGCAAGCGCAGTGGGAGGCGGTGATGGGCACTACAGTGGCACAGCAGCGAGATAAATCGGATAAAGATTGGTCACTTTTTGGAGTTGGGGGTGATTATCCTATGTATTATGTTAGTTGGGAGGAGGCGAATGAATTCATCGGTAAGCTTAACCGGATGACAGGGGGTAGTTACCGCTTGCCAACGGAGGCGGAGTGGGAGTATGCAGCGCGCGGCGGGAGCCGCAGCCGGCGGTACATATTTTCTGGCAGCAATAATCTGGGCAGTGTAGGTTGGTATGTAGATAACAGCGGAAATAAGACGCACGCTGTTGGTCAGAAATCGGCTAATGAGCTAGGGCTGTACGGTATGAGTGGCAATGTATGGGAATGGTGTTCAGACTGGTATGAAAGTGATTATTACAGCAGCTCGCCCCGGCGCAACCCGAAAGGCCTTGGTACGGGTACTCTCCGCGTGCTCCGCGGCGGTAGCTGGGACGCTGGCGCCGGGTACTGCCGGGTCTCGAATCGGCACGGCAGCAGCTCAAGCTTTCGCGACAACTATTTGGGCTTCCGCCTGGCAGCCTCTCCCTAGTTAATCAGTCGGGGTTGAGCGTCAAAAGGCGGCGTAGCCGCCTTGAAAACATATTTGCTGACCTTTCATCCCTAGGGTTAAAGTGGGTAATAATTATAGCAATAATCGTAATATGAAAACCAAGCATTACCTCAAAAAACTACTGTTGGGCTTCCTGCTTAGCGCAGCTCTGCCAGGCAGTGCCATGGCGCAGCGTAGCCCGGTAGCGGACTATCTGAGCAACTATTTTGAAATGCTGAACAATTACGGAGATGCGTCTCTTCCCCTTTCCGACCGGCAACTGTTCCGGGAGGAAATACTATCCCAGTACTTTCTCTTTGATGGATCTCTTATATGGAATGATTTGCGCCCGCAGGGTAGCCGCTACATCAAGCCTCGGGAGTACCTCGACAATATTCTGACCGACTTTCCACAGGGCATCTCATTTACTCATGAGGTTGTGAAGGTAGGCGCTTTAGAGCCCGCCGCAAATGGGTTGGAAACAGTAGTTCAGTTAAAGGTTACGGCACAGCCCAAAGGCAAACGCACCATTACGAACGAACTGAGTATGGTTTTGGCGGTACAGCAGTACAGTACAAGCAGTGTTTCAGCACGGATAAAGAGCATCGACAAGGCTGATCCGGGACCATCTGCTTCGATTGAGCCTGAGCGGCAGGACGCAGCTCCTCCTCCAACGAGGACAGAGCCTAAGCCAACTCCGGGCCCTGCAGCCGATGAAACCACTGGTGTCAGGGTAGTTGAGCATTATTTAGAAGCAATAGGTGGCAGGGCCAGGCTGGAGCGCGTAAAGGATATCAGTATGACAATGAGTACAACCATTCAGGGGATGGAGCTGGATATGGCTCTCCTGCAAAAGGTGCCTGGCAAAATGGTCATGACGGTTAAAATGAATGGTACTGTGATGAACGAAACCCGATTTGATGGGGAGAAGGGCGTTGTCAATGCGATGGGGCAGAAAGAAAGGATCAAAGGAGCGGAAGCAGAGGCTATGAAGGCTCAGGCACTCATTTTCCCGGAATTAGAGTATGCTTCCAGTAATTACCAAATCGAGCTATCTGGTGTGGAGGAAGTGAATGGAGAGCAGGCCTACAAGATCCACATTACGCCACCAAACGGGAACATGTTAACTGAATACTATGCAGTAGATTCCCGGCTTAAAATAAAGCAGGTCAGTAGGCAGGAAGGTGCGGATGGAGAAGAGGTGGTTACAACCAATACTTTTTCAAAGTACCAAAAGGTAAATGGCATTTTATTCCCATTTGAATCTATAAGTGAAGTATCAACCCCGCCCCCCTTTACTATAAAAGTGAAGGAAATAAAAATCAATAGCGGAATTAGTGATAAGGTATTTGAAGTAAAGTGAAAGTTATGCAGTTTGGAGAATGGATAAGGCTATGCTTTATTCTGGTGCTTGTGTCTACTTTTATAGTAACTATACCAAAAGTGGCTTTAGGTCAAAGCGATCCGGTAGCCGACTATATCGCCAACTATTTTGGGATGCTAAATAACTACGGTGATGCCAGTCTCCCTTTATCAGATCGTCAGCTAATCCGGGAGGAAATACTCACCAATTTTTTTCTTTTTGAAGACTCAATAGTCTGGAATGACTTGCGGCCACAGGGTAGCCGATACATAGAATCCAGGGAGTATCTCAATAATATGCTTGCTGACTTTCCTGAAGGAATTTCATTTTCGCATAAATTTATTGAGATAGGTGACTTGCAGCCGTCAGAAGATGGATTGGAAACAATTGTTCGTTTGCAAGTAAGGGCGGCACCCTATGGCCAGCGGTCTGTGACCAACGAATTGAATGTAATTCTGGCAGTGCAGCAATACAATATGAGCAGCATTTCTGCGCGGATAAAAAGTATTGATAAAGCAGGAGCGTTAAATGCAGCGACCGGTTTGAATGAGTCACAAGAAGATGTCCAGGCACCGGCAATTGCTCAAAAACACGTTGCCTCTGCGGTTGGTTCTCCTAATGCAATACAGGAATTAGAACGGAATATGATACGAATTCCGCAGGGTACATTTATGATGGGATGTAATGAGGCGCAGTCTTTTGACTGTCAGCGTAATGAAGGGCCTGTGCACCAGGTTGAAATTAGTAGTTTCAGGCTAAGCTGTTACGAGGTCACACAAGCGCAATGGGCAGCTATAATGGGTACAGATCTAAATTTCAGGGGAAGCCCTCGCCACCCAGTCGTAGAAGTAAGCTGGGAAAAAGTACAGGAATTTATCGATAAACTCAATAAGATGACCGGGAACCGGTACCGTTTACCAACAGAAGCCGAATGGGAGTACGCAGCTCGCGGAGGGGGAACTTTGGATGTCTCTTCAAATTCCAGTAATCATAGGTTTTCGGGGAGCAACAACATCAACGAAGTTGCCTGGTATATTGAGGATAGTGAAGGCGGAACACACCCTGTGGGTACTAAATCCCCCAATGCATTAGGTTTGTACGATATGACGGGAAATGTCTGGGAATGGTGTTCCGACTGGTATAGCAATGATTTTTACACCAACTCGCCTAAGCGTGACCCCCAAGGACCTGCTGATGGGGCATACCGGGTTATCCGTGGCGGCTCCTGGGACCTCCCCGCCGATGATTGCCAGGTCTTTAACCGGAGTTATAACCGTCCTAACTACCGGAGTGACAATCTTGGTTTCCGTCTGGCGGCTCCTTAAGAAAGGATTAAAAGGACGTAAGAGACTTCGCAAATTTGATTTGCTAATATTTATGTTTTTCGTTCCTGGCAAATCTCCCTGATTAAGGCTGAGACAATAGTCCGAATGGGAAAAGCCAACGAAGCTATCTGGCAGGAAAACATCACTTTGCTGCGCCAGAACCGGTTACCTTCTTGCTCTTACCGAGATATAAGCATAAACAACATCATGCTTTTTCGATCTGCTTTTCTCGGGTGGCTTCTATTTTTTACAATTCACCTTTGCGCACAGTCTGGCTTTCAATGGCAGCTATCACTGCATGGGCATCAGTCAGCGCTCACAACCCTGTCGTTTAGTGATACATCCAACCTGCTTGCTTCCGGTGACGCATCAGGGAGGGTATTTCTTTGGGAGGGTCAGGGCTTTACGAAAGTAGCTGGATGGAAAGCTCACGAGGGAAAGGTGTCCGGCATCGCTTTTTCTCCAAATCAGGAGTGGCTGGCTACCGCAGGCTACGACGGTAAAGTGCGGATCTGGAGGCTATCTGATTTCAGTCTGATTCGGGAGCTTATCAACCCCGGCATTGGAGCCTATGGCAACTGGCAGGGGAATGAGGTGACCTTCGTCCTTTTCTCTTCCGATGGCAGAGCGGTGTTCTATGGTGGCTATAACGCTAAGCTGCTCTCCGTCCGATGGCAGGATGGAGACCCTGAAGTACTCTACACGGATACAAAGGGCGGGCTTACCTGTGGCGCTTGGGGCCGTAATGGGCTCCTCTATTTTGCGGCCTACAATCAGCTATATGGCATGGACCCGTCAACGGGTGAAATCGTGCACCAATGGCAGGACCGGTCGCCCTTCTGCGAAATCGTAGCCGGGCAGGGTGGGGACATCTGGACGTGGACCTATAATGGAAATGTGCAACAATGGAAAGCCGGAGTCCGCAATCAAAATCTACAAGCCACCACGTCAGAAGGCGCTTCAGAATTTGCAGTTTCGGCTGACAGTGAATTCCTCCTCACCGGCAACCGGGGCAATGAGGTACTGCTATGGGAATTATCTAACCTAAACCTGAAACAAACCCTCACCAGGCACCGGAGCCCCGTACAAACCATGGCCATTTGCCCCGATCGCAGTTGCCTCATCACAGGAGACCAGCAGGGGGAACTCTATGTTTGGCGTGAGCCTGCTCAGGCTCCGCCCCCTGCAGAAAACCCCACTGGGCAGCCGGTGACAATTCAGGAAACACTCGAGGTTGAAGCCCAGGAAGTCACCATAGAAATCTGGGATGACCGTCAGTTTGATGGGGATACCATTTCAGTAAGCCTTAACGGTGAATGGATTACCCAACGGACAGAATTGAAAAAGTTTAAACGAACCTTTCGTGCAAAGCTTCAGCCGGGAGAAAACCTGCTCGTGCTGACTGCTCATAATTTGGGCCGTATACCACCAAATACTGCAGCACTCCGGGTATACGATGGAGAAAACTACCAGACCTTGCAATTGCATGCTGATTTGGATACGGCCGGCGGTCTCCGGTTGTTTGCGCCAACAGCGCCTGCTATCACAAGATGAAAAAAACACATTACCCGGTTACCTTTTCCACAAAGCAGGTATAACCAATAAAATCAATGCTTATGAAAACGATTAGCTTCACCGTACTGTCCTGCTTATTTGCCCTTCAGGCATTCGCGCAGGTTTCAGGCCGGGACAATCCCACTCAGCTCCCCACTCCCGAAGAAGGGGCTACAGTAGAAACGCCAGTGGATACCTCCACTACTCCAACCCTGGACAGCCTGATGGCCCCTGAGCTGGCAAGCATGCTACAGGAAGGAGAAGTCGGCAAAGCTTACCTGTTGGAAGAATGGGTGAGCGACACCACCGATGGCGGGTTACTTGGATTTAAAGTGGCACAATGTGTGGACACCCTGAATACAGCCCAGTGCGCCGCTATTACACAAACGCTAAGTAATCCGGCCATTTACGACACCTCTGACGCTCAAAAACGCTGCGAGTTTGCTCCAAGGCTTGGTTTTGAACTCCGGTATCAAGGAGCGCTATACCATGTACTGGTTGCCACCAATTGTGATTTACTAAAAATTTATGCTCCGGATGGGCTGGTCGTCTTCACCGAAGATGTAGATGACGGACACGACGACCTGACCATGCTGGGCAATAAAATCTTTCCCGGGAGTTTGACTACCGGACAATTAACCAATTCCAATAACCACTAAACCTTGACAATGATGATGCGTAAAAAATATCTCTTCGCACTGGCCTTAATGATTTTTTCTGTAGCCGCTATTGAGGCCGCCACCATCCATTTAATTATGGTCTACGAAACAGAAGACCAAAATATAGGCGCTACTGCCGATGCCACCCTAATGAAGGCGCAAGTCAATAACATCGCACAGATCACTAATATGGAGGTCCGCGTGCATGAATTTGACCGCCGGGACAGTCAGGTAGCCGGCTTTCTCACCAGCTTCCGTGCCGGACAGGACGACGTAGTATGGTTCCACTATTCTGGCCATGGCGCCAATTCCGGCGATGGCTGGCCTCAGTACACAGATGGCTCGTCCCGCTATCCTCAGACAGAAGTGCATGAACTACTCATGCGCTGTGGAGCAAGGCTCAACATTACGATGTACGATGCCTGTAATATAGGTGCTACTGAGAATGCATGGTCCAGAACAAGCAGCATGCCTGGCAACCAGTTGGCGATGCTCTTCAAAAAAGCAAGTGGCGATATTCTGATCTCCAGTGCTGCTGATGCCGAGTATTCCTGGGGTAGTCCACAAACAGGCGGTTTTGCTACAACTTCCCTGACCCGGGCGATTAATCAGGTCGAATTTACGCCACAGGACACGCCACGTACGCTTTGGACGAAAGTATTGAACAAGATGAAGAACGGGACCAATACAATGTGCCAGAGCATACGCAAGCGGCCTCAAAACCCCAAGTGGGACATGAACCTTAGCCGGGATCCTGAAAATGATGAGGGGGCGAATGTACACAATACCCCCATTGAAATACCCGGCATACGGTCGCAAAGGAGTGCGTTTGGAAACTAGTAGCGTAATGTAACCCCAGAAGTCCGCCTGTCGGGATTCGTTCCGGCAGGCATTTAAAACTAAGAATAGTCTTTTGAGAAAATTATTGATTTTGGGTCTTATGCTGGGGCCAGTATTTGGAAAAAGCCAGGTGCTTCATCTTATTCTGCTTGCTGATACTGCTGATGCTGCTATCCGGCCAGCCATAAAGGTAAATGTAGAAAGAATGCAGAAGCAGCTTGGCGGAATTGCCGAGTCGCTGGAAATCCCTCTACAAGTGAGCAAAGTTGTAGCGGGATCTCCTTCTTTCGAAGAGGCGGAAGAACTGGTGCGCCAGGTGAATTGCGGTACAGATGATATTGTGATTTTTCACTATAGTGGGCATGGCGTTAGCAGTGGTTCTTCCCATTGGCCCAGATTTTTGATCAATGATCCTGAAAAAAAGGCAGGACTTATGTATTTTAATGCTATATTAAAACAGAAGAATCCCCGACTATTAATCAGCATGGCTGATTGCTGCAATATTGGCCCCCGCTTTATCCCAAAGTCACCGAGGAGACAGGAGCGTTTCCAAATCGCAGTGGCTGGTGAAGCGCTTGAACAGCTTTTCCTGGAGTCTAAGGGCAATCTAATATGCAGCAGCAGCAAAAGTGGTGAATATGCTTACTATGAAGATGATCTGGGAGGCTATTACACTTCGGCATTTTGCTGGTCATTGTTTCAAGTGTCCCAGGGAAAGCGTTTGACCTGGGATGAACTCATGACAGAGGTGAACGAGGTGACCTCAGAGATGACATTAGAAGTCAACAGGCGTCAAAATCCGCAGTTTACCTGGATGTCTTCCGGAGAATCTAATACTACATTTTTTGCGATGGCCCAAACCAAGACGTATAAAGTTAGGAAAGGAGATACCCTCTGGAAGATTGCTAAGGTCAATCAGGTCTCTGTTGAAAACCTGAAGTCGTGGAATAGCCTTACAAACCATATAATACGGCCCGGGCAACCTCTTTTGATATGGACTCAAAGTACAAGTGAAAATGGATCAACTGGATCAACTAAGGTCGGAAGACCCAAAAGTAAGAAGAGCAGCTGTGAAGGCGATATATGAGCCTGCTTATTTAGCTGTACTAAAGCACATTTCTGCTAATAGTGGGCATGAGCATGATGCCAAGGATATACTTCACAAAGCCTGGGAAGTCTTTGAAAGGAAAATAGCCGACCCTGTATTTAAGCTTACTGTTCCTGCAGAGGGTTATTTGCTGGGGGTAGCAAAGCGATTGTGGCTAAAGCAATTGGAGCAAAAGCGCAGACTAAATGTGACCGGCAATGAAATACCTGACGCTCCGGAAGAGGAGACTCATGGAGACGAGCGGGAAAGTGCGATTCGAAGAGTTGTTGAACTACTGGCTCAGGAGGCCTTTCAGGTTTGTCGTAAAGTAATCATAAATTTTTACAGGGGATGGTCTATGGAGGAAATCGCAGAAGATATGGGCTTCAGCGGATCTGACTCTGCTAAGTCAAAAAAAGCCAAATGTATGAAAAAGCTGAGGGCTATATGTCGAAAAGATCCGGTCCTGCTTCAGCTTTTTGATCAATAAAACCCGACTAAAAGTATTAATGATGAAGAATGAATTAGAAAATATCATAAAGCAAGGTGTTGCCAGAGCTGTAGCACAGGAAGCGCTGCGGGAAGAGCTGGATAGCGTTCATGATGAACTGGTCAAAGAAGGAAAAATCCCTCAACAACAAAAAGCAACAGTCATAAGCCTTTGGCCAAAGGTTGCCGCTGCTGCTGCGGTCATCTTGTTAGCTATTGGCTTTTGGTGGATGGAGAAGCCAGGCCAGGGTGCTTCAATTTATGCCGCACATTTTGAGCCTTTGAGTACTGAAGTGGTATCGGGCGCAAAAGGAGCAGAGGTCAATAGTAAAAACGGATGGGTAACTGCCTATGATCAAGGCGATTACAAGTCGGCCTCTGAGGCATTGAACAGTTGTTTGTCTCGTCAGGAATGCCCCCCGTTTTTCAACATCTATCTGGGGATTTCCTATTTGGAACAGAATATGACAGAAGCTGCAGTTGAGACATTAGTACCATTATCCGCAGACCGTTCGCTGTTTATAGCCAGGCGTAACCTGGCCCGGTACTACCTTGCGCTGGCGTATGTGCAGCAAGACGATTTTGTCCTGGCCATTGATCAACTCGATGCCATTTTAGCCTCTGACAATACCAATAATCCTTATTATGAAAAGGCAAAAGCACTGCGTAATGAACTTTCTTAACTTGCGTTTTTGGGTTATACTGATTGGAGCCACCTGCAGTTTTATTCCTGCCCAAAGTCAAACGATTCACGCTGTACTAGTAGGGGATTTGAGCAAAAGTGGTGGTATAGGGGGTGGCGTACAGCAAGACCTGGATCGGGTTTATAATGAATTAAGGTTCATTTGCAATACTTTACAACTAGAATTAGAAAGCACCATGCTTTCCACAGAGGATCAATTCGAGCGTGATGTAGTATTAGGCGAATTGAAAAAGATACCGAAAAAGGCAGATATTATTTTTTTCTACTATTCTGGTCATGGTTATTGTCAGGAAAAAGATAACCTTCCATATCTTCAGATATACGGGGGGCTACACATTCAGGAAGTTATACAAGCTGTGAGAGACAAGCAGCCCAGATTAGCTATATTGCTTACAGATTGTTGCAACGGACCTCCCCCCCAGCAGTATCATGACCGATCAGATATCAGAAACATACCTTCAAAACAGCAACGGGCAAACCTGTCTTTTCTCTTTCAATCTTTTCGGGGCGAAATAATTGGTACCGCTTCCAGGTATGGGCAAGAGGCATACATTGGCCCAAATGGCAGCTATTTTACCCAGGCCTTTTTTGATGCGCTACAGAGCAATACGACTAAGGAGGTGAAGCCAAACTGGGCCATGATCTTCAATCAGGCTCAACAGGAGACTCGCCAAACGGTGGAGCGCATTAAATTTGATCAGCAGGTTCCCTATTACACGATGAGCATAAGCAGAATCAAATAACAACTATGTCTGTCTGATCCCTGTGATAGGTTTAAAGGAGGGCGAATGCCTTTTCTAAAGTATAAGGTTTTACTAACGATTATTAATCCTAAATTTCTACATAACCTAACACAAGTATCTCCTTCAAAAGAGCCCTTGTCGGGATAGATCAGTAAAAAGTCGAAAACACCAATCCTATGGAAAATGGTATTTTAAAAGAAGCCGCCTCTTATACAATCGCGGGCATTTACTATGATATGTTTTACTCGGCAATCATAGTGGGTGCTGTAGGGCTGATTGTGGGGGGCTTAGTTATGCTTTTCCTCAAAGACCGGAAGGCTTTTGTCCGTCCTGTTTCCCTTTGGACATTTATTGCGAAGTTGAATTATTTGTACATACCCGTCTGCTTCGCCGCACTTTTCGGTTTATTTGGAGCAGTGTACAGCTTCCAATCAAAGGTCGATAACCTGGTTGACTTTTCTTCGGAAACATTTATGAAATCCGGGGAGAAGGCGCTTCCTTCTGTTGATAGTTTGGCACACCGTCTAAATCCTTTATTTGAACTAAAGGACGAAATTTATGCAGTTGTACAAGAAGAAAAACCTACGGAGTCCTACTATATAAATAAGATACTGGGCGGTCTGTCCTATCATTACGTGGTGATGATAGCCAAAGAACTAGGCTATCCGGAAACCGTGGAGGGGGTGCAGCAGATGGCAAAAGAAAATAGCTTTTCTAACCCTGATGAAGCCCTGCTTCGCCGAATACCGAAAGCGGCAAAATCCTATTATTGGGTTTTCTTCCGGGGAGCCTACTGGGATGCGTTTTGGCGTGTTTTTCCTTATGTTCTAATCCCGGTCGCAGAGTATGCCCTGTATCGTTTGGTGAGTTGGGTTTTTCGGATAAGTACCCCTGGTAAAAACCCTAATTTAGAGGCGGAAACGTCTGAATTCGTTTGATAGTGGCGGGTCTTTACCCCAAGCGTACTGCTTCAGATACGGTATTTTTCTACTCATGATTTTCTGTAAGCCTGGAACTCGAAGTTCTCTTCCAATGCAATAGAAAAGGCTGATAAATTAATCTTAAACACCAATAAAAACCCAGGTATGGCTAAGTATTTTGTCTATAAAAACGGCGTAAAAGATGGTCCCTTCGATTTGGAGGCGCTTAGAATGGTTCATATCTATGAAACAACCCTTGTGTGGAGGGTGGGAGATGAAAGCTGGAGGAAGGCTTTTGAATATGAGGAGCTAAGTGATATTATTGAGGTGACTCCTCCAAAAATCCCATCGGACAGAATTGGGTATGATGTAGTCGAAGATGTTGCAGAGGTTAACTATAAGCCAGCTGCAATATTGACTTTATGTTATGCAATAGCTAACATATTATTTAGTGAGTTCATGTTAAGAGATCAATTCGGTATTATTCTGAATGCGGGTCTTCCCTTCCTGATATGGTGGTATTTTAAGCAGTTTTTCATTCAATTGAACGATCGTACCACTGCTAAATTTGTCAACTGGGTGTTTGCTGGTTATGCTGCCTTTGTACCTCTTCTGGTGTATACCTTGTTTAATGGTTGGGATGAGAGAATTGGAAGAACGATAGGTGAATTTTTGGTTAATGTCGTCTTTGGTTTCTTTATTGATAACTATGAATCTAGTAGAGAAGAGCTGGATAGTTTGATCTTTGTCTCGAAATTTGTCTTCTATTCCTTTTTACTGACCATAATTTTCCTTTGGATAGCAGGGATAAGGCTATTGAATGTTAACAATCGTTATGATTTTCCACTCAAAAGAATTGCTCTGAGCACCATGTTTTTTATCCCCATACATATGTTCTATCTACTGGCGCACGCTGTAGTAAATGTACTGCCCAGTTGGACTGTTATGCACCTGCTGGCAATGGTACCATATCTGTTGCTGGCCAGTCACTTTTACAAAGCTGATTCAGAAGACGCGACTCCATAGTCTCTGGGATTCCAATGAATTAATTGTCAAAAACGATATCAAATGAAACACCTATTTCCCGCTGTCACTTTCATAACAATGACTTTGCTGCTAACCTCCTGCTTTCAGGATTGCCCTCAGCGGGTATTCAATGCACAGGAGATGGAGCTAATCGTGAAGCAAGGAAGCGGTAGCCATGAAAAGCTCATAAAAGACCTTAACCTTGAGGGTTTCGAAAAGCTTACAGGGGATACTCTTGGACTTTTCCTCGACTTCCTGGCTGCAAAGAAGGTCGTCCGGGAAAATGCTGCGCTACAGGTGTATGTCAGTGCTAGTGAGTCATGTGGTGAGACTGGGCAAATTCTTGTTTTTATAGAAAATGCAGGTCCAGAAGATGGCAAGTTTAATCACATCATGATAATGAATGAACAGGAAGCTACGCACGAAGCTCAGATAGGTGCCCTTACCGAGACTGAGGTAGGCACTGAGCGTTTTCCTTTTTTGCGCTTGACGTCAAGTGTGAGAAAAGATATAAAAGAACATGCCTACCTAAACTATCATTATCAGGTTCAACAGGAATTTGAGGACGTACGCTATTTCACCACAAAAAATCGCGGTACTTCGCTAGCTTTCCATGTAATGACCGAATTACCGCCTGTTGTTGATGGCTTTGTGGGGATAGACTTTTATGTTACCAGCATTAGGTTGCCGCATGAAGAAGATACATCGGGACGGTCATGGGCAGAAGAATTGCTGAAAGGAGAAACCTTCCAAATATCTGTTGCGGATTATACAGCTGAATTTTACAATTGTCAAACGCCGGGTTGTATCACTAAATTCCTGGATCGGAGTAAGTTCATTCGTACCGGTTACCGCAGTTTAACTGATGGTGGTCAAAAGTTCGTTTTCATGCCTTTGCCTAATATGCTAAGTTATGGCGATGAACCACAAAACCTTCAGTTTGAAGTTTTGGTACATCCTGAAAAATCTACAAAAGTTTGGGTGAGAACTTATAATGAATCTACAAGGAAACAAGTCGCTGCAGACCTGCTAACGGTAGGATATGAAATGGAGCCTCAATTTACGGATGAGGGACTTCGCGAAGTCTTTACACACGAAGACCCCGGGCGTCCCACTATGACGCTAGTCCAATTTGATAAATCGAGCTTGTACTACAGCCCGGAGTGATCAAATAGCATCCTTTAAAACTAAAATAGTTAGTGGTAGGGCAAACGCACCAAATAAGTTTTTCATGAAAACGGGCGAAAAGAAGCTGAAACGAATCGATTTTGACTGGACTTCACCTCAAGCCGGTGAGGCTCTTCATTTTGGTATTGCCCAAAACGAATTCAAAAACGCTAGAAATTCGCAAGACTTTACCCCGCTTTGCGGGACTCCTCCGTCGAACATGCAATTTCGGCAGCCGCCACCCGCTCTTACGTATTCCGCAACATGTTCCAAACGTGCTCTAATCTCATTCAACTTTTGGTGCGTTTGCCCTAAGGTCTCAGTAGCTGTGTTAAAGGGCAGAGCATTTTTTTGCATTTCAGGTTTTCCACTTATCTAATGGATGCTGAAGGCTAATGCCTATAGACGAAACAAATCATTTTTCTTTCCGTAGAAGATGAAAATAGATGCAAATTAAGAGGTGTTCTAAACATCCAACAAATCGTCAATCGTGGTTTTATCAAACAGAAAATAGATATGCACTGTAAACATTGTGGAAATCAAATTGAAGACGACAGTAAGTTCTGCTCTTTTTGTGGAGGTAGAGTCGAATTTGTGAGGCAGGCTACCTCGGCTATCCATGCAAGAACTCATGAGACCGTCTCGAATCCTGCTTCTGTTGTGCCTAATAATAGTCCAACATCAGGAAACGGAGATGCCGGGCTACTTGTCGCCTTCATTATGATGGTAGGTATTCGACTATTTTGGTTTATTTCAGATATCTTCACTAAGGAAAAAGAATACGCGCAAATAGAGTCCTATTACGAATACGTGGTTAAACCCTCATACATTCTTTTTTGGGCAACCCCAATAGTTCTAGCTTTATACAGTAAACGCAAAACACAGAAATTAACGCTATTGGTTTTAGGCTTATTAGTTTTAGCCTGGAGTATTTATGAAAACTTCATAAAACAGGTCTAAATCTATGTATTGTAAGAATTGTGGTCGACAAATAGCAGATGATTCTAGATTTTGTAGCGATTGCGGAGCACTTCAAAAGCAGCCCCGTATTCATCATCAGGAGAAAAAAGTCAATCTTAGTGCTCAAGGTATTGAAAAGTTCCTTGGTATTGAATTATCAAAAAGATTATTAGGCTTTTACTTGATCTGGGTTTCGATCCATTTGATACTTCTGCTCGTCCATTGGAATGACGGGAATAACAAATATTTCTGGCCAATAAGCAAAAGAGCAGATATAGAAGACTATGATTTTAGCGAGTTTATTCTATTTGCGGTCTTTCCTGTAATTGGATTAGCAATCATCAACCTATTTAGAGACTCAAAATCTACAGATGGTAGAGCGTCAGATTCGAAGTATGATATGAGTTACGAAAAAGATGTAACCCCTACTATTGTTGGCGTATTTATGTTAGTTATTTCTTTTGGGCTATTAATGTCAGGCTTTGGAAATGATGATTATGGTCGCCAGCAAGGAGAGCAAATTCAAGCTTTTTTTAGTGTGTTGGCTTTAATCTTGCGTATAGTTTTTACAGTTTGGGTAGTTAATATTGCTAAGCAGCTGAACCGAGATTCAACGACATGGGGTATTTTTTGCTTCTTTTTTCCATCGATTGCATTAATTGCCATTGGGCAAATGCGTAAGCTGAGAGGTCCTAGTTAACTTTGAAGAATTGTTGTAATAGCCGAATTTTTAAGAGTCTTGAATTTAGGGTAATGTCGATCGGCATGATCTGGCTATTTCACGTCTTCCATTATAAAGCTTAGATTAAAAATAGACACCTGTTCTCTTGATGCATCCCTACGCAGGCAACATGATTTTATGGTGGGGCCTTTGCTAGGTTGTTGTCTGTTTTACCTTAATAAGGTCTTTGCCTTGAGGCTGTTACATTGTCGGAACGATTAAAGGGTGTAGAGCTTGTTTTTTAATCAATACCCCAGCCGCTTCCGCAGCGTATTATAAGAAATTCCAAGTACCTCAGCGGTTTTCTTTTGATTGCCGCCCTGTTTTTCAAATACGTGTTTTACATGCTCCTGAATAACATCCTCCAGCTTTAAGGAAAAGGAAGTGTCAGAGCTCAATATCCAAGTCGGTAAATCTGCCTTAGTAGGAGTACGGTCAGGGCACAAGGCATATAGCCGTTCCAGCGTGTTCTCCAACTCTCTGATGTTGCCAGGGAAGGGGTAGACTAAAATGATATCGTGAATTTCCTTAGTAAGTTCCAGGGGTGTTGGTCGTCTGAACTGAGCTTGTTTTTCCTTATTAAGGAACCGAAGCAATTGTGCTTTCTCCGTCAGGGGGTAATCCTGAAGCTCCGGAAGGCTAAGGTCCACAACCACTAAACGATAGTAAAGGTCCCACCGAAATTTTCCTGCTTTGCAAAGCGCTCGAAGGTCTTTATTCGTAGCGGAGATAAACCGGACATCTACAGGTTTAGGATGTCCTCCGATGGGGGCAACTTCCTTTTCCTGTAATACTCTAAGCAGTGATTGCTGAAGATGAGGAGAAATATCGCCAATCTCATCCAGGAAAACCGTGCCCCCGCTTGCGGATTCAATCAGCCCTTTCCTGTCTGCTTCTGCTCCGGTAAAACTTCCCTTCTTATAGCCAAATAATCGGGATTCCAGTAACTCATCACTGAGCGCGGCGCAGTTGATGGGGAGGAATGGGGCTTCGCGCCTGGGTGACTCCCGGTGGATGTACCGGGCAAGTAGCTCCTTGCCGGTGCCACTTTCACCATTTATGAAAACGGTCGTATTGGCAGCTGCCGCTATCCGTTTCGCGTGTTCATATACTTTACTGAGCGTATCGGTCATACAAAAGCGCTCAGGGAGTGCTGTGCTTGTGCCTTTGGACTGAAGCTGTTCCCTGATTACTGCGCTTGCGGTGAGGGCGTCCCGCTTGATGCTGACTTCTAACAGCTCAGGCTGCTGTTTATCCTTAGTAAAGCGTTTGGGCCTGACCTGTAGCAGTCGGGTGTTCAAATTGAGCGTTAGGTGGGCAAGCACCCATGCGGTTTGCATAGCCGGAGTGCCTGGAGAGATGAAAAGGTCTATTTGATCATCAGCATGCTTAAGCAACAAGGGTTCTATCCTTGATTGGATCGCCTCCAGGCTAATGACATCGAAGGGAGCATACCATTGGGGAGATACACGATGCTCCGGGAAGCTTTTTCTAATGGCGTCCAGCAGGTGCATAGCCCGGGTGTCCTGCGCTTCTTTAGCGCTGTACAGCAAAATATGCCGGTCATAACGCTCAAAGAAGTGCCGGTGAAAGCTCATCGTCGTGCCCGCTTCATTTACGCCCCCGCTTTCCAGGAAGTCATTGCCGGTAGCTATCCAGGATATTAGAACTCGAGTCATATTGTTCAGAAAATGAATAATAAAATCAGAAAACGAATAATGTAAAGTCTAAAATACATTAAAAACAGGCAAATGGCAATTGGCACTTTTTTTTCTACTTCCCAGGTATAAATCAATGATGCCAGATGACGCTAAAAGACATAATCAGCCGCCATGCCACTGCCGATGACCCAAATGGGCTTTTACTTCTGACACTCCCGACCGGCTTTGGAAAAACGTACTATGCACTCCAATACATGAAGGAGCAGATTCAATTAGCAGATGGGCCCGGGCAAAACATCTGGTTTGTGACAACCCTCAAAAAGAACTTACCCGTTGACGATTTGAAGGCGCTCGTTGGAAAGGACCTCTTCGATCAGTATGTCTTGCAAGTGAAAAGCTACGTCGATCTGGTCACGGACTATATCGGGGAGAAAGGTGAGCTACCGGAGCGGGCTAAGGAAGTACCACACGCCGGCGAGATGACGAAGTGGGCCATACAGTATAAAGATTGCCCCAAGGATGCATCGCCGGATTTCAAGAGGTATTTGCACGAAAAGCTGAGCGAAGCAGAGCGTAATTTCCGCAATGCACTAAAGGCTTATCTGAAGCCTAAGCTCAAGGGGCAATCTGAGGCGAAGGGCCGCCTAAATCAACTTCGTTCGGACAAGAATCTAAGGTGGGTGGAAGAGCTCTATCCTATTGTTGCGGTTTTCGAAAAGCGTGTATTCTTTTCTACGGTTCGGAAGTTTTATACACAGTTGGATACCATTATCGGGCCCGCTATACAGATCGCGACATCCGGGATTGTAGAGAACAACGTCGTTTTTATCGATGAGTTTGATGCCAGCAAACAGCACATTCAAGACGCGATCGTAGAACACACCGAACGATATACTCAGGATATTTTGGGGCTGTTCGTCAGAATCGCAAGAGGGGTGGATGCCCGTAGTTTGCCAACGTCTCGCTTACAGCCAATGATTACAGAACAGGAATTGAACTATTTGCAGGATAGGTTTGACCGCCTAAAGGCAGAAGCGCAGGCCATTCGTTCCGGATTCCATTTTGACTATCATTTTCTGCTCCGGCCGGCAACAGCGCAGGACCGTGCATTCCTGTTCCACGATTATCGCTATCATACTTTTGTAGGGGATAACCGGGCTTACCTGAAAGTTGACCCCAACAAGGCGGATGCCACCAATTATATCCATACGCAGCCGGAGCCCCCGGAGACCCAGCAGGAGGACCTTTTGTTTTTGCTCAACAAACTTAAAGGGTTCATTTGGATGTTTGCCTATTTCGTAGGGGATTTGTCTAGGGTATACCAAAGCGTTCATAGCAAAAGGCCCGAAACCGAAGAGCGCATGTCGTCTGGTAATGCCATCCGCACCTGCCTGGAGGTTTTTGATATCAACGACGTGCCGACCCATCGGTTTTTTGAGGATTTTATCACGCAAAGGACTTTTGCAGCGGGGCTGAGCCGGGGAGATCTGATGGATGAATCGCCTCTGGGGCAAGGCTTTCGCTACTTCGATCTGCTCAATAGTCAGGCACATGATGCCAACACCAAGCTCCGGTTTGCGGATACCCTCACTACGCCTGAGCGCTGGATGCTGGGGCTTTGTCAGCGGGCTTTGGTTATCGGTATTTCAGCTACGGCAGGATTCGATGCCCCTCTGTCCAATTATTCGCTGGCGTTTCTGCGGGCTCACCTTCAAAGCCGTTTCTATGCGCTGCTGCCTGATGAAGCAGCTGCATTGGAATCGGCATTCCGGGAGCGTTATGCTCAAGCCGGCCGGCATGAGATCAGGGTAGAAGCCATCAGCTGTCCTGTGGACCGGGCGCTTGCGCTTAAAGCACTACTGCCCGGAGCAGGTAAAGAGGTTTATAAAACACTTGCCCATCAACTGCCGGAGGATCAGGGAGCCTACGCTACAAGCCGCTACATCAAGCTGGGGATGGCTTACGCCCGGTTTATCCAGGATGAGGATTGCCATTCCTTTCTTTGCCTGCTCAACAAGCTGCCCCGTAAGGGGCAAAACGATGACTTCACGGAAGAAGTGCTCACCAGCATACTTACAGAAGTTCGTATGTGCTACCTGAAGGAGACGGAGGAACAGGCAAAGCAGGAAGTGTCCTCAACACTTTATATTGTGGACAGCAGTGGGTTTGAACACAGCTTTGAGCGCATTTGCGAGCATTTGAAAAAGGGGCATGACGCCTTCGTTGTATCCACCTATCAAACTATGGGGGCGGGGCAAAATATTCAGTACGAGCCGCATCCCGGACAGAAAGTCGTAGCCGTCAACGATTTGGCTTACGGAGATGGGAAAAAAGACTACGATGGTATATACCTGGAACAACCTACCCACCTTTTAGCCTATTTCAGAAGCGGGGAGGCCATTAGTGATACCGACCTGATTCATTACCTTTTTGAAGTCGCTTATCTGGAGGCCGGGGGCGCCATAAGCCAGGAGCAGAAAAGTGCAAGGGTTCGCTATATCTTTGGGCGTAAGCTGAATAAGTATGCGGTACTCAACAGCGGCTCAGTCCGGGAAAGCGAATCTGTCGTAGCCCATTTTTGCCGGGTGATCATTCAGGCGGTAGGGCGCTTGTCCCGTACCCGGCTAAAACCGCCGGTTACGCATTTGCTTTACGATCAAAACCTCGCACGGTACCTTAGCCAATTCAGCGCAGAGGGGCATTTGCTGGTGCGGGAGTTTGAGGCGCTGCAACAACATGCGCAGGGGCAACAACAAGGCAATCCAACTGACCCGACCGAAAAGATCCGCAATCAGAATGTCAGCACCTCTATTCAGACGGCGACCTTGCTAAGGAAGCTGTCACGGAGGCGTATCTGGCAACAAAACGAGATGGATTTTTGGGAAGGTTTGAGGACGCAGGTGCTGAAATATCCCACAGATTCAAAAGAAAGAGTCCTGAGGAATGGTTTGGTGCGGTTCTACATCGCTCACCCTGGGGGGGAACGGCTCAGGATGTACAACTATCGGACCCGCAGCGATTTTAAAAACGACCTTTCCATTTCCTTTAATCAGGAATCTGGTAAATCTGCCTCTGAAGATGCGGCCCGCCTTCCGGAGCTCATGAAAATCAGGACGGTCCAAATGCTATTCGAGCAGAAAGGATACGCGATGGAGTTCCAAGCCAATGAGCGCATGGTATCCCCGCCTACCTTCCAAAATATTTATCTGGGCGCATTAGGAGAAGCAATTGGGGCGCACCTGTTGGAAAAACACGGCATCTCCTGCCGCCCGCTCCCTCCGGAGCACTACGAGCGCTTCGATGCGGTAACGGATAATGGGATGTACCTGGACTTTAAATATTGGGGTGCAGGCACACGGGTGGATGCCCGGGCACAGAAAGAGAAGATAAGGAAAAAGCTGGAAGAGGTTGGTGGCAAAGGAGCAATCATTGTCAACATCGTCTCCCCTGCTCCGGATTATCAGCCGGTAACCGGAGAGGATGGGATCATTGAAGTCCCGGGATTATTAGACCTGGACCAGGGAGTAGTGCTGGAAGAACACCTGCAATTCATTTACGATAAAATTATGAAGCTATGAACCACTTGTATTTCAATGCCTTTGAAGTTACGCCGGACTACCGAAAGATTATTAAGGACTTTACCATCCTTCTCATGAAGCGAAAAGGGGAGCATTGGCTTTCCTATGAGGACATCGGTGACTTTTTGGATGCCTTGCCTGAGCAATTTCAAGGCATTTTGCAGTCTGCCTGCTTCATGTGGGGGAATGAAGCATTCCTGCTTTTTCGTACAAATGACCTGCCGGAGAACGGTTATTTAGGCCGGTTGAGTGAGGTAAGCCAAAAAATTGATTGTACCATAGACCTTGTAGAGCGGCCACAACATATCCGGCAAAAACACAAACTATTTCAGCTGTTCCTCAATGCTGCCCCCAACTCCGACCATCACCGGTACCGCTATCACAACGTAACCGGGCGGCTGTTCATCACTTCTGCTGACAGCGATTTTACCAATAAGCCTGATCAAAGCAGGATCGCGATGGAAGTTGAAGTTAAGCCAGACTTTACCATACAGTTGCACACCCGGACATTCACTTCTCTCAACCGGCATGAGGACCTCGCTCTGGACAAATACTGCCGGGCGAGCGAAAAAGAGCGGAAAAAACTATGGAGCAAAGAACAGTTTCTGTTTGACCCAGCTACAGACCGGTTCAAACGCTACAATGAAGCGCTCGATGGAAAGGTGCCCCTAAAAGACCGCTATGTGAATCGCCGCCCGAAATGTGCGAGGTTGATAAAGGGGAAAAACAAAAAGAACCGGATTGATTTCTTTTCTCTAAACCCCAAGAAGTACAGCACCACCAAAATCGCTCTTTTCAACGAACTCTACTTCGAGGCTTTTCTGCCTAAATTTCGAGGCTACTTTGGCCTGCAGCAAGTGTGCAAGCCTGAAACTGCTGTGGAATCGGTGCATTTTGAAAAGTCGGCTACCGACCGTACCAATGTGCTTCGGAATGTACCTGTAAGGTTTATCAATAACACCAATGATGCAAAAGCGGAGAAACAGTTCAAAGATGCTTTGCAGGAGCACTTCGGGCTGTCTGCCCGGTCAACCCGTCATGCTGATCCAAAGGCGCTCAACTTTGTCATGAACAATGATGTAGCGTACTATCAGCGGGAGAAAGAGGAGATAGACCGCTATGAACAATTCAAAGCCACACCGGAATGCGCCACCCAGCAATTTACCCTGCAAGAGTTTAAAGGAGCCGAAAGCAATAGCAAAGCATTTATCGCCAAGCTCGTCACAGAGCTGCACTTGAAATACGATATTGCCCAACGCCAAATGACCGTGTTTGACTGGGGCAGGCTCCAAGCCTCAGGTACCTGGAGCTTTGTCCTGAAGGAAGAAGAAGATAAGCAGGAGCCTGTTTTCCATTTTCTATCCATCCATCCGGATGGGCAGATGAATTTCAGTAGCCTGACCAGAGATCTGTTCACGGAAGCTTTTCATTCCAAACTGACCGCCATTTTTGACAAATACCCAAGGGGAGGACAACCCATAGAAGGCGTTATTCTTGATGAGGAGGGCAACCTCAATGTGATTCAGCAAACGGATATGCGCGCATTCCCTAACCTGGATGGGATACACAAAGAAATAATGGCCGGCATCAAGATCGAAGGCGTTGATGTGCCGGCAGAAGACGTAAAATCGTTTACAGCGCAGTACCTGAATGCCAATGGAAGTGATTTGCCAGACTTGCAGCAATACCTTGCGGGTGTTAAAACAGGGCAAACCATTGCATTGACGGAGCTGAAGCGATGCATTCGCGGTAAATCGAAGGCAAAGATTGGCTACGCCAAAGCTTTTCACCAGAAGTTCGGCTACTGGCTGAAGCACCCTTTCAAAAGCAAAGAAGCCACTGGCCGCTATTCAAAAGCACTGGTCGATTTGCATACTTATGAAGAAAACGGGGCGCTATGTTACTGGGTCAATACCCGGATGAAGGAGACGAAGGGGCGGTTTCCAAACGGGAATGTGGTGCGCAAGCTGAAGCCGGTTGACAATAGCCGTTTGCTCAGTGACTTCCTGTTGGAAACCCTGGCCGTGGATTTCGTCCGCATCAACGCTCCCACGGTTTTGCCCTTCCCCTTTAAATTGCTCCGGGAGTACGCGACGATGGCAGAAAAACCAGATAGCAGTACCCTCCCTGATTTAAGCCAAATCACCTTCGATTAGCGGCAATTGCCTATATTGGGCGGCACAAAAACAGAAGTAAATGGCTGCGTCCCGTCCGTACAGACTGTCCTTTTCCGGTGCTGCCCTACAGGTGGAGGAAAGCATCAAAATCGCACAGTTGTACGCGGATACACAGGACTGGGAGGCTGTACAGGAAGCGGTCGTTGGAGAAAATGCCCTGCAAAAGAACCAGCTGAAAACAACCGTGCGGTCCTTCTATGAGGTGCGCACCCGGTTAAAAGAGATGACGCCCCTGCAACTGGAACGCCTCGCGGAAGGTACCTTCACAGAACAGCAGCAGCTGCTTTGGGTGGCGGTATGCAAGGTGTATCCGTTTATCGGGGCATTTACACTGGAGGTCCTGCTCAATAAAATTCAGGCTTTTGAGTATATCGTGCATGAATCAGATTACACCGCTTTCCTGGAGGCACAGACCCTCAAAGAGCAAAAGCTGCAGCAAGTCAGTGATTCGACTTATCAAAAACTGCGGTCACGGCTGTACAGAATGATGGAGGAAGCCGGCGTGGTCAACAACCGTGAAGAACGGGTCATTACACCACCCGTAGTGACCACCTATGTAGCCGAGGCACTGATTGACGAAGACCCTAAACTGCTGCGCTATTTGCTGGTCGCCGACCGGGATATCAGGCAGTTTATCAACCGTATAAAGTGATGCAAAAGGAGAAAATTTCGGAAAAGTTTGACCACTACTTCAGGCAAATTCAGCAGGAGGCCTTCCTGAAAATGGAGGCCATTGGCAATGAAATCCCCTTTTATATCGCCCCTTACCCGGCTACGCAGGAAAATGAAGTCGTCAAAGCCATCGATGCCCTGCAAAAGCGGCTGAAAACTTTGGACATTGATACGTTGGAAATTAACCTCTTTGATTTATCTTTAGAAATCATTCAGCAGGAAGACAGCCTGGAAGACATTTTTGAGGAAGAAACACAAAGCACGAAAGCAGAATTCCTCGAAATGATGCAGTCCATTCTCGATGTGGAAACGGAAATGATCCCGGCCATAGATCGACGGATAAAAGCCAGGGCACATCAGGTGCTTTTCATCACCGGGGTCGGGCAGGTTTTTCCCTTCATCCGGTCGCACAATGTGCTGAACAACCTGCAGCGTATAGCAAAAACAGCTCCCACGGTTATGTTTTTCCCGGGAGCCTACGTCACTTCCAGAAGTGGCTCTTACTTGCGCTTGTTTGATACTCTGAAAGACGATAATTACTACCGGGCGTTCAATCTTGATAACATCAATCTGTAATCGCTCTAACCAATTCAGCAGGAAAAATGACCCATTTAAAAAACATTTTCAAGCAGGACATTACCCGCCCCATTGAGGGCGTCATCAAAGCCGACGACGACGAGCACTTGCTCAGAGAAGTCCGCGAATACGTCTTTACGGATGAAGTCCGCAAAAAGCTGACTCAGCATTTTATTGACTACTACAACGAATACGCCGGCATCAATGGCGTTTGGATCAGTGGCTTCTTTGGCTCCGGTAAATCCCACTTGCTCAAAATGCTGTCCCTGCTGTTGGAAAACCGCGCTCTGGACGGGCATCAGGCGGCGGATTTGCTTTGCGAAAAAGTGGATGATGCCTTGTTGAAAGCGGAGCTTCAGCGCGCTGCAGGCATCCCTTCCAAAAGTATCCTCTTCAATATTGACCAAAAAGCGGATATCATCAGCAAAGACCAGGAAGATGCGGTCTTGTCGGTATTCGTTAAGGTCTTCAATGAAATGCAGGGCTACTACCCCAAACTGGGCTATGTGGCTGAGCTGGAGCGCGACCTCGATAGCGAGGGGCTGTATGAGGCCTTTAAAACGGCTTTTCAGAAGGCTGACCCCCGGGGCAGAAGCTGGGAACAGCGCCGCAACCGCCTCAAAATGGCCAGTGGCGAGTTTGCCAGTGCCCTGGCTGCCGTTAAGGGCATTGCAAAAGAGGAAGCCGCTCGCTATATCGACCGCTACCGGGATGATTACAAAGTCTCGATTGAATCATTCGCCATGATGGTCAAAGATTACATCGGGCAGCAGGAGCCCGGTTTCCGCCTCAATTTCTTCGTGGATGAAGTAGGGCAGTACATCGCCGACAATACCAAGCTGATGACCAACCTGCAGACTATAGCGGAGTCATTAGCCACCCATTGCAAAGGGCAGGCCTGGATATTCGTGACGTCTCAGGAGGACATTGATGCAGTGGTCGGTGCCGTATCCGATCAGCAAAGCAATGACTTCTCTAAAATTCAGGCCCGTTTCGCCTGCCGCGTCAATCTTACCAGCGGGAATGTAGATGAGGTCATCCAACGCCGGTTGCTCGACAAAAACGAGGAAGGAGAACGCCTGCTGAAGCCGGTCTACGAAGCAGAACAGAACAACTTCAAAACCTTGTTCCACTTCAGTGAGGGAGGGACGGCTTTTCGCGGCTATCAGGATGATGCCCATTTCCTCCGGACTTATCCTTTTCTGCCTTATCAGTTCACCCTTTTTCAGCAGTGTATACGGGGGCTATCGGTTCAGAATGCCTTTCAGGGCAAGCATCAGTCAGTAGGGGAGCGCTCCATGCTGGGCGTTTTCCAGGATGTTGCCAAAAGCATGATTGCGGATGGCATGGAGTTGCCTCAGATTGCCAGCTTCGACCGCATGTACGATGGCATTCAGGGCTCTTTGCTGGGCGAAATACAATCTGCCGTGCAGATCGCAGAGAAGAACCTGGTGGATGACCCATTTATGGTACGGGTGCTTAAAGCCTTGTTCCTGGTGAAGTTCGTCAAGAGTTTCCGTCCTTCGCTCAAGCATATCGCTATCCTGCTGATCGAGGATTTTCAGGTAGACCTTCATCAGCACGAAAAGCGGGTGCAGGAGGCCCTTAACCGCCTGGAGCATGAAATCTACATTCAGCGCAACGGTGAAGACTATGAATACCTGACCAATGTCGAAAAAGACATTGAGAATGAAATCAAGAGCACCCCGATCGATATCACGGAAGTCAATGAGATGCTGGCACAGGTCATCTACAAGGACGTCTTCCGGGATACCAAAATCCGCTATCAGGAGAATCAGCAGGACTACGCCTTTGCCCGCAAGCTGGATGGCAATCTGATTGGCAGAGACTCGGAGCTCAGCCTCAATGTCATCACTCCGCAGCATGAGCACTTTGGGGCCCCCGCCATTCTAAAGTCCCACACCATGGCGACCAAAGAGCTGCTGGCGCTGCTGCCGGAAGATGACCGCCTGCTGAAAGATATCCGGATGTACAAGCAGGTGGACAAGTACTTCCGTCAGAATACCTCCAATCAGCTGAAAGAGGAGGTCCATCAGATTTTGCAACGCAAAAAGTCGAGCAATGATCAGCTGTACAAGAGCCTGATTGCCCGGGCAGAACGCCTGCTGGGCAGGGCAACGCTCATCCTGAACGGAGAAGAACTTTCCGCCCCGGCTTCCTCCAATGCCCGCAACCGGATTACGGAGGGGCTGCAGGAACTGATCAGCTACGCTTTCCCCAACTTGCGTATGCTGAAACAGGGCTACACGGAATCTGATTTAAAAAATATTCTGCAAAGTCAGGCGGATGACCTGTTCCGGCATGCCGATGAAAGCCTGAGCGAGGCGGAACGGGAGCTGCTGGATCACACCTTGTTAAGCAACCGGCAAGGAGAACGGCTGACCATTTCTGCCCTGCTCGACAAATTTAGCAAAGCGCCCTACGGATGGCCGGAAATGGGGACGCTTTGCCTGCTGGCCCGCCTAATGGCCCGCAACAAGGTAGAGTTGAAAGAAAACGGAGAGCTGGTCGGCCACGAGGCCGCATTCAACAATATGACCAACATTCGCCTGCGCCCCCAAACTATTGTGGAGCCGCTGCCGGAGGTAGATGCCCGTGCTCTAAAAAGGCTCAAGGACCTGC
Organism: bacterium; assembly: GCA_024742755.1. Classification (GTDB taxonomy): domain Bacteria; phylum Bacteroidota; class Bacteroidia; order Chitinophagales; family Saprospiraceae; genus Phaeodactylibacter. The sequence continues at coordinate 28,926 of JANSXW010000010.1, read as the reverse complement.
ACCGGGAACTTTTCAACGAATCCAATCACGGGAATGACCCAAAAGACGCTGCGGTAGCTTTTCAGAAAAGGCTCCGGGAGGAAGCTACAGCATTGAGGCAACTGCTCCGGGAAAAAGACCGGTTTGCTTTCCTGAACGTGCTGGAGGACTATACCCGGCAGCTCGATCAGCTGGCTTCCACCAACTACAATAAGTACTTTGATCAGTTGGAGGCGATCGAGGATAGCCTTATCGACATCAAGGAGGATACCGTTGACCCCATTAAGTCTTTTATGGCCGGGCAGCAGCGGAAGATATTTGAGGATATCAACCTTTTCCTGGACAGAGGGCAGGCCAATAATCAGTATATCGATCAGGAGGAGCTGCAGGCTTTACAAGTAGTGGCAGGCGAGCCCCGCCCCTACCTGGGCAACAAGATGCAACTGGCCAAAGAGCAACTGGACAAATGCCGGCAGTTGCTCCGCGATACCCTCGAAGCGGAAAAGAATGAGGCGCGGGCAGTCATTCAGGAACTCCGCGAAAAGCTCTATCAGGTAGATCGCTTTGAAAGCCTTTCGGAAAGCCAGCAGGCAGAACTGCTACGCCCCTTTGACCTGGCTATGGGGGAGATTGACCGGAGCAAGCACATTGCGAACCTTCGGGATTTCGTGCGGCAGTTTGAAGAAAAACAGTACGCACACTGCCTGACCAACTTGTACCAGATGTCGGCCCCCCCTCCTGAACCGGCAAGCCGTACACCGGAGGTTGCCAATAAAGCCGATCAGGGCACACCGGCGGCTACCCGTCCGGTGCAGCAGCGGCGGGAATTTATCCGGGCCAGTACGATAAAAGTGCACTTCCCGCGCCCTCATCTGCGCACGCCCGAAGAGGTAGACGCTTACCTGGAAAAGCTGCGGGCAGCTTATTTGGAACAGCTGGGGAAGGACCGGGATATTTTGTTGTAAATCAATTTGAGCTAAAGTCATTTTCCTAAACCTAACAGAACCCTAACCACCCATGCAAACCACCACCCTAAAATCCTTCGCCCAAGCCGCACGCCGCAAGCTGCTCGAACAAATCAGCAACCGGCTGGAACAGGTGCTGAATACCGATAGCATCGAGCGGCGGGAGCGCAGCCAACAGGTGGACCAACTGGCGCAAGCGCTGAAGGCCAAAGGGAAGGCCGCCCTGATGGAGGAAGTGGCCTACACCTGGTTCAACCGCCTCGTGGCATTGCGGTTTATGGATGCCAATGACTACACCCGCCCGCGGGTGCTCAGCCCGGCCGATGGGGAGACCCTGCCGGAAATCCTGCAGCAGGCCAAGCGGGGGTTGATCGGGGAGGAGCTGACGGTGGACCGCAAGCGGGTCTTTCAGCTGCTCAATGGCGAGCTGCCTTCGCCCGACCCGCAGAATGAAGCTTACCAACTGCTGCTAATCGCGGCCTGCAACCAATGGCACAGCGCCATGCCTTTTATGTTTCAGCGGCTGCAGGACTATACGGAGTTGCTCGTGCCCAATGACCTGCTCAGCGCCCGCAGCATCGTGCAGGATGTACGCGACGGCATGCCGCCGGAAGCCGCCCAAAATGTGGAAATCATCGGCTGGCTGTACCAGTTTTACATCTCGGAAAAGAAGGATGCGGTGTTTGCCGCCAAAGGGCGGGTGGCCCCGGAAGACCTGCCGGCCGCCACGCAGCTGTTTACGCCCCGGTGGATTGTGGAGTATATGGTGCAGAATACCCTCGGTAAGCTGTGGCTGCAGAACCGCCCCAACTCCGGGTTGCGGGCCCACATGCGCTACTACATCGACTCCCCGGCGGCGCAGGCGGCCGACTTCCTGCGCATCGACAGCGTGACCGATATCCACTTTCTGGATCAGGCCTGCGGGAGCGGGCACATCCTGCTGTATGCCTTCGAGCTGCTCACCCTCATGTACGAAGAGGAGGGCTACAACAAAAGTGAAATCCCGCAGCTCATTTTGGAAAACAACCTGCGCGGCTTTGAGATCGATGAGCGGGCCGCACAGCTGGCCGGCTTTGCGCTGATGATGAAAGCCCGGGCTTACCACCGCCGGATTTTCCGCAAAAATATCCGCCCCCACATCCTGCAGTTTCAGGATTTGCCGCTGAGTACGGAGGAAACGGCAGCGGCTTTGGAAGCCTGTGGTATCACACCCACTGAAGCCCTAAGCAGCGACCTGCAGCACCTGCAGCAGGCTACCAACCTCGGCTCACTTATACAGCCGCAGGCGGAAGCGGGCGAAATCAGGCGGGCCCGGCAGGTGGTGGTGGAGCGCGCGCAGACCAATGACATCTTCCTGCGCACCCAATTGCAGCACCTGGCGAATGCCTTGCAGCAATTGCAGGAGCTGGGGGAGCAGATGCACTGTGTGGTGGATAATCCGCCGTATATGGGGGGCGGGAAGATGAACCCTGAGCTATCTAAATGGGTGAAACAGCACTATCCCAAAGCCAAAGACGATTTGATGGTCTGTTTCATGCAGCGAGCACAGGAGCAGGTATTACCATTTGGGCTGATCGGAATGATTAATCTGCCATCCTGGATGTTTCTGTCCTCTTTTGAAAAATACCGAAAGGATATGCTCCAACAAGTGCAAATTGATACTTTGCTGCACTTAGGCAGGGGTATTTTTGGCTCTGATTTTGGTTCGGTAGCTTTCACAATGGTCAACCGGGCTGCCGATGATATGCCGGGTATCTATCGCCGCCTGTTTAAGAAACATGTACAAGTACGCTCTGTAGATAAAATTGAAAAGCTGTTCTTAGATCAGGATTATGGTTTTTACCACGCCCGGCAGCAAGACTTCCAAAAAATCCCGGGCAGCCCGATTGGGTATTGGTTGAGTGAGGAGGTTGTCAACTTATTTCAGTCCGAGCAAAGTATAGAAAAGTATGTGAGCCTAAAAAAAGGACTGTCCACCAGCGATAATGGAAGATTTTTAAGATTTTGGGCTGAGATTGGAATAGATCGTTTAGATTTTTCGCTTAAAGAAATAAAAGATGCGGAGCAATCAAATAAAAAGTGGTTTCCTTGTAACAAAGGCGGAGATTTTAGGAAATGGTATGGTAATCAAGAATATGTTATTAACTGGGAAAAAAATGGTTTTGAGCTTAAAGGCTTAAAGCCAAAATCCGTGATTCGAAGCCCTCAGTATTATTTCCAAGAATATATTTCTTGGAATAAGGTTACTAGTGGCAGCTTTTCGAGTCGTCTTTTTCCTAATGGATTTGTTCCAATTGATGCTACTTCAGGAGCTTATCCGAAACGGGAAATTAACTTACTTGGATTATTAGGATTGGTAAATTCAAATTTTTTTAGTGGAGTGATTTCAAAAATATCACCAACCTTAAATTTTGAAATTAGTCATATTGCTAGTACTCCTGTTAAGGAGCAAGTATTTGAGGAGATAGGCATCAATTTATCAGCAGATTGTATTTCAATAGCACATACCGACTGGGACGCCCACGAAACCTCCTGGGACTTTCAGCGCCACCCTTTGCTCACCGGTGCCAGCACCCTGTCCGAAGCTTACGCCACCTATCAGGCGCACTGGGGCGCACAGTTTGCGCAATTGCACGCGCAGGAAGAGGAGCTCAACCGCATTTTTATCGACCTCTACGGCTTGCAGGCAGAGCTCAGCCCGGAAGTCCCCCTGGAAGACATCACCATCCTGCAGCAGGAGCTCGACCGCAAGGCCTTGAAAGCTGCCACCACAAAGCTCTCCAAACGGCAGGACTGCCCGGTCGGCAGCGCGGCCCGGCAGCAGTTTGTGCAAGAAGCCCTGGTCTTTGACGACCAAGAAGTCATCGCCCAATTCCTCAGCTACGCCGTAGGCTGCATGATGGGGCGCTACAGCCTCGACAAAGAAGGGCTCATCCTCGCCAACGCGGGGGACGGGCTGCCCGAGTACTGGGACAAGACCGGCACAAGCCCCGGCACCGCCACCTTCCTGCCCGATGAAGACGGCATCATCCCCCTGCTCGCCGAAGACTACTTCCCGGACGATGTGGCCGGGCGCTTCCGCCGCTTTCTGGAAGCCGCCTTCGGCCCGGAGCAGTTTGAAGCCAACCTGCAGTTTGTGGAAAACGCCCTCGGGCGGGACATCCGCAGCTACTTTGTGCGGGAGTTTTACAAAGACCACCTGCAGCGCTACAAGAAGCGCCCCATCTACTGGCTCTTCAGCTCCCCCGGCAAGCACTTTCAGGCCCTCGTGTACCTGCACCGCTACCGCCCCGACACGGTCAGCCGCCTGCTCAACGACTACGTGCGCGACTTCATCCGCAAGCTGGAAGCACAGCGCAGCACTCTGGTCAGCATCACCCTCAAGGCCGACGTCAGCCCCCGCGAGCAGACGCAGGCCCAAAAAGACATCGACAAGATCGACGCCATACTGGAAGACGTGCGGCAGTACGAGCGCGACATCCTCTACCCCTTGGCCGCCCGCAAGCTCCCCCTCGACCTGGACGATGGCGTGCTGGTCAACTACAACAAGATGGGCAGCGCCGTCCTCACCGTCACCAGCCTCAACGATGCCAAAGCCCGGAAGAAGGTGGAAGGCTTTGACTGGGTGGAGTTTGACTGGGGGGTGGTGGTGTGAGGGTAAAATCAGAAAATTTCTAACCCCAAACCATAATTTGAAATGACAACTACACACACAACTGTTCTATGGAGCGCACTATTCCTGTTTCTTTTCAGTATGAATTCCTGCCAGGAATCTGCTCCGGGAGCTCAAGCTTCAAAAGAACATGGAGAGGCTTCTGCTGCTACAAGAGAAGGAGACAATTCACTGGGAGTTTTCATAGTGGATGTCAACACCACCCACCTTCGGTTTAGGGAAGGGCCCGGGCAGGACTACGCAGTGATTGGAAAGCTCTACAAAGGGGCAAAAGTCGTAGGTGACAAAAATGAATACGAGCACAATCAATCTGACTGGTTAAAAGTAAAGCAGGAGGGGAGCGAAAAGATCGGATATGTACATAAAGATTATATCAGGCCATACAGCACGGAGTACTACGTCAATCTATCGGAAGAGTACTTCCCATTGCAGGTAGGCAACTATTGGATGTACCATGTGGAGCCTGGAACGCAAGATTTACTGGAATACGAGCCCAAGAAGCTGGAAATTAAATACAAGGCTACGCTTGAGCATGATGGAGAAAAAGCCCTTGTTTTTGTATTAAGGTCTGAGGATGATAACCTGATTAAGCTATGGGTAGAGTTGCTGGGCGAGGACGGAGATAATCAAATCCATATTTCGGAGGGATTTCCCAAGTACAATAGTTTTGTCAGGAAAGGCGCTACCGTATACTTCGGGAAGTACGACGGAAAACTGGAACTAGGGCCGGTAGTATTCGATCCGGAAAGCCATACGCTACCACTGATTGGAGGAGAAGCAGAGTTATCTTATTTACACGAAAAAGACTTTGAGGACATCAGGTATGCCGACCGTGGGAAACGAGTTGCCCCAAATTTTCCGGTTTGTCAGTACAGGTATTTATCTCAGGATTTGAGCGATGACCTCAATCCTCAAAGCAGAGCAGTGTTTGCAAAGGGGCTTGGGATGTATGAAATCACCTCTACCAGTGATGCGGTGTCGGGTGTTATGCTTTGTGGGGTAGTGATTGACGGAGAAGAGTATTTAACAGAACAGATGGTCAATGCAATAAAGGAGGAGGAAGAAGCCAGGATTCGAGCTGAGGAAGAGCAGGCTGCTGCAAAAGCAAAAAGTAATTATAGCGATTATTTGGAGGAAGATGATTCTCCTTTAGATATAGAATACAGTAGCTACAGAGTAAAAACGTATGATGATACAGCTGTTCGTATTTTCCTCAATGCCAGGAGGTTTTATTTGCAGCCGGATGGAAGGACTTCGATTCGATTTAACGATATGGGGACGACTGCAAAGGCAAGTGAATTACGATCTAAAATAACTGAGTATTACGTCGAACTCCAAACTGGTTACAGGTCAGCAACATTGACACTTACAAAGATGTCTGATTATTCTGCTTTCAAACTTGAATTAAGTAACCGTGGTTGGCTGCATGGCGCTAATGGCATCGTATTTAAGCCAATGTAGTCCAAACGGAGTTAATTAACGATAAGAAGACAAGCAATGAACCTAACCTGGCTGGACAAGCTATTCGACGACCTCCCGGAAGTGCCCAAACAGCGGAAAAATCTGATTGAGATTTCGGGTTTTCCCCGCTGGGAAAATGTGATCAGCAACTTTCTGGCGTTCTACTTTGACAAGGAAGAAGAGCATGGCTTTTCCACCCTCTTTCTGGAAAGCCTGCTGAAGGTGTACGAGCGCAAATTGGGGGCCGATGTCAAAATACTGCAGAAGGCGTTAGACCGTCCTGATGCACCGGGCAATTTGCAGAAGGTACACAAGCACAAGAAAGCGCAACAAGCGGGCTTTAGCATCCTAAAAGAAGAAATACAAAGTGCCGAGTACACCGTAGAGCGGGAGCAAACCACTGAAAATGGCAAGCGGATAGATATCCTCATTCAGGATAACACGCCTGAGGTAGAAGAGGGCAAGGACACAGAATCCCAATCAAGCTGGGCGGTCATCATAGAGAATAAGGTCTACGCCCCGCTATACAATGACCTGCAGGAGTACTGGAATGATGTGCAGGCGGAAAAGAAAATAGGGATCATACTCTCCATCTCAGGAGCAGACGTAACCACAAAACCGCCCCCGGACGGCTGTTATGTCAGCATCCTGCACAAGGAACTGATCGATGAGGTGGTGCAAAACCTGCACGGCAGCTTTCTGGAATCAGACGACCGCCACCTGCTCTTTCTTAAAGAATACATTGCTAATATTAATGCTTTTTATATGAGTACTGATTATACTAAGGTCAGGGAGGATCTTCTTGAGATTTTTCAGTCTAAGGAAGACGAAATACGAGACCTGAAAAAGAAAGACAAGGAGCTACTTGAATATGCCTCCAAGTCTGTCTATGATGCCATGGAGAGCTGTGGTTACGCCCCCAGCTCCAGGAAAGCTCATAAATACAGGCACTTTTATTTCAGCCCATCGGGAGGCAAGTTATTGGATGGTGTTGAACCTGAAGTAGCTTCCAGGTTCCGGTTTTGGGTAAATATCGATCATGTCGTTTTTCGTCCGAAAGTAGAGGTGTATATGGAGTTGTTCACTCCCCAAAATACTCAATACGGCGATCAGCTGAAAAACAGACTCAAAGAAAAGGGGATATTAGCTGCTTCTGATCCGATTGTAAAGGAAGGTCCGGGGGGAGGCGCAGGTAAATCATTCTACCATATCTACCAAATCCATCTGGATTTGAAAAATGCCGGAGGGGTTTCGCTGCGAGACCGGTTTGCAAATGCCATAAATGCGGCTTTCTTTAAGCATGAAAAGCAGTATTTTCAAGAGGCGCTAAATGCTTTAAAAGGAGTTATGGCAGAAAAGGAATAGCAAATAAGATGTCATCGCCGCTCCGCCTTGACATTGAGAGATAAATCAAGCATCTTTACTACATCAAAACCCGCCTCGCCTCTTTCGGCCCTGCCGGAATGCGCATGTTTGGCGGGTTTTCTGTTTTTAGGGGGATAAGGTACTCAGAAACTATTTTTAGTCATTTTTGTTGCTATATTTGTAATCAAGTTACAAAATAGAGCTTAAAAATGATAATTAATTTCAGTTTGCAGAATTTCGGCCCAGTCCGGGAAGAGCAGGTGCTCACCTTTGAAGCGGACAAATCGGACCACCTGGAAGACCACTACGTCATACACGCAGGCGGGTACCGTTTACTCAAGCTGGGGTTGATCTACGGGGCGAATGCTTCTGGTAAAACGACGATTCTGAAAGCGTTGCACTTTTTGCGCAAGTTGGTTTTAGAACCTGAAGGTAAAAAGACCGATGAGCTTGATTTTTCTCCCTTCCTTTTTGATGAGGAGAGTAAAAAGCAGCCTAGCCGTCTGGGCATCGATTTTATACATAATGAGGTCCGGTACGACTATGCTGTAGTGTTTAACCGAAGTGCTATCGTCAGCGAACGGTTGGATTATTATGCGCCAAAGAAAGCCAATGTCTTCAAGCGGGAAACGGACCTGGAGCATCAGTTTACGGAGATCAGTTTTGGCAGTAAAATCAAAACGGATACAGCGCTGCGGAAAGCGCTGGAGTCCAATACGCTCTGGAATAACACAGTGCTGGGGGGCTTCCTAAAGATCAATGCCAAACTTCATGAGTTGAGCGAGGCGGTAGCCTGGTTTGAATCCTACCTGATGCCTACTGTTTACACCAAGACTGAATTGGACGATTTTGTCACCGCCAGGATGAAGGACGGAGCAATTGAGAAAGAAACGGTCATCAGTATTCTGAAGAAAGCAGATTTCAACGTATCAGATATTTTAATAGAGGACAATGAAGTACCGATTCCGGATGGATTGATCGAATTTCTGGAAAGCCAAATGAAGGAAAAGGCAAGCAGTCAGGTCAAAGCATTGAGGGAGAAAGGCAAGATTACCTCGGTTGATGTTGAGTTGCAGCATACAGTTGGTGGAGCACAGTTCCGCCTCCCCTTCAGGATGGAATCGGAAGGGACCAAGCGGTACTATGGCTTTGCCGGCCTGTTGGCATTGCTGCTCAAAGACGGTCATATCATTCCAATCGATGAGTTGGAGTCCTCTTTGCACCCGGACTTGTACCTACACTTTATACTATCTTTTTTGATCAATGCGCAAAAATCTCAGATGCTGGCAACGACCAATTTCCGGGAGCTTTTCGACCATCGTGATGTTTTCCGGAATGATGCGATCTGGTTTACGGAAAGAAGAGAATCAGGCGCCACCAAGCTCTATTCCCTGGCAGATTTTGACACCTCAGTAGTCCGGGATACCTCCAATGTACTGAACGCGTACAAAAGTGGTCGGCTGGGTGCTGTACCTCAATTGGGAGACTATTATGTTGGGTTGAATTGAAGATTGGGGGCTTAATGTAATCGTCGGATGTTTAGGGGCACTAAATTGTAGCGAATCCCGGAACTGCCCAGGTCATTACCATTGTTCTAAAGATTATGGATACTTACCCTGATATTCCCAGCTTCTTTGCGGAGCAGGGACCGGAGCATATCGAGCGTTTTGTGCGCCTGAATCTGGACATTTCACAACGCGTTTATGCCCTCATGCAGGAGGGCGGCCTGACCGAGAGCGATCTTGCCCGGGCACTGGAAATAAGCGAAGCCAGCCTCGGGCTGCGGCTGAGCGGCACTTACGACTGGCGGCTTCGGGAGCTGGTGAGGTTGGAGGTGGTGCTGGGGAGAAAGCTAATCATGCTTAAAGCATAAAGCATACCGTTCGCGATTTCGCAAAAGCGGCTATAGGCTCCGGATAAACCTTGCTATTGCCTGACAGGCCTCATCGTTTTGCAGTTTTTGTAAGTTGATGAAGTCAGAGTCTCTAATGATAGGACTATTTCCTTTACCAGATTGCTGTAGCTGCCCAACCACTCCAATAAGGGACTTGTCACGATCGTACTTCAGGCGGCGGCTGGAGCGGGTTTCCTGCATAAGCTGAGTTTCCATATTGGGTTTCCATTGGAGCTTTCTGCAGCGGTCATCGCTAAAGTGCTCATCAAGAAAGGCTTGAGCAGCTTGGAAGATGGCCTCATTTTCAAGCCGCATCAGCGGGATTAGCGTATCTTCCAGCTTCCCGGTCTCTTGCTCATTAGCTGAGAAAATAAATCCACCTACTTGAATACCGTTAACGTCAGTAATCTGGGCTTGAGAAGATAAAAGAAGAGCGGGCTCGTCACTTAGTTCTGCGAGTTCCTGGTTAATGTGGTCATATCGGGCCTGTACGCCAGCATCATCAGCATCAAAAAAGTAGATAGTGGCAGCAGTGTGTTCCTCGCCGGGAAAAAGCGCATCAGGGTCGGAAACGGCAAAGCTATCCTGTAGAAAGCGAAGAATTCTTAAACGCTCGGTTCTTCTGCTGTCTCCCCCAAGGGCATATAAGAATATCATACGTTCCGGGGCTGCCTTTTTCATAACCTCAGCAGGAAGGAGCCGGCGGGTAGCGGACTGAAGGTTAGCGTCTTGGAGCGAACTGTGCATGGCCTCCCTAATCAAAAAGTCATTGATTGGAGAAGGATATTCCCCTAGTTTTCTGTTGTGGCTGACGTACCCCTCTGACTTCAGGATTTTGTAAAGAAAAGCAACGTCGTGAGGCCCTTCGCAGAATGCAAATATGAATTTCATCAGACTCGGATATCTATGTTCATGTTGTCAACGAGGCGCTCCAGGCGGGTGCCTTCAAGGTATTTGGCCTTTATGTGCCCTTCTTCACCTACACGGAGCACATAGGCTGTGATCTGGTCGTTTTTGAAATCGTTTTCTACAAAGGCATCGATACACTCTTTGCTGTGGGTGGAAAGGAATATTTGTACGTTAAAACGTTCAGCAAGATCCTGCAGGAACATGGTGAAGCTGGTCAGCAAGTCTTTATGAATGGCGCTTTCAAACTCGTCTATACAGAGCACCCCGTTGCTGCAATAAGCGGTAAGCAGTGCAATCTCAAAAATCCGTTGCACGCCTTCTCCGTATTGGGTGATATCCACACTTTGATGATGATTTTGAGCACTGACATAAAAGCGGCTTTCGCCTGCGATTTCTACCAATTCTATATCTTGTAGTAAAGGGTCAACTTTCTCCCGTAAGAAACGCAGAATGTCCCCGATCACTTTTTCCCGTACAGCATGTGCATGCGCCAGTCGAAGTAAGTGATAATTATGCTGGTACGGACTTGTAAAGGCTGACCGGCAAAGGGCAAATATTTCTCTGTAGTAAAGGGTACTGTCTTTTTCCTGAAACAAGTGAGCAGTGCTTTCATACGCTTCCTGCTCCACCTGAGCTTGCAAAACAATACTGCTTAGATACTGTGTTTTATCAATGTCATCGTCTGTTTCTTCCTGCCTGAGTTCCCAGTAGACGGGGCGTTCGTTGAAAACACCATTGGCCTTCATGGACTCGCCAAGGTGCCGGGCGACCCACTGTGTATTGAGCCCCTGATAAAATTTGCCCCTGTAACGGACGATGTCGAGGTAGGCCTTGATGTTATTCAGTTGAGCCAGGCTGTAGATAGCTTCCAGCAAGGAGGTTTTACCTGAATTGTTGATGCCTGCTATGATGTTAACCCGGTTGATCGCCTTGAGCTTCAGGTCGAATAACCTATTATAGCGTTCAATGTATAAGGCCGAAAAGTGTTTTTCAGTGAAGCGGAACAAGTAATGTGGCCGGATTTCGTCACCATATCTAACCCGGCTGCCATTTTCAGGAATGAGGCGGGTAATCTTATCTCTTACTGCAGCTACAGCTTCCAGGTCACCTTGCCCCATGAATTCACTAAAATTGAAAAGGGCCTGAGCATTGCTTTGCAGATTACTTAGGGCATTTTTGAACTTAGACTCGGCAACCGCCTCGCTAAATGAATACCCTTGCGTTATACTGCGGCTATGTTCCATGTGAGCCACGGCCTTTTCGTCGAGTATAAAGTTGTTAAGCTCGCGTACCTGTGTGTACTTGGTAATGATGGGTTCTTTTTTGACAATATGGATATCTTCTCCTTCTCCTTCATTCACCTCATCATAAGAAACCCATGAGAAAAACCGCTCTTCATTGCTGGCATTTTGAGGCATCAGCAATTCATCATTCCACTGTAGCCATTCCTTCATGTTGCGTTTAGAAATGGCTTCTTCGAAAATGGAGAACATCCCACTGCTAAACTGATCGCCATAGTCGCTGTCTTTGTATCGGTTGATAAAAGCCAACGTACGTCTTGCCCGGCGTAATGCTTGTTTGGTAATTCCAAGAGAGCGGCAGACTTCATCCTCAGACTTCCCATGGTTTACAATCAAATCCTGTATAAGCTGCGCTTGGTTTACGGCTTTCCACTTGCGGTTGCCATTAATGTGCTTGAGCCCCATTACGATCAGGTGGCCTGCCAGGTCTTCATCCGGGTTTAGGACAACCTCTACGCTGCGGAAACTTTTTTCCGTTAATTTGCCGACATCATTGCCTTTTTTGAATTCGTTGTATAGGTATTTTAATGTAGCAATGCGGCGGTTTCCTTCCAGAACCAGGTAATTGTCAGAAGAGAGCGCTTTTACTTGAATTTGGTCAACCGGAATGAAGCCGTTCTCCTTCATAGAGTCGACTAAGTCTGAGATTTGTTCATGGTTTTTACCGACGAGCAAATTGAAGGTTCGTTGCTGTATTTTAGGGTCTTCCACTTTATCCTCACTGACAGGCAGGTATCCAGGGCTATCCCTAAAGCGGTAATTATTGGGGTCAAGTACAAACCGGTTGATGTGCCTTACAATGGTGTTCATAATAGACTCGCATTTACGGGAAGTTAATTAGAAGGATTGGTACTTGTTGGAGATACTTGGTGGTTATAACCCCGAATGGACTTCAGCCACGCGCTTGTATCTTCAATTGAGGCCCAGTAAGGTGTAGCCTCCGCTATTAGCCGGTCCAGGTAATCGGCTTCGGTTTCTGCCCAAACGGTTTCCCGGTTGATTTTAAGTGCTGGTTCTTTGGTTTCGGCACCAAAGGAAATTTCAAATCCCTCTTTGCGCGCCAGCGCATCAAAGTAAGCGAGGGCAGTAGCTTGCTTAGGTGCTAAGATGGTTGTATCGTGTGTTTTTTGCACCTCGGCCAAGAGTGCTTGCGTGGAAATGACAAGCATCGCTGCTGTGGTAAGCTTTAGCAGTACACTGCCTTCTTCGACTTCGACATGGATGTGAGGCCTGGATTTTCCATCCTGAGCGATTAAATCCCGGCTATACTCCAGCGCCTTGATCAGTTCATCGATATCAAGATCTTGTGGTCGTAGCGGCTGTTTGTTGCGCTCACCGCTAATTCGGACTTGAAGGGTTCGCAGGGCTTCCATGTGTAAAAGCTACTTGTTTTCCTAAATTAACGATAAAATGGCAACAAAGTGTTGCTTTGATGGGCTTTTTTCCAGGGCTCGGCAGGATGGCAGGCGAATTGGTCAGGAACGAATGTATACGGGATGGTAAAAGAGCAATTGGGAATGCTCGATTTAGCTTTTGGTTTTCCCTATTTTCCTTAGCTTAGCACGGACCACACAAAACCGTGCATGAATAGAATAGAGTATTCCCTTAAGCAGATTTTCGAGCAAGAGCGTATTGTCCTTTGGTATGGCGGCGAAGAGGCTGCGGAAATGGAGTCCGAGTTCAATAAAGTGGTGCTGTCTGAGGTGAATAAAATCAAAGTTGAGCACGATGAATTCCGGATTAAGCACCTGGTGCTGAGAAAAGCGCCAAAGGAGCAGTTCCTGTTGTTTTTTCCGTACCCCCGTCCGGCAAATGCTCAAAACTGGCTGCTGGATCTTTGCCTGGCCAATCACGTGTTTACCACTGATGCCTCCGCCATGTACCTTCAGGAGCTGGGGCTCGATATTGCATTTAAGCCATTGGTGTCTCAGCATATTGCTTTCTTTCAGGCTAAAGACCGGCGGGCAGCGCTGCAGCGGCTGACCCGTCCGGCAGAAGAAACGCCACAGCGCTATCCTCAAAAAATCATCGCTGCTGCTTTAGGGACCCCCCCTGATGCAGAAGCGATGCTCCTGAAGCTATTATCGGAAGCTGCAGAAGGAGAAGAACAGCCGGGCTTTCAAAATCTGGAGAAGTACGCATTACTGCCTCCACTTTGGGAGGCGTTGCGCCGCCGCTTCGGCTATCAGCATGAGTCTCCTGATATTTTGGATGTTGCTAAAGCTTTGTTTCAGACAGAAACGAGTGCCCTCTTGGAGCGTGAAACGCCAAGGCTGAATAACGATGCCCTGGTATTCATGAAACGCTGGAAGGATAGTGCCTCAAAAAAGGAAGCTTTTGAGCGGTTTTCCCGCCGTTTTGCGGAAGAGTGGCATGTACAAGACTGGATCGTGGACTGTCCTGTACAAGACCTGCTCGATTACGACACCTACGAAGCTTTTGATCAGCAGATCCTTCGGGGAATACGGGACAATCTCCTGAGTGAGCAGCCCGACTATAAAAAAATGCTGGGCTTTATCGGCCGCCGCCGGTTCACTTACTGGGCGGAAACTTACCAGGCCCACTACAAGGCACTGGAGCATGCCATCTTGTTCCTGCAGGAACAGGATCAGTTAGACCTGCATTTCGATGATGCTGCAGATGCCGCCCAGCGATACTGCAAACAGCTGTATCAAACCGATTTGCGATACCGCAATTTTATCCTGGGCTTTCAGCAGGCAGGGGAACAGGGGCTGCTCCTGGTGTTGCAGGAAAAGATTGAGCGCCTTTACACCAACCGGTATCTGCTCAAACTGGGCGACCGCTGGCAGGAAGCCCTCGGTGATGCATCCAGGTTAAGGGCGCTCGGTATCCGGCAGCAGCGGCATTTCTGGAAAGAGTCAGTACAGCCCTTCCTGGACCGGGATAACCGGATATTTGTGATCATCTCAGATGCCCTCCGCTACGAATCCGGTGCAGAATTAACGGAGCGGCTGATGCAAGTGAGCCGGTTTGAGGCCAACCTGGAGCCCATGGTAGCGGCAGCACCCACCTACACTCAATTAGGGATGGCTGCGCTATTGCCGCATGAAAAACTGGAGCTGAAGCCAGATGGGGTAGTGTGGGCAGATGGCGTAAGCACACAAGGCACCCGCAACCGGGATAAAATACTTAAGCAGGCAGCACAAGGGAAAGCAATCGCCCTTACAGCAGCAGACTTTAAGAGAGCCACATCGCCTTCTCACGCTGGACGTAAATGGGTAGCGCCCTATCAGGTTGTGTACATTTACTCCAACACCATCGATAAGGCGGGTGAACAGGAGGAAGAAAAAGTCTTCCGCCGCACCGGGGAGGAATTCGAGCATATCATTGAGCTGCTCACTAAAATCGCGAACATCAATGGCAATAACGTCTTGATCACAGCCGACCATGGATATCTGTATCAGTATACCCCTATTGCAGAGAGTGACTTCTCCAGCGTAAAGGTACAAGGCGACATCAGCAAACAAGACCGCCGGTTTGTATTGGGGCGGGGGCTGTCTGCCGAAAAGGGCGTTACCCTGTCAAGTGCTGCGGAATTGGGGCTTGAAGGGGATCTCGAAGTGGCCTTCTCCAACTCGGTCAACCGTATGCGGCAGTCTGGTTCCGGAAGCCGGTATGTCCACGGAGGATTAAGTTTACAGGAGTGCCTGGTGCCCCTGATTCATTTCAAAAAGACGCGGAACAAGGCGGATGAAACCAAGGAGGTGGATGTGGAACTGATCAAAACGGTTAGCCGTATTACCACCTATCAGATTGTGTTGTCATTCTATCAGACACAGCCTGTAGGTGGGAAAACCCGCCCACGCACTTTAAGAGTCAGTTTTGTCGCGCCTTCCGGAAAGCTGATCTCGGATGTACAGCAGGTGGTTTTCAGCAGCACGGCCACGGAAGAACGGCTGAGGGAGCAAAAACTGACCTTTCAGTTTACTCAGGAGGCGGAGCAGTCCCAGAATCAGGAGGTTTACCTCAGGATGGAAGATGAGTCTGGCAGCCGCTACCAGGAGTATGCTTTTACCATGATGATCGCTTTTGACAAAGATTTTGATGAATTTGACCTATGACACCTACACTAGACGAAAAGATCAATGAGTATTTCCCCGGGCGCGTAGTACGCAAAGACCTGACCGCTTTAGTCAAAGGCAATGCCGTGGTCCCGACTTATGTGTTGGAATACCTGTTGGGGCAATACTGCGCCACGGATGATGAAGCTTCTATCGAAAAGGGCGTGGAGAATGTCCGGAAAATCATCAACCGGCACTATGTGCACCGGGAGGAAGCAGAGCTGGTGAAGTCCACTATCCGGGACAAAGGCAATTACCGGATCATTGACCGGATTACGGTAGCGCTTAATGACCGCAGGGATGTGCACGAGGCTTCCTTTACCAACCTGGGGCTTCGAAAAGTCGTCATATCCGACGATTGGGTGCGAAAGTTTCCAAAGCTGCTCACCGGCGGGGTGTGGTGCCTGATAGATATGGCTTACTTCCCTTCTGATGAGCGGGATTCCACACCCTGGCTGATTGAAAAAGTAAAGCCAATACAGTTGTCCAATTTTGACTTCGGGCAATACAAGCAACAGAGAGCCGGGTTTTCAACAGAAGAGTGGGCCGATTTTCTAATGCAAAGTATTGGCTTTAACCCGGAGCATTTCGGGCAACGGAATAAGCTGCTGCAACTCACCCGCCTTATCCCCTTCTGTGAGCGCAATTACAACCTTATCGAGCTGGGGCCAAAGGGTACAGGCAAATCTCATATCTTCTCAGAGTTTTCGCCTCACGGCATGCTGATTTCAGGAGGGGAGGTCACAGCTGCCAAGCTTTTTGTCAACAATAGCACCGGGCAGATTGGCTTGGTCGGCTATTGGGACTCTGTCGCCTTCGACGAATTTGCCGGGCCTGATAAACGCATTCCTAAGGGGCTGGTCGATATCATGAAAAACTATATGGCTAATCAGAGCTTCAGCCGAGGCCGGGAGTCAATGGGTGCGGAAGCCTCCATGTCCTTCATTGGCAACACCAAACGCTCGGTAGCCTACATGCTAAAGCATTCCGATTTGTTTGAACAACTTCCGCCAGCTTATTACGACACCGCTTTCCTGGACCGCTTGCACAGCTACCTGCCCGGTTGGGAAGTGGAGATCATCCGGGGAGAGATGTTCACCCAGGGCTTTGGGTTTGTGGTGGATTACTTAGCTGAGGTGCTGCGGTACATGCGCACACTGGACTATTCAGATGCTTACAACGCCTACTTTAAGCTGGACGATACCATCACTACCCGGGACAAAGTAGCTATCCAAAAGACGTTCAGCGGGCTTATGAAAGTTTTGTATCCGCATCAGTCGTGTACAAAAGAAGAGGTCAAAGAGCTGCTGGAGTTTGCCATTGAGAGCCGTAGACGTGTGAAGCTGCAACTGATGAAGATGGACGAAACCTTCCGGGAACGGGAAGTCCGTTTTGCTTATCAGGACCTGGACACCGGAAAGTGGGCAGAAGTGTTCACGCTGGAGGAGGTGCAGTATAATCTGGTGCGGCAGATGTCCGAGGAAGAGAATGAAGAATCTATGGCTGGTGAAGAGCATTCTGCTCAGGTAAAAGTGCCATCAGTTCCTGAACCAGAGGTCAAAAATGTAGTGATCAAAGAAAATCAGAAAGGGGTGAGTTATCATCGGCTCTTTGCGGTTTACCTGAAAGGTGCAAAGGAAATTCACCTGACAGACCCCTATTTGCGCAAGCTGCACCAGGTGAAGAATCTCAAGGAGTTCTGCGAAATGCTTTACCGGATCAAACCAGTAGGGGATGAAATCCGGCTTAAAGTATTCACGAATGCTGAGCCTGGTGAAAAGCAGGAGGCAGATAGCTATTTGATACAGGTGCAGAATAACCTTCAGGGCACCGGCATCAATATGGACTATGTCATAGAACCTACCGAGGCTCAACACGACCGCTATTTGGAAACCGATACCGGCTGGAAAATCATCCTCGGTCGCGGGCTGGACATCTTTCAGCGCTATGATTACAAAGATGCCTTCAATTTGGCAAATACCCTGCAGGAAGAGCGGATGTGTAAGCCGTTTGAGGTGACGTATGTGAAAGTGTAGGATTTTAAGTGCAGAAATTAGGGCGTTACGCTTAATCCCTGTGTTAGAGACCCTACTTTTGAAATAAATAAATATGCATGGCTATAAAACAGCACAAAGAACCCTTTAAAAGAGTAACCCATTATGGAGTAGACCCAAAAGGGGGCACCGCAAAAATAGAGCCAACAGGTCAGCGCTATCCAAAAGGTGTTTTTTCAAAAATGCTGGAAGGTACACGGGATACCCAAGGGTATATAACCAAGTTTAGGATTCTAACCGAAAATGGAGACCCTGCCTTTCTTGAGGTTGGGCATACAAAGTGTTTGCAGCTGGAAGGTAGATATAGTCACCCTGGGGTAGGTGTACTGGTTGTTCGAATTATGGATGCAGCAGGGATAATAAAGCAAATGAGAATCAAGACCGGAGGTTACCAATGGGGCTTCGAGCTCAAAGGACTGACGGAACTGTACGCTTTGATGAATGAGCTCAACGAATTGGGAAGTTGGGATAGGTATACTGATCTTAAAAAGATAGAACGGCTCAATCTGGACAAGGAACGCCTTCAAAACAAAAACGAACTGCTCAGAAAGCGGATTCGAAAACTCGAAGCACAGCTTGCTGAATATCAGGAGGAGGAATAATCAAAACCTGCGACCTGAAGGATTGCTCATAGTGAAGATTTATGGTGCCTTGCTAAAGAATAGCAGGAAAACTTACGCTGACAAAGACCTTGAGGAACAAGGAGAGGAAAGGCTTTATCAGCGAAAAAAGGGCAGGGGGCTTTATCCTACTTCCCAATACAAAACCGCCCAAAAATATTCCCCAACAAATCATCCGTACTAATCTCCCCCGTAATCTCTCCCAGGTGGTGCAGGGATGCCCGGATGTCCATCGCCACAAAGTCGGAAGTGATGCCGGTGGACAGGCCTTGCAGTACGCGGTCCAGGTCCTCATACGCCTTTTGCAGGGCCTCGTAGTGGCGGGCGTTGGCCACAATGGTGCTTTCGAGGTTGACCTTCTTGGAGAGCACCGCATCGTGGAGGCTTTCCTTGAGGTAGTCGATGTTCATCTTGTTGAGGGCGGAGACGGGCACCCAGTGGTAGTCGGCGGTGCTGTTTTCCGGGAAGTAGTGCTCTTTTTTGGTGTAGGGGTTGAGGTCCATTTTGTTGGCGACGACCAGGACGTGGATGTTCTCGTGGACGAGCTTTTCGAGGTCGGTGCGGACGTCTTCGGGCTGGGTGTCCACTACATCGAAGACGTAGACGAGCAGGGCGCTGGATTGGACTTTCTGTAGGGTCTTTTCCACTCCGATGGCTTCGATGGTGTCGGTCGCGTCGCGGATGCCGGCGGTGTCGATGATGCGGAACTGCACGCCTTTGATGTTGAGCACTTCCTCAATGGTGTCGCGGGTGGTGCCGGCGATCTCGCTGACGATGGCGCGCTCCTCGTTGAGCAGGGCGTTGAGGAGGGTGGACTTACCGGCGTTGGGGCGGCCGGCGATGACCGTGCTGACGCCGTTTTTGAGCACATTGCCCAATTGGAAGGAATCCAGCAGGGCTTTGATGATGCGCTGTATCTGCTGTACCAGGGCTTCGAGCTTGCTGCGGTCGGCAAACTCTACATCTTCTTCTGAAAAGTCGAGCTCCAGTTCAATCAGGCTGGCGAAGTCGATCAGTTCCTGCCGCAATTTTTTGATTTCATCCGAAAAGCCGCCGCGCATCTGCTGCATGGCAATGGCGTGGCTGGATTGGGAGGAGGAGGCGATCAGGTCGGCCACTGCCTCGGCCTGACTGAGGTCCATCTGCCCGTTGAGGAAGGCGCGCAGGGTATACTCCCCTGGGTTAGCGGTGCGTGCGCCTTTCTGAATGAACAGCTGCATCAGCTCCTGAATGATGTAGTCGGAGCCGTGGCAGGAGACTTCCACCACGTTTTCACCGGTGTAAGAACGGGGGGCAACAAATACCGTAGCCAGCACCTCGTCCAGTATCCGGCCTTCGTCATTGCGGATGGTCCCGAAGTGGACCGTATGCGAAGCTTGCTGCTCCAGGTCCTTACCATGAAATACGCTATTGGCAATCCGGATAGCGTCCGGCCCGCTGAGGCGGATGACGCCAATGGCGCCTACTCCTGAGGGCGTGGCTAGTGCAACAATGGTATCCGTAAGGTGATGGCTCATGAATGGGACTGTTTGATTTCAACAACAGCAGACGGTCGATTTGGGTTGGCGCTCTGGCAAACTTACGGATAAGAACGGTAAACACAACAGCCCGCCCTGGCACGGGCCAAAGCGGGCTGCTATCATAGCCTCTAACGGGGCTTAATTTTTCGGATCAAAAAGGTCGAACTCTACCCGGCGGTTGCGGCGGCGGCCGGATTGGGTGTCGTTCGTAGCCCTGGGCTTTTCGCCTCCGTAGCCTTCGTAGGTCATTCGGTCCGGGCTAATGCCTTGCTGTTGCAGGTATTCCATGCAGGCTTTGGCACGGAGCTGAGACAGCTGCTTGTTCGCCTGTGGGTTGCCCTGATTGTCGGTGTGCCCCTCAATCTTAAGGTGGTAAGTGGGGTAACGCTGCATCAGTTGGGCGACGAGGTCCAGGGTCTGATGAGAAGAACTCAGCAGGCTGTAGCTCCCTTGATTGAAACTCACGTTGTCTACCGCAGTTTTGAGTACCTGCTTGTCTGCCGCAGTGAGCTCGGGGCAGCCCTGACGGCTCTTCGGCCCGGCTAACTGCGGGCAATCGTCGATATCGTCGGTCAGGCCGTCTTCATCCGAGTCGGGGCATCCTTTTGCCTCACCGGGCTTCTCGGGGCAAAGGTCCTCGTGGTCGGCATAGCCATCGCCATCGGTATCCGGGCACCCCCGGATGGTGCCAGGTTGGTCCGGGCAACGGTCTTCCGCATCGAGGAAGCCATCCTTGTCCCGGTCGGGCGTTGGGCAACCTTCGTACTTCGACAGCCCTGCCTCATCCGGGCATTTGTCTTGGTCATCCCCAATGCCGTCCCCGTCGCTATCCCGGCAGCCATTGAAGGCTTCGGTGCCTGGAATAGTCGGGCACTGGTCTTCAGCATTGGCAATGCCATCGCCATCCGAGTCCAGGTTGGTATCATTGGGGTCCGGACAGCCGTTGTGCTCCGGCCTGCCCTTCTCATAGGGGCATTGGTCATCCTGATCGGCAATGCCGTCCTGGTCGAGGTCCCGGCATCCATTCAGGTTCGGATCGCCGGGCAGGAATGGGCAGTCGTCTTTGATATTAGGTATGCCATCTCCGTCACTGTCAACTGTTGGATCGTTGGGGTCTGCCGGGGGAGGGCAGCCATCGGCATCAGCAGGGCCTTTCTCATACGGGCAGCGGTCTTTGGAATCGGTCAGCCCATCCCCATCGGTATCCCGGCAGCCATTGAACTGAGCCACGCCAGCGACGGTCGGGCACTCATCCACGGAATCCAGTATGCCATCTCCATCGGAGTCGGCACAGCCGTTGGTCGCTTTGGAGCCGGGGATGCCCGGGCATTCGTCTTCATGATCGGGGACACCGTCTTGGTCCATATCGGGGCACCCCTTCGTGGCTCCCGGGCCTTCCATATCCGGGCAATCATCCAGGCGGTCTGCGATACCATCCCCATCGCTATCCGGGCACCCCAGGTGCTCTTTGGAGCCCCAGCTGTCGGGGCAGGGGTCTTTGTGGTCCGGAAAGCCATCCCGGTCCTTGTCCTGTCCCGTCATCCGGTACGCCATGCTGGCACCGGCCATGCTGTACCAGTCGTTGCGGTTGGGGTTGCCAACAGCACTTACGCCGTCGAGGTAGTCGTTGAAGACAGGGCGGAAGCCAAACTCGACAGAGAATAGCAAACGCTCGCTCAGGTCCATGTTGACACCCACACCAAGCGGGAAGGCTATCTGTGTACTTTTGGTGTTTTGCTGGTCCCGTGCAGCCTTTGCTTCCATGGCAGGGTCTCCCATCACGCTGGAATAATCGGTATTGAGGTCTGTCATGCCCACGCCAAACCCGGCGAAGGCATAGGGCGAGATGGTCCGGCTGAACCCGCCCCGGTCGTTGTACCGTTTGTGGCCCCAGAAATCCCACTGCCCGACGACTGCGATTTCGTTGATCGTAGACTCAAAGCTGAGCCCGCGCTGCGAAAGTTCCTCAGAATCCATATCAGACCCTTCCAGCTTGCCGCGAAGGTAGCTGGCACGGATACTCAGATTGCGGCTGGCATTGTAACGGAGGAAGCCGCCGTAAGCCAGGTTGGTGCGGTTGAATTGAATAAAGCGGGTGTCGACAAGATCGCCGTAAGCATTCGCAGCCCCGGCAAACAGCCCCACTTCCCAGGGCGCATAATTGTGGACGGCGAGTGCTGCTTCGGGTGTGGCTTCGTTGTGGGGTGCTTCCTGTGCCGGCAGCTGCAAAACAGCCACCAAACAGGCACCCATGATTAGTGCTTTTAAAAAGAAAAAATGTTTCATAGTGTTGAAAAGTGTTGTGCCTTTGCTAAGGCTGGCAACATGCAGAAGGGGAAGAAACCGGTTGAGTTTGGGAGTTTGAGTTCTTTGCATAGGTGATCAGCTTACTTTAGCAAAGTAGTTAGTTAATGGAATTACGGTACAGGGGGTAACGGGGGGAGGTCACCTGTTTTTTGGGCAGCTGTGCATCATCTGTTTCACTACCTAAGTTTTGTAGGCTTGGAATGGGGTGGTTTAGTCTGTAAGAGTAGCGGCGATGGATAGACTAATTACGGTTAAGCATTTTAAAAGTTACAAATGCTTAAGCTCGATTGCTGATTGTATGCTCCACAAATGTAGATTTTTTATATGGAAAATAAAATCAGAAAGAGAGGTTTTTAAGAGGGCTTGTCACACGCCATCAGGTTTTAATCAACATTGCGTGCTGTGCATCTACCAGGACCTCTACCCGGTCGCCGGGCTGCAGCCGCCGGAGGTCTTCCATCGTAGCTGGTACGCGCAAGACATTAGTGCCTACAAGCACGCTGACGGAAAACCCGCTGCCGGCTTCTTCCAGTTGCAGCACCTCTCCGCTCAGCCTGAACGTGCCATCGCTGACATTCGCATACTGCACCGTTTCCGGCAGGTCCGGCTGAGAAATTTTGCCATGCTTGAGGGAAATGACCCGGTCGGCAAGCTTGAAAATTTCCCGGTGGTCGTGGCTGACGAGCAGGGTGGTGAGCGAGAAGGCCTGATGGGCCTGCAGGATGTAGTTCTGCAGCCGCTCCCGCATACGGCTATCGAGGGCAGAAAGCGGTTCGTCCAGCAGGAGGAGCTTGGGGCGGCGGACCAGCGCCCGGGCCAGGGCGACCCGCTGTTGCTGCCCGCCTGATAATTTGGACGGATAACGGCCGAGCAGTTGCTCCAGTTCTGTGATGCCAATCAGCTCATCTATGATGGCTTTCGACTGCCCTTTGCCCAGCCCGTATTCCAGGTTTTCGCGCACCGTCATATTGGGGAAGAGGGCATATTCCTGAAAAACCAGCCCAACTTTTCGTTCCTGTATGGGCAGTTGGATGCCCCGGGCGGAGTCCAGCCAAACCGCGCCATCCACCAAAATGCGGCCTTCCTCGGGCTTTTCCAGTCCGGCGAGGAGGCGCAGCAGGGTGGTCTTCCCACTCCCCGAAGCCCCGGTAATGGCCAGGAATTCCCCGGTCAGAATATCCAGTTGGATGTCCAGGGTCATGGGGCCGGTCGCCGCGTGCAGGGCTTTGCGCAGTGAGGTTTGAATCATAGGCTATGCCGTTCGGAGCATTCGGCGGTTGATGGTGTAAACAAGGGCCAGGATGGTAAAGGCAAAAAGGACCAGCACCAGCGCGTACCGATTGGCCATCCCATAGTTCAGCGCTTCCACTTCATCGTAAATAGCGATGGAGGCCACCCGGGTCTCTCCGGGGATGTTGCCCCCGATCATCAGGATGACGCCAAATTCGCCTACGGTGTGGGCAAAGGCGAGCACAATACCGGTCAGTACCGCCGGCTTAATATTTGGCAGCTCCACCCGCAGCAGGGTTTGCCAGACCGACTTGCCGAGGCTGTAGGAGGCCTCCCGCAAGTGCTTTGGCAGGCTTTCAAACCCTGACTGAATGGGCTGCACCATGAAGGGCAGGCTGTAGATCAGCGAACCAATGACCAGCCCGGCAAAGGAAAACACCAGGCGGATATTGGCCGTTTCCACCAGCCAGTTGCCCAGTGCCGAGCGTGGGCTGAAAGCCAGCAGCAGGTAAAAGCCGAGGACGGTAGGCGGCAGCACCAGCGGCATGCTGATGAGGGCTTCCAGAATAGGTTTGAAACGGCTCTGGGTGCGGGACAGCAAAAAAGCAAGCGGCACCCCTATGAACAGCAGCAGCACAGTCGTAACCGCCGCCAACTGAAAGGTGAGCAACAGGGTTTGCGCAAATCCGCTGTCCATCTATGCGGTCTTTTCTTTGATGATGTTGAGGACTTCCTCCCGCTCTTCCGGGCTGTTGACGTTCCGCAGCGCCTCCGGGTTTTCGGCATCCAGCAGTTCCACACTGGAGTTGATGAGGACCTTGCGCGGACAGGAGTAGCCCTGGGCCAGGAATTGCAGCAAAATAGGATAAGCGCGGGGCTCCCAGATCGTGATCAGGGGCTCCGGAAACTCGGTAACCGGGCTGTTGAATGCGGTCGCTGCTTTGGACACAT
Organism: bacterium; assembly: GCA_024742755.1. Classification (GTDB taxonomy): domain Bacteria; phylum Bacteroidota; class Bacteroidia; order Chitinophagales; family Saprospiraceae; genus Phaeodactylibacter. The sequence continues at coordinate 4,615 of JANSXW010000010.1, read as the reverse complement.
TGCGGTAGCCGACCAGTTGGGAAAGCGTGGCGTCATCCAACAGGGGCAGGTCACAGGCGACCACCAGCCAGGCTGCATCCGGATTTTGCCGGAAGGCGGAGAGTAGGCCACCGAAGGGCCCCAGCCCGGTGAAGGTGTCGGTAAGGGGATTTTTCAACGCTTCTGCCTGATCGGGGCGGCAGGAAAGAAAGGTTTCTTTGCAGTAATGCCCGATAAGGCCGGCAACGTGGTCACGCTGGGGGCGGCCGTGGTACTCAATCAGGCCCTTGTCTTCGCCCATGCGCTCGCTTTTGCCGCCGGCCAGCACCAGTCCGTACAGGGGCGGGGCAGAGGCATTAAGCTCTTTTTCAACAAAAAGCGGGATGCCGGCATGGTCCTCCAGCTTCATTTGCGGTATGTTGCTGAAGCCTTCCAGAGCTTCCCGCAGCCAGGGGTAGGGCTCTTTTACACCCTCCGCCAGCAGCACCAGCCGCACATCGGTCAGCCGGTCGAGCTTGCGCCGGAGCGAATCTTCTTTTCGGGGGTCAATGACCACAATCTGCCGCTTGGCTTTGAAGTGGTTGCCATTGACGATGACCGCATCCTGATCGTTGAAGCGCCACCGGAACTGATGCGTGCCCAGCTCGGCCTGCTGATCAAAGCGGTGATAGTGGATTTTGTCCGTATAATTCAGGCAGGCACCGTGGGCCATCGCCCCGTCGTAGGAGGGCTCGTCGTCACCGTGGGCATGATCGGCATCCACGTAGCCGACGTTGTACACCTCGCTCAGGCGGTCGATAATGGCATAGGCCAGCTGCTGAATATTGCCACAGGGCGTGCCCAGTATGGCCCACTCATTGCGGTGGAACTGCCCTATTGCCGGGCGGGCAAGCTTGTTGTGTTTCTGGTGCTTCTTCTCTGAATTGGCCATGACATAGTGGTTTGTAAACTGCCGGTTTCAAAATTCGCAATGCTCAATGTAGTAAAAGCGTAGCAAACCCCAATTACCCGGGGCGCTTAAAATCCCGCTTTCCGCCGGTCTTTTCCATGAGCTTGGTCTCTTTGATGACGATATCATGGGAGAATGCCTTGCACATGTCATATACCGTGAGGGCGGCTACGGTAGCGCCGGTCAGGGCTTCCATCTCTACGCCTGTCTTGGCGGTGATGCGGGCCGTGCAGTCGATGACCACTTCGCGCTGCTCATTCACCTGTATATGGACCTCGCAGTTGTCCAGCCCCAGCGGATGGCAGAGGGGGATAAGCTCACCTGTTTTTTTGGAGGCCATGATGCCGGCCAGGATAGCGGTCTGGAACACGGGCCCTTTCTTCGTGTGCAGTTCCTGCCCCTCCAGCTGATCCATGATCTCATTGCCCAGCACGACTATGGAACGGGCGCGGGCGGTGCGGCGGCTGACTTTTTTTGTGCCAACGTCCACCATATTTGGATTGCCTTCGGCATCGAGGTGGGTGAATGTGCTCATCGTTGTAATGGTTTAGCGGTAAAAAAGGAGTGGGAAGACTTCCCCGGCGGCAAAGTCGTTGCGCCCACGGGGCAATTCCAGGAACGCATCAGCATCCGCAAGGTTGGCCAGGTCGCCGGAGCCGCGGCCTTCCACGGGCTGAGCCATGAGGCGGCCGTTAGCGGGATCGTAGTGCGTTTTGACCTGCAGGAAATACGTCAGGTCGGGCTTGAAGTGGAAAGCCTCCGCCAGTACGGCATGAGCATAACCCATAGGCTCCAGCCCCAGACTGACGCGCAGCCAGGGGCGCACGTAGCGCTGTGTGCACATGAAGGAGGAGACGGGGTTGCCCGGCAGTGCAAAAATGGTGCATTGCCCTTCCACTTCCCCAAACCAGAACGGCTTGCCGGGGCGCTGTTTTACTTTGTGGAAATGTTTCTTTGCGCCAAGCGCTTCCAGTGCGGCCGGCACATAATCGTACTTGCCTTTGGAGACGCCACCACTCAGCAGAATGATATCGTAGTTTCGGATACAGTCTGCCAGTGCTGCCTTTGTGGCTTCCAGCTCATCGTCAATGTGGAGACGGTCTGCGGGGACACCCCAGCGGGACAGCGCCATCTGTATGGTGTGGGAATTGGAGGTCCGGATTTGGTGGGGCTCCGGCGTGCTTGCCACCGGCACGAGCTCATCTCCGGTGGACACAATCACGGCTTTGGGCATGCGGGCGACTTCCAGCTCGGGCAGCCCTACCGTAGCCGCAACGCCAATCTCAGCCGGAGACAGCACGGCACCGGAGGCTACCACCAGATCGCCTGCCTTACGGTCGGTCCCCTGTCCGTGCGCATTTTGGTACGCTTTGACTTTGGCATCCGGAATGATTTGCGCCTGCCCGCCTTCCATTTGAAGGTCTTCGTAGCGGATGACCGTGTCTGTGTTGTGCGGCAAAGTGGCTCCGGTCATCACCTCCAGGCAATGGCCAGCATCTTTGAGTTTCAGCTGCGGGCTGCCGGCGGCCTGTATGCCCTCCACAGTAAAGCGGCGTTGCCCCTTTTCATACGCGGCCCATTGAATGGCTATGCCGTCCATTGTAACCCGGGTGAAAGGGGGGAAGTCGCGGTCGGCACGAATATCCTGCCGCAATATGCGCCCGCTGCATTGCTCAAGGGGCAGTTTTTCTGTGCCAAAATCCCGTTTGCGGCCGAGGACCAGCTGTGTGGCCTCCTGTATATCGATCATGGTCTTATTGATTAGATGAATGTCTAACAGATTAAGTGAGGGTGGGGTTTAGGCATAGGCTAAAGACTGTGCCTGCCGGGGTAGAGCTTCCCGCTTTGCTCCAGCTTATCCAAGAGGCAAACAGCAAATGCTGCCAGGCTATTCAAAAAGCGCAATTTGTTATAAACGCTCCAGACTTTCAGGCCCTGCCAAAAGAAAAGCGGGAACAGGCACGCTATGCCTGCTCCCGCTCCTAGTATCTGATCGGAAGGAATTATACATGCAACGCCCGGTCAGCCGTAGCTGCCAGTGCCGCTTCCTTAGTTGCTTCGGTGTAAGTGGGGTGCGCGTGGCTCATCCGTGCGATGTCCTCAGCGGACGCCCGGAATTCCATAGCCGTCACCGCTTCGGCAATCATGTCGGCGGTACGTGGGCCGACCATATGCACGCCAAGAACCTCGTCGGTCTCCTTGTGGGCCAGGATTTTCACCATACCCTCGGTGTCGGTGCTTGCCCGTGCCCGGCCCAGTGCCTTGAATGGGAATTTGCCGGACTTGTAGGGTATGCCCGCTTCCTTGAGCTGTTCCTCGGTTTGGCCAACGCTTGCCACCTCCGGCCAGGTATACACCACGCCCGGGATGAGGTTGTAGTCGATGTGCGGCTTTTCACCGGCAATGACTTCGGCAACGAATACGCCTTCCTCTTCGGCTTTGTGGGCGAGCATAGCCCCGCGGATGACATCACCAATGGCGTAGATGTTGTCTACGTTGGTCTTCAGGTGGTCGTCCACCTCAATACGGCCGCGGTCGTCGGTAGTGATGCCTACGTTTTCGAGCCCCAGCTTGTCGGTGTACGCGTGGCGGCCAATAGCGACCAGGCAGTAGTCCGCATTAATGGTGAAGCTTTCTTCGGAATCCCGCTTCTCCACCGTGACGGTTACGCTCTTTTTGTTGACCTTGACGTCGCTCACCTTATGCTTGAGGTGGAACTTCACACCGGTTTTCTTCAGCGCGCGCATCAGCTCTTTGCCGCAGTCCTTGTCCATAGTGGGCAGGATGCGGTCCATGAACTCCACCACTTCCACTTCGGTGCCGAGGCGGGCAAAAACAGAGCCCAGTTCCAGCCCGATGACGCCACCGCCCACCAGTACCATGCGCTTAGGCACCTCATCGATATTGAGGGCTTCGGTAGAGGTGATGACCCGCTCTTTGTCGTAGTTGAACGCGGCGGGCACGATGGGCTTGGAGCCCGTTGCGATGATGATCTTGTCAGAGGTGATTTCCTCCTTCGAGCCATCTTCTTTCGCAATGCTAACGGTATTCTTGTCCACAAAAGAGCCATGCCCGTGGTAAACGTCGATTTTGTTCTTCTTCATCAGGAACTCCACGCCTTTGACCGTTTGGGCAACCACTTCATTTTTGCGGTTGATCATTTGCGGCATATTGACCTTGAGGCTCTTGAGCTCAATGCCGTGCTCCTCAAATTTTTCCCTGGCATTGTGGTAGTGCTCAGAGGAGTCTAGCAGGGCCTTGGAAGGAATGCACCCCACATTGAGGCAGGTGCCACCGAGGCTGTTGTAGCGCTCGATGATGGCTGTCTTCTTTCCTAACTGTGCAGCCCGGATGGCTGCCACATAACCGCCCGGCCCGGAGCCGATCACGGTAACATCGTATTTCATGGCGTCGTTTTTTATCAATGAATAGAGATGCTAACATAGCACTTCTAATACCAAAGGTAACCCTGGAGGGTTGATCAAAAAAGCGTCAACCCCATCAATGGTTTGTAAAATTTGCAAATGTACGGTGCATCCTCACTTTTAGTGGTCTGTCAAGGCTAAAACTAGGGGTTGCCTGCGGCGACTTTTGAGGCTACTCTTCGTTGGATAACCCCTTACGTAGCGCTGCTATGCGCGGGAACATCCGCCCCCGCCTGCCTTAGTACCTAAGTACGGCGGACAG
>JANSXW010000359.1 GCA_024742755.1 bacterium | reverse complement strand
GCCCGCCGCCGGGGCGGTGCCCTGCAATTGCTGGACCTACAGGGGCGTATCCTGCAGTCACACCCCGCCGGCCGCATTGATGAGGTGACCAGCATACTGCCGGTGCAGGCCCTGCCTGCCGGTGCCTACGTGCTTCGCTATGTGGCGGACGGGCAGGTTTTGGCGGCGGAGCGGGTGGTGGTGCGGTGAAAAAAAATCGTTTTGCAGTTTACCTTACCTACTACCACAGGGCATATTTAGGAATCCTGCACGGCATGAGCTAACTTGACATTGTCGCTTATCCAACAATTCAATTAAACATAGAGCATGAAAAAGACAAAATACGCCTACTCGCTATGGCCCGTGCTTCTTTTTGTACTTATCGCCCCTAATCAGATGATGGGGCAGGCATTCGTCAGCCCTTCCAATAAATGGTACATAGACGACTGTTATATCGCTCCTTTACAGATGACGACTATTTGCGATACAAAAAGCTACTGGTTTGAAGACACTGTGACCATCGACTCAACGGTCTACTATGAGCTGCGAACCAATGATCCCGAACCTGTCTTTGAGGTAGGAGCATACTACCGGGAGGAAGGCGGTGTTGTTTTCATGAAAATGAATAACAACACAGAAGAATTTGCCATCTATGACTTCAATCTCGAAGTAGGCGACCTGTTCCTCATTGACGATTACAGTAACAGCTTGGAACTGGAGGTCTTGTCCATAGATTCGGTGACCCTCATTTCCGGGGAAAGGCGGAAAAGGCTGGAAATGGCATCTGCCCTATCTCCCCACCGCACCACCTACTGGATTGAAGGCGTGGGGAGCGCCTTGTCGCCCATGAACCCTATATATACCTTTTACTTCGACGTCTGGGTGCAGCTGAACTGCTTCCATCAGGACGACATGGTGGAATGGCAGTTGGGGGATTGTATGTTGACCCATACCAAGGCGGAGAGCCTGACATCAGAAGCGATTGCCTGTTATCCCAACCCGGCTACCGATGCACTTTTCCTTTCCACTACCAGTAACCGTCTTATAGACCGGGTGACCATTTTTAGCCTGGATGGGCGGCCTGTTACAGAAACTGTACTGCAGGGCACCCAGCCAATATCTGTGCGGGAGCTTTCAAAGGGCATATATGTCGCCGCCATTATTTTTGAAGACGGGACTATTGGGAGGGCAAGGTTCGTGAAATAGTATGATACGTGAAGCGGAAAATACCAAGCGGCGGTATACACTCAGGCGGCGATTGTGGAATCACGGCCTGAGCCGCGCTATCCGGTCGCGGCTCCAAAGCCGCCACCGGACTTGAAGTGACAATCAAAAGCGCACCGGGTGAAAGTCCAAGAAATGCCCAGGGATAGTGCACCCGGTGAGAATCCTGCGACCTTTGCGCCCTCCACCTTCGCGGACTTTGCGTGCACACCCCTTATCCCCTTTGTATATCCACCGCGAGTTCGTAATTTCCCGCCACACCAAAACAGCGCACGATTGAGTACCGCACCCATCGAGATATTGCAGCAATACTGGGGGTACGACCGCTTCCGCCCCCTGCAGGAAGACATCATACAGT
>JANSXW010000358.1 GCA_024742755.1 bacterium | reverse complement strand
TCTCCGAGCAAGACAACATAACGGGTGCTAGCCCGCGGCAGTGCTGCCTATACCAGTAAAGGTAAACACCCTAAATCCTACACCCGGTTGGCCGTGGGGGCCGCCCCTTCTAAATGTGAGCTTGGCCAGCTTAAAATCTATTCAGAACTCAACCAAGCCACATCTGGCTTGTCCAAAAGCCTTCCTCGGGCCAGCTCAAAGCTTTCCTGCCTTGGCTCTGTCCCGGGTTCCCTGTCTATGAGCTGTTCGGCGATTTCTCGGTTGAAATCCTGGATCTGGGCTTGACCGGCCGCTGATCCGGGCTCCAAATCTAAAGGCCTGGCCATGTTTTTTTGTCGTTCTGGATTGGCCTGCCGGTGATGCTGTGTAAAAATTGCAATCTGGTTTCGAAATCTACAGCCTTGGCCATTTCTTTTTTCGGAAGGCAACTTCCTTTTTCTTCTCGAAATCCTGGATCTGGGCTTGACCGGCCGCTGATAAACTGTTCGTACGGGGCAATATAGAAATTGCCATCCAGGCTCCAAATCTGGGGCCTTAGCCACTTCTTGCAGGCCGGCCGCTGATGAACTGTTGGGGCGATGCAAACATTACCATCCGGGCTCCAGGTCGCTTCTTTCATTCTCGAAATCCCGGATCTGGGCTTGGCCGGCCGCTGATAGACTGTTCATGCGGGGCGGTGTAAAAATTGCTATCCGAGTCCAAATCTAAAGGGCTCCAGATCTAAAGCTGCAAAAATTCTTGTGGCTGCTTGCTTTTGGTTCGACCTTACAACGCAACAGGCCCCGCAAGGCTTCGATTGATCGAAAGAAAGCGATTGAGCCCTGTTCGGTCCTTCAATGGGCTGGCAAGAAGTGCTCCGGCTCCAGGCGGCCACCAAGCAGGTAATCCGAGTCTCGTCGCACCCGGCTCAGCGCCACATAGCCCGCAGCTTTGAAGCGCTTCAGGTCCAGCCAGATGGTGATATGAGCGAGCTCTGAGCCCTGCAGCTTGTGGACCGTGCTGGCGTAGCCTGGCCGCGCAGGATAGCAGGTCACTTTGCCGCCGTTGTCTAGCTCCTCTGTGAGGGGGAAGAGGGCAAGCTCTTTGCCTGTGGCTGTGGTGACGCGCAGGCAGCCCGAGGCCACGTCCAGGCCGCGGACTGTCGCCTCCATTCCATTGACAAAGTCCAGGCGCTTGTTGACGTTTCGAATCAGATGCAGCCGCATACCGGCGTAGATGTCTTGCTGCAGGGGCTGGGGCAAGCCTGCTGTCGCGCCGCCGCCGGTCTTGTAGTTCTCAGGGTCCAGTCCAGCCCAAGCTCTCCCGCGGCAGATATCGGCCAGCTGCTCCGCCGTTGGGGCGGCCGTCCGCAGTAGGTGGAGCTTCTTCCGGAGAGCTTCGTCTTTGCAGCGCCACATCTCGCGCAAGTCCACGACAAAGACCGTCTTCCACTCCGGGCTGTCCGTGGCTTGGCTGTTGTTGACGCCGGGCAGCTGCCAGAAATCGCCGGTGAAGACCAGCGCCGGCATCTTGTCAGCAACGGCCCACATCTGGAGGATGCGCTCAAACTGCTGGGCGTCCAACTGCGAGACC
>JANSXW010000037.1 GCA_024742755.1 bacterium | reverse complement strand
GTAGCAAGAATTCGTTTTATTGTTTAAGTGTAATGCAGAGGGCCGGGCCGCGAGGTTTTGCCCTCTTTTTCGTACCTGATCCCACGCTTTTGAGCTGCCAAAAATGTATATTTGGAGGATGACTACGGAAGCACAACTTGCGGAATGGAAGCATACCTGGCGCCATTTGCTGAGCGAAAGCCTGGGCAGGGCATTTGATGCAATTGAAGAGCGCTTGCCAGCGGGCAGCGAAAAGGCAGACGAGTTGCTTTTGCTGAAGGCTCAGCTTAATGAGGCCAACCGGGCTAAAGTCATGGGCGTCAAATCCAGTGAAGACCTTCAGCTCGACTACAACCGCATCCGTTTGCACCTGCTGGAATGGATTGACGGCTTGGAAATTGCAGATTTTAATACCGTTTCACCCAGCCTGAAACCCAAAGGAAGAGGCGTACTGCTGCATAAAATCCCCCGGCAGATGGAAGTGGGAAGGGAAGAAGTCTGCGTCATTCGCCTGGCCTACGACCGCGCTGTCATCGCGGATAACCTGGAACTCACAGAAGCCGTAGAAGTTAAAGAAGTAACCGTTTCAGAAGTCATGGAAGCAGAGCTGATCGACGCCAACAGCGAACCGGCATTCCGCATCCGCACCTATCACGATGAGCGGCAGTTTCTGGAAGCAGGAGCCTATACGGAGTGGAAGTTTTATGTGGAGCCCATCCGGGAGGGCACCTTCCGTTTGTTGCTCAAACTAACCGTCATCGAAGAGGTAATGGGGGCCCGCGAACGCCGCAATATCACCTGGGAAGAACAGGTACAGATCGTCACCGAATCTGAAAAAACGGAGCCTGCAGCATTCCGTGCCGCCGGAGTTGCCCTGTCCGCGCCCGGTGTGTCTCCGCCCAGCCCCACTATGACCGGTGGCGGCGCATTTCCCGGAGCCCCCGCTGCGCCCCGGAGTATCGACCCGCGCTCCCCGGCTGCAAAGGAAGAGCAGGTAACGCGGCCCTCAGGAACCATCAATCCCAAACGGAATACGGTACAACATCAGCAGCCCCCACAACCGGCTCCTGAAAAGGCTGGAAGGCCAAGCCTGGCCCGCCGGCTCTCTATTGCGGCCAGTGTGGTGCTGATTGTTGGCTTTGGCGGCCTGTATCTGCTCTCCACCGGCGAAAAAAGCGCTGCAGAAGAACAGTATCCGGCAAAAGAGGTACCGAATCAGGTAGTGAAACCCACTGAGCGCCCCATTGCTTTGCCATCAGGGGTTAGGTGGTCTGACGGACTGAGTCACCGGAAACTCATCAAGTCGAATGCACTGCCGGCCAGGCCTGCGGAGCCTGTGGTTTTCGAAGTCTGCGTGGCCGCATCGGGCGAAGTAGTGAAGGCCGTACCGGTTCAGGAAGAAGCAGCTGACCGGTTAGCCTGGACAGCACAAGTGGTCCGCAGCCTAAAGTCCTGGGCTTTTGAGCCCTCTGCCGAAGTGACTTGTGGTACCCTCACTTATCTGCCTGAATAATCTGAAATCTTTGGAATCTGGTCGATCAAAATTGCCCATCTTTGAATTTCTGTATTTTTTACCCTCAAAACCAAAAAGGCTTAAATGACCTACGATAATTTCACGACAAAATCCCAGGAAGCCATTCAGAAAGCCCAGCAAATCGCCGGGAGCTTAGATCAGCAACAGGTTGGCACCGCCCACCTCGTCCGGGGGATTCTGGAAATAGAAGAAGACGTTGCTACTTTCCTTTTCAGCAAATGCGGTGTGAGCATGACCACGCTTCGCAAGGGGTTGGAAAAAGCCATCGTAGCAACCCCAAAGGTAAAAGGCACCGAAAAGCAGTTCCTGACCAAACCGGCCAATAAAGCCCTGAGCCGCGCCAAGAAACTCCTGCCCGATTTTGGCGATGAATTTATTTCCATAGAGCTCATGCTGATGGGCATTGCCCTTGGCGACGATGAAACGGGCAAATTGCTGCAGGCAGAAGGCGCTACAGAGGAAGCCCTTCGGGCTGCCATCGAAGAGCTTCGCAAGGGGCGTAAAGTCACCGATCAAAGTGCAGAAAGTGGTTACAATTCGTTGAAGAAGTTCGCCATCAATCTCAACGAACGGGCGGAATCCGGGAAGCTCGACCCCATTATTGGGCGGGATGAGGAGATCCGCCGCGTCCTCCATATCCTGAGCCGCCGTAAGAAAAACAACCCTATCCTGATCGGCGAAGCGGGCGTAGGAAAAACCGCTATCGTAGAAGGCATTGCCTGGCGGATCGTACAGGGCGATGTACCCGAAAACCTCCGCGAAAAGAAAATTCTTACCCTCGATATTGCTGCCCTGATAGCCGGTGCAAAATACAAAGGGGAATTCGAAGAACGCCTGAAAGCTGTGATCAAGGAAGTCGCAGACTCCAATGGCGAAGTGATCCTGTTTGTAGACGAAATCCATACCCTTATCGGTGCGGGCGGAGGCAATGGCGCTATGGATGCCGCCAATATCCTGAAGCCGGCTCTGGCACGGGGCGAGTTGCGTACCATCGGCGCGACTACCCTGGACGAATACCAGAAGTACTTTGAGAAAGACAAAGCCCTGGTCCGCCGCTTCCAAACCGTCTTAATCGAAGAGCCCAGCGTGGAGGACACCATCTCCATCCTCCGTGGGCTGCAGGAAAGGTATGAGGTCTACCACAAAATCGAGATACTGGACAGTGCGCTCATCGCCGCTGCCGAGCTTTCCCACCGTTACATCGCCGACCGCCACCTGCCGGATAAAGCCATCGACCTGATTGACGAGGCGGCTGCTAAACTCCGCCTGGAACTGGACTCCGTACCGGAAGAAATAGACGAGTGGGACCGCCGGGTACGGCAGCTGGAAATTGAGCGGGAGGCCCTCAAGCGGGAAGGCAACGACCGCAAAGTGGAAGCCATCAATGAGCAAATTGCCAACGCCCGGGAAAAACGGGACGGCATCCGCGCTACCTGGAAGAACGAAAAGGAAATCGTGGACACCATTCAGGGCATCAAAAAGCGCCTGGAGGAACTGGAAACCGAAGCCGCCAAAGCCGAACGCAACAGTGACTTCGAGCTGGTGGCCAAAATCCGCTACGGCCAGATGCAGGAGCAGGAAGCCATGCTCAAAGCGGCTGAGGAAAAACTCGGGGAGCTTTCCGAAGAAAAGCGCTTCACCAACGATGAGGTTTCCGGCGACGATATTGCCGAGATCGTCTCCCGCTGGACAGGCATTCCGGTGACCAAGATGCTGCAAAGCGAAAAGGACAAGCTCCTGCGCCTCGAGGACGAGTTGCATAAGCGCCTGATTGGGCAGGACGAAGCCGTACGCGCCGTGGCTGATGCGGTGCGCCGCAGCCGGGCGGGATTACAGGATGTGGACCGCCCTATCGGTTCCTTTATCTTTCTAGGCCCAACCGGCGTGGGCAAAACCGAACTCGCCAAAGCCCTCGCAGAAGTCTTGTTCAATGACGAAAAAGCCATTACCCGGATCGATATGAGCGAGTATCAGGAGCGGCATGCGGTGTCCCGCCTCGTGGGCGCGCCTCCGGGCTACGTAGGCTACGATGAAGGCGGGCAACTGACCGAAGCCGTGCGCCGCCGCCCTTATTCCATCGTACTGTTGGATGAGATCGAAAAAGCACACCCGGATACCTTCAACGTCCTGCTGCAAGTCCTCGATGATGGCCGCCTGACCGACAATAAGGGGCGGGTAGCCAATTTCCGGAATACCCTCATTATCATGACCTCCAATATGGGTGCCGAGGTTATCCTGGAAAACTTTGAGGACCTGATCGAATTGCCGGAAGACAAACAGCCGGAAGTGCTGCAAGCGACCAAAGACGAAGTCTTTGACCTGCTGGAAGAAGAACTGCGCCCGGAATTTCTCAACCGCATTGATGAGCGCATCATGTTCCTGCCGCTGACCCGGGAAGAAATCAAGCAGATTCTCCACTTGCTGCTGCGAAAGGTGAAAAAAATGCTCGGCGATCAGGGCATGTCTATCGAACTGACACCGGCTGCCGAAGACCTGCTGGCGGAAATGGGCTACGACCCTCAGTTTGGTGCCCGCCCCATGAAGCGGGTCCTCCAAAAAGAGGTGGTCAATGAGCTGTCCAAGCATGTGCTGGCGGGCACTTTTGTCGCTGGCGACACCATCGTAGTTGCGGAAAAGGCTGGCGAACTGACGTTTGAAAAGAAATAGGGCGGCCCGTCAGGCAACGGATCGCATAAAAGCCGCCAGTTTTGCCTCGTCCAGCTGCCCACCGGTACGCACCCCGCTGCACAAGTCGATACCAAACGGCTGCACTTCTTCTATGGCCTGCCGGACATTTTGAGCGTTCAGGCCACCGGCAAGAAAAACCGGGGCCTGGGCTTGCGCCACAATCCGGCGGCTAAGCGACCAGTCGTGCGTACGCCCGGTGCCCCCCAGCTCCTTGATTTTGAGATGGGGGTTGCCGCTGTCGAGTAACAGGGCATCCACCGATTCTGATAACCGGACAGCTTCCTCCACAGAACCCTCATCAATAACGTGGATGACCTGAACCAGCTTAACCGCCGGGAGCGCCGCCCGGATATCCGCATAGGTGCCTTCGGAAAGGGCATCAACCAATTGCAGCGTATTGGTGTGGACCTTTTTGTGGTGAGCAATGATCGCTTCCGCTTTGGTCTCGCTGGTAAGCAGAAAACTAGCAACCGGTGGCGGTATGATGGGTACAATTTCGGCGATGGCATCGTCCGTTAGCGTACCCGGGCCGCTTGGCATAGGACCTACCAGCCCGAGTGCATCCGCTCCGTACCTTATGGCGAGTTGAGCTTCTTCAATGCTGCTGATGCAGCAAATTTTGATCTTTGGCATGTATTGTCTTTTGCCGGATTGTAAAAATCGTTTGGTACAGTCTGATGAAACCGGGCTTGTTGCTTACAAAACCCGCCTTGCAATCGGCTTCACCCGCACTATCGCGACGCTGCAATGTGCCCGCTCGGTCAGTTGGGTCGTAAAATTGCCCACTACCATGCGCTGCAGGAAGCCCACTTTGGTAGTGCCCACGATCAGAAGGTCAAATTCGCCCGACTTTTCCACCAGTGTATCAATGGGGTTATCGGAAGCTAAGACCTGCGTGTTGTACAGTGCCCGTGCGGAGTGCCGCTGAATGGCTTCAATAAAAATCTTGCCAGATTCCGTCTGCTGTGCAGCGGTAAAGTCCTTGGGCAGAATATTGAGAAAGGTGACTGTCCCGCCAAACTGCGTGGCAAGCGCTCCTGCCAGGCGCACCATCAGGTTGAGGTTTAGGCGACTGCCCAGGGACACCGCGATGCGCTTGGGCTGAAAGCCTGAGCCGCCCCCCTGCAGGCGGAAGAAAATGAAGTCTGTAGGCGCTTTATTGAGTACTTGTTCCAGTAGGTTGAGCGTAGCAGGTTTGGCAGCCTTGCCTGCGTAGCCCATGACGGTGATATCGCAGTTTTCCTCTTCTGCAGCATGCACAATGCCCATGCCCAGCTTATGGGAAGCGCGGATCACGGGTTTGACTTTCACGCCCTTTGCCGTTGGCCAGAGCGCAGTGCGTTCCAGTAGCTCCAGCGACTGATCGGATTCGGAAAGAGCAGTGCGGAAGTCGACCTGCTCAGGCGTATTGACCACATGCAGGGCAACGATTTCACCGCCCTTGGTAGCCAGCAAGGCATGGCACAGCTCGAAAATACTTTGCTGGGTATTGGGGTTGGCCACCGGCATGAGGATGCGCTCGGTACTGCGCAGTTGAATCCGCCGCCCTTCATCCGCCAGTGTTAGCTGAAAGCCCGTCTCTTGCCGGAAGACCCGCTTGCGTGCGTAGAAAAAGTACACGCCAGCGCCAATCAGGGTGAGCTGCAGCCCAAAGAACAGGGACAGCCAGTCGAGCGTAAAAAGCAGGCCCAGGTTGGCGATGAAAGTGAGTTCCGGCAGGATGCGCTTCCACAGGGCCTTGGGGCGCCGCTCCGGTTGCGTACGGTAAATTTGCCGCAAGGCCAGCGATACCGGCAAGAGGGAAACGAGCAGGCAGAAGTTGGCCGCCTTGGCGATGAACGCCAGGTCGAAGAGCAACAAAAAAACAAGAATCAGGATGCCTCCGGCCAGAATTGCGGCCCTTGGTGTCTTTGCTCCCTCGTGCACCTTACCCAGCAGGTCCGGTACAAACCGGTCGCGCCCCATCGCGTAAATCTGCCTGCCTTGTGAGAGCAAGGTGCTGTTGAGCGCTCCTGCGGCAGCCAAGATGCCGCCCAGTGAAATCAGCAGCCACCCAAAGCCTCCGAAAACAGCGGTGGCCACATCAGCCAGCGGGGCACTGCTCTTCGCTAACTCCTGCCAGGGCACCACCATGATGCTGACGACCGCCACCAAAAGATAAAAGACAAAAGCGATCCCCATGGAAAGCTTCATGGCCTTGGGGATGGTCACGGTGGGCTCCCGGATTTCATCCGCATTATTGGCGATCAATTGATAGCCGAAAAAGGAAATGTAGATGATGCCTATGGCGCTAAAGGTGCCGCTGTAGCCGGTTTGGAAGGTCGGAACAGCCAGCTCCGGCTGCAGAAACAGTGCGGATCCCAGCAGTAAAACAATAAGGATCGCCAGGTTGCCCCAGGTCAGCAGGTTTTGAATGCGGTCAGCCCCTTCTGTGCCCCTGGCGTTGAGGTAGGAAGAGAGGAGGACCAATCCTCCTGCCGTGGCTTTTACGCCAAACGCAGGCACCTCATAGCCAAAGAGCGCGGTGAAGTATTCCGCAAAACCAATGGCATAAAGCCCGCAGGCAAAAATGCTGCCGAGGGCAAGAAACCAGCCGGTTACGAAGCCGCCCAGACTCCCCAGCGACTGATAGGCATACGCATATCCGCCTCCCGAAATGGGGACGAGCTTTGCCATTTCCGCAAACAGCAGGGTGGTCAGAAAAGCAAGCCCTCCGCACAGGATATAGGATATCCAGACCGAAGGGCCTGCTACGCCCGCTGCCAGGCCAATGAGCACATAAACACCGGCACCCATCAGCGCGCCCACACCAATCGTGGTCGCTCCAAAAAGGCCCACCGTCCGCTCAAAGGTGACCGGGATGAGTTTCTTGTGAAAGATGTCGCGCAAACTGTTCGCCATAGTGCTGTTGGTTTTGGGTACTCCTCAATCCATTAACAACACCATTGCGGCTTTTGCCTATAGTTCTTTCAGGTTTATTACCTCAAAATTCCGGACCGCAAAATAGTCATCGAGCCCGTAGTCGGTATTGATGATGATACCGCCCAGCAGCGCAACGTGATCGCCGTGAAACTCCTTTTTGGTGTCGTTGATGTACTGATGGATCTTCTGATCAATAATCTTATAGGTAGCTTCGGTAATAGCCACTTCCTGATTGTCAGCCGCCAGTATTTCTTCCCGGTAGGGCAGCAGGCTTTTCTCCAGCGTCATTTGCTGATAGTCATCGTCGTGCACCTGCGGGCTGTAGTTGTCGTCCTTCCGGAAGCGGTCCAGGGCCAGCATGAGCGCACCACAGGAATTACCAGGATGGTCCTGACGTGGCCGGTACATTTTGCCGGTTTCGCCCTCCAGGGTTACACCAATATGCGGCCCGTAGAAAATGAAGGCAGAGCCCTCATCGGGAATATGGTGGGCGAAGGCGGTCATGCCGGTTTGCCCGGCAAAAGGAATGCCGCCCAGGCCGCCCATGATGAATGGGCCGAACAGGACGTTGAAGAAGGTGGTGGAGGGCACGTTGATGTCATCCGAACAAAGCGAAGTGGCCATGAGCACTTTGGATACATCCAGGCCATACTCGTCTTGCATCCGGCCCATGTAGCGGACAGAAGTGTCTTTGGCATCAATAGCGTTTGGGAAAACAGCTTTAACAATTTCGTCAAATTTCCGTTGCAGCATGTCAATAGTATTGGTGAATGAAATTGGCTTTCAGCAGGGGTGTTGCCAGGCAGGCAAGTTAGCCGTAACCCGGCGAGGCTTCAGTAATGTAGCTCACTAAATAAAATAGTGACCTTTCCCTAAAGATAAAGTTACCGTGGGAAAAGTCACTATTATTCCGTTTAAATACCTATTAGCTGAGTAGGATAACGGGTTGAGCTGCTCTTATTCTTCGCTTTTTTCCTCCCCGAGGTCCAGGGGCTTGCGGGGCAGCAGCTCATCGCGCATGGCCGTATGCATCACAAAGGAGGCAATAATGGTAGCGGCTTGCTTGAGGTCGTCCTCCACCAGGTGGTCCAGGTTGTCCATGTTGCTGTGGTGGGTGCGGGTGAAGTAAGCCATGGGGTCCTGAATAAACTGGAAACCCGGAATGCCTACCGCATCAAATGCCAGGTGATCGGTGCCACCGGTATTGGATAGCGTGAGCGTACCGGCCTCAAGGTCTTTGAAAGGCTCCAGCCAGGCACGGAAGATGGGGCCCACGGCCTGATTGCCCTGCAGGTAAACGCCCCGGATTTTGCCGGTGCCGTTGTCGAGGTTGTAGTAGGCTGACACTTTCTCCTGAGCCGGCTTAATCGATTGCGGGTTGTAGGTGCCTTCCGGAAATTCCGCATAATGCTCGCCCACATAGCCGCGGCTGCCGTACAGTCCCTGCTCTTCGCCGGTCCATAGCGCCAGGCGCAGCGTGCGGCGTGGCTTAATGCCGGTTTCTTTGATGACTTCCTGAAGGATGCGCGCGGCTTCCATCATGACTGTGGAGCCTGCGCCGTTATCCGTAGCGCCGGTAGCCGCATGCCAGCTGTCAAAGTGGGCACCAAAAATAACCACTTCGTCCTTGAGGTCCGTGCCGGGGATCTCGGCAATGATATTGCGCTCCATGCCCTCGTCCGGGTTGTAGTAGCGAGCCTTCAGGTCGAGGCTGAGCTTCACAGGAATGCCTTGCTGCAGCAGGCGGAAAATGCGGTTGTAGTGCTCCACCGCCAGTGTGATCTGGGGGACGACCTTGGTGCCTTCCTCCCGGTAACTGCCCCACTCGCCCGTGCGCGCACCCGATACGAACACCGTGCCCAGGTCGCCTTTGTAGCTGCGGTCAAGCACAGCGATCGGGTCTTCCTCTGCCAGGGTTTCCCACAGGTATTTGTTGAAGGAAAAGCCGCCGGTAGTGTTGTAGTTCCGGCGTGGGCGCGGGGTGGGCATATCGGCATTGGCCATGTCGAGCAGGTCGTCGCTTTCGTAGCGACGGGCGGGCGGATCAAACCACTCCTCAATAGAGCGCAGCGTGTCCACCAGTACAATTTTCCCTTTCAGCTTGCCTTTGTAGGCATCAAGCTCTTCTTTGGTATTGGCTTCCAGGTAGATGACTTCGGCTTCCTCGGCTTTGACAGAAGGCGACCAGGCTTTGGGCACGCCAATGACGGACCAGTAGGTGGGGGTGTGGGCATGCATCTCAAAGTGTTGCAGTTCCCAGCTGCGGCCAAAGGGGCCCCATTCTTCGGTATGGACATTTTCCATGCCCCATTCTTTGAGCTGGCCAATGGCCCATTCGGTGGCTTTTTCCAGCATAGGAGAGCCTGTCAGGCGTGGGCCGTAGACATCCATCATCAGCTGGGCAGTCTTCATAGCCTGGCTTTGGTCGAGCCCGTGCTTGCGGATCGCCGCTACAAGTTCTTCATTGACCGGCTCCTGTGCCCATAGCCCGGAGGTCAGTAGCAGGCAGGACAAGATAAATAACAGTTTTTTCATACGAGTATTCCATTTTTGATGTTCAAACAATCGTCGCTAAGTTAATAAATGCGAGGGGGCTATTCCTGCGAATTTTGGCCCGCGACCCGCCGGAGCATTGCCTGAAAAGCTGTACCTTTCGGGAAAACAGCACTATGCAGGCGCGTTTGCTCCAGATTGATACCGCCCTTTTGAGCCAGCATGTCCTCGTCCGCCGCTTTCGCGAAGGGGATGGGGCTATGCTTTATGAACTGGTGGAGGACAATTACAGCTTGCTGTACGATGCCTTCCCAAGGACGCTCAAAGAAATCAGCGACCCTGAGCATGCGGAGTTTTTCGTCCGCCGAAGGCTGGCGGACTGGCACCTGCAGAAAGGCTATTGCTTTGGCATTTGGCACAACCAAACCACCGAACTGATTGGGCTGGTCCGCCTGTTCCACATTGATTGGGAAACGCCAAAGGGAGAAGTCGGTTATTTCATTGACCGGGAATACATGGGGCAGGGGCTGATGACCGAGGCGCTGCGGATTGTGCAGCAGTTTGCTTTCAAACAACTAGTACTGGAAAAACTACTGTTGCGTACAGCCATGGAAAATGTGGCGAGCCAGCGGCTGGCGAGAAAGTGCGGCTTTCGCCGGGAGGGAGACCTTCGGGGCGATTTCCGAAAACTCAGCGGCGAGCTGATTGATACCATGCTCTTTGGACTCACCCGCTCTGAATACTTAGGCATCTAATCCATGTTGCAATTACTAATTATTACCGAAAAAACAACCCCAAATGCCCATTTCCACACCCACCCTGGCCGCTGAGGCCGTTCTGTTTGCGATTCATTCGGCCATCAAGCTCAGCCGGAATGTACAGCGGGCTTACGCGCAAAGCCTGCAGGGGCGCATCCTGGTCCTTCCGCTGCCCGATTTTGATACGAATATCGACCTGGCTACCATAATCGCCTATTTCGAATGGTCGCCGGAGCTCCTGGACAATTTTGATGACCTCAAAATCCTGCACCGGAGGGCCATGCAGGATTTGCAGCTACCGGAAGAAGACCTGAAGCGCTACCGGCAGTACTACCTGGGCTTCAAACAGGTGGGCGAGGGCAAGGTGCTGGAATTGCAGTCGCAGGACCTGTGGAATCTTTTCCGGGTCCGGCAGTGGCAGGAGGGCTACCTGGAGCGCGACAGTGCGCTCAAGCTTGTGGTCGGTAGCCTGGTGGAAATCGGGATCGACTATTTTCTGGATGTGCCCGGCGCACTGAATCAGCACGCTTCCAAAGGGCGCATACTCCGACACTTCCTTAGTGCTTTTGACGACATCCAATTTGCAGAGGGGCAGCCTTTGTACGAGCAGTTCAATGCCATGCTCCTGCCCCGGCTTTTTGCCGCTGCTGCGGAAACGGTCGGCGAGCTGGCACCGGAGGTCAGTGAGGATGAGAAGGTGCAGCTTTTCATTCGCACCACTACCCGGCATATCGCGGAAGACCTCTACCAGCGTTCGGTCGAACTGAGCTTTGAAGATCAGGAAACGCTCATCAACTGGGGGCAGCTAATGTTGCGCAGCAGTATCCGTCATGCAGGTGAATTCGTGGCTGCCAATCCTGAATTGCTGTTCAATACCAACTACCCAAGCAGCCGGATTATTGAGCGGAGCACAGGCGTGCTGCTGCGGGCTATCCTTGATGACGATGCGGGCCGGGTGAGCCTGCGGGAAACCATAAGTGTTAAAACGCTGGATGAGCTGGTGCAGGTAACCCTTGAGGTGGTCGCTGCCCATCCCAGTCTGATCAGCGGAGAGCGCAACCTCGAAGACCTGATCGCTCAAACGGCCCTGGCTTTGCAGGAAACGAGCCTGAATCAGCCCGGTCTTTTGCCGGAAATCCTGCGCATTATACTGGAGCAGTCCGCCAGGCATTTGCCGGTACTCTGGCCTGCCACCGAAGGTACAGCCGGGCATCTGTTGGTCAGCGCGCTGCGGCAAATCCTTACCGTGATAAGCAGGAATGCGGAACGAAACGGTTGGGAAGCCTCCTTTTCCCATTCAGACTGGCGGGACCTTCTTGAATTCCTGCTATCCGAAGTAGTGGCAAACCCTGCCTGGATCAATGAAGAGGTAAGGGGGCGCCCTGTGCTGGCAGAAGTGGTGGATGTGGCCTTTGGAGCACTGCGGCATTTGCCGGAAGGCGAACGCTTGTCTCCGGAAGTCCTGCACTACATCATTCGCCTCAGCCTGCGCACCGCCCTGACGAGCGAATCCGTCCTCGATACCCTGCCCTGGAGTACGGACGAGCGGGAAACCATCATCCTTGAGCAGGCGCTGCAGCTCATTTTTATCGTTGTTTATGATAAGAAAACCCCAAAGCTCAGCCGCCTGGAGCTACTTGAAGAGCTGTTGGAATACGTACTCGAGACCATCATCGCAGAGCATCCCAACCGCGCCGGGCTGGTCCTTACCGAGCTGGTCTTATTTGAGAGTGGTATAGTCTACGCCCAGGGCTTCAACGCCGACCTTGCCGATGACCTGATCGATGCAGCCCTTTTGGCTTTCGCCAACTACCCCGAGCTGGTCACCCAAAACGAAGGGATGCAGCATTTGGTCCGCAGCCTGGCCCGCGCGGTGGACAGTGCTGGTTTGCGGCAGCCGGGGTTGTTGCCGTTTCTGCTGCGGCTGGTTTTGGAAAAAACGGGCGAGCATGCCCATGTCCTCATTGATGCCGATACCGGAACACCCCGCCACCTGTTGGTTCTGGCTACCCGGGAAATACTGGCTGCACTGACCCGCCGGGAAGACCGGGAAGGGCGCTGGCGGCCGGGGCTGAGCCCGGAACAAGGCCTCTATATTCTGGAGTTGCTGCTGGAAGAAGTCGTGCGCTATCCGGACTGGATAACCGGAGCAACGGAAGAAGATACGGTACTGAGAACGGTGCTGGACACGGTATTTGATGTGCTGGAAACCGTGCCCACGGGCAGCCGGTTGTCTACCGGGACACTGGAGCTGGTCATTCAAAGCAGCCTGTATGCGGCGGTCCGGAGCCCAAGGGTGCTGGCTGAGGTGCGTTTCGCAACCGACAGCCTGGAGCGCAGCATTCTGGAGCATGCGCTGCGGATGGTGTTCAGTTTTATCTTTCCCACCGAAGACGATACGCCTGCCCACCGCCTGCATCTTTTGGAAGAATTTTTGTCCTATATAATGGATGGGCTGCTGCTGCGCTATCCAAACGAACGCGGCCTCATTTTGATTGATCTGGTCTTGTTTGGCCAGAACGGTATCAATTTCAGCGAAGGGTTTGATGAGGTACAAGCCGAACAGCTGGTGGAGTCCGCGCTTTTGGCCCTTGACCAGTATCCCGAACTTGTTGGGCGCGACCGGGTCTTGCAACTGCTGGTCTCTGACGTTGCCGGTGCCCTGGTCGACAGTGGGATCGGACAGCCTGCCCTGTTGCCGGAGTTGCTGCGGCTAACCATTGAAAGCACCGCCCGCCATCTCCACCTGGTACTGGATATGGAGGAAGAAGAGCCGGTCAACCTGCTCGTCATCGCGCTGGAGCAAACCCTGAAGGCGATCGCAGAGCCGCCCCGTTCCGGCCGCTGGAAGCCCCGCCTGAGCCGGGAGCAGATTCTGGACATACTGGAGGTCATCTACGAGGCCGTACTGGACCATCCCCAATGGGTAGGGCAGGAGCCTTTAATTTACGATATTCTGGAGGCATTGTTCCGTGCCCTGGAAGCGGTGCCGCCCCGTCAGCCTTTATCTTACCGGGTGGTACGGATGCTGCTGCAGGCGCTTTTGGAAGCTGCCCGCCGGGATTGGCGTTTTATGGTGAAAGTACAGGCATCAGAGTACGGGCACTACCATATTTTAATGCGCTTTGCGCTGGAAGATTTGTTCATTTTGCTTTATGATTCAGAACAGAACGAAGCAACCCGCTGGCACCTGTCGCAACGCCCGGTAACAGAAGCCCTGGTGGAGTACTTCCTGCTGCTGGTTTCGGAAGAAGGCGGCGATTTGGAAGCCGTAGCCCGCGCCAAAGCCCGTTTAGAAGAAGTAGTCGCCATCTGGCAGCAAGACTTCCGCCGGACCTTTGAGGAGGTGCTGGAGCAGTTGGGAGGGTAGGCTGCTGCCAGGTTTGGAGCTTGCATGGCTTGGGTTTTCTAAGGACATTCCAAAAACAAAACCCTGAAATTCCCCAAAATAACCTTATCTTTACCGCACAAATCACAGAGGACGGATTCCTGTCTCAGGAAACGTACTCGTACAAATCACAAACTTAAGATTGGAATTTATCAGGTCGCTGGCCGGTGTCAGATACCTTGATGTTTATTGACAAGATGCTGCCGTGCTGATGTGTACGGTCAGCACCAAATCATTAATCTTATGAACGGTTTTGTACGCAACCTCTTCTTTTTCCCGTTACAGCTGCGGTCCGGACTGGCTTTGGCCCTGCTCCTTACCGGAGCCCTCGCGCAAGCTCAGATTTTTCAGGGCACTACCGGTGATATTCCGGATGACGAATGCCCGGACCTCACGCCCTTCACCGCTGATGTTACCCTAACGGGCGAAATCGGCGATGAGCATGAACTGTATTACGTCCAGATCAATATTGATCATACCTGGTCCGGCGACCTTGATATTTACCTGACTTCCCCTTCCGGCACTTCGCTGGAACTGACGACCGACAACGGCTTCGGGGCCAATTACTACAATACCCGTTTTCAGGATGGCGAGCTGCCCATCACCAGCGGCATGTCGCCCTTTGAGGGCAAATTCCAGGCGGAAGGCGGGTCCATCGCTGCCGCTTTTGACGGAGAGCCCGTGAACGGCACCTGGAAGCTGGAAATTTGCGATGATGTGCGTACCGACAAAGGTGCTGTTATCGCTTGGTCACTGGGGTTCATCCCCCCTATGCGCAACGACATCTGCCAGCGGGCAACCGAACTCCCCTGCGGAACAACGGTGAATGCTTCCAATGACCTGCTGACGATCGTAGACAGCCCGCCAACTTGCTTTGAAGAGATTGGACAGGGGGCATGGTATACCATTCAGGGCAACGGGGAGATTGGTGTGCTGTCGACTGACAACCCCGATACAGATTTCGATACCCGCATTTCTGTATACATCAGCCCGGACGGTTGCGAAGGCAATTTCACCTGTGTGTTGTCAGATGACAACGGCGGTACAGGCAATACCTCTTTCCTGCACGGCATTACGCAGCCTGGCCTTACCTACTACATCTACGTAGATGGCGCAGATGGCGCCACTGGTAATTACGAACTGACCTACACCTGCCACCCGGTCCCGGAAGCCGTGTGCCAGGATTTCGGCCTGATCCTGGGCCCGCTGGGCGAAGGGACTGTTTATCCTTCTGATATTGACGGGGGCAGCACGCCGGGGTATGAGGCCATCACGCTGACAACCTCGGGTCAGGCTACGTTCTACTGTGATGATGTGGAAGTGCCACAATCTGTCCGTCTGGTAGCGACAGATGGATTAGGATATGCAGACAGTTGTGATGCCGGCGTGACAGTGGCCATAGGGGACACCTTGCTGCCTGGCTGGACGGGGCTGAATGTAGGGTACACGCCGGGTGGCAGCACCTTCGCCTACAACCCCTGCACCTCCAATAATCCGGAGCGTGGCGAGTTTACCATCACCACTACCGCTTTCAATCAGCCTGACCTGACCGAGGATAACTACGCGTACATTACCCGTACGCTGTGTGGCCGTACCGGTTTGCAGGTAGAGTTGAATACGGTGGAGCCGAGCAGCAACCTGGGCCTCATGATTCGGGCCAGCAATGACCCCTCTGATATCTATGCCTCTTTCACGGCCAACCTGACCAGTATTTTCCGCTGGCAGGAGCGTTTTGTCTTCGAAGGGGACCGTAACGTACTCTTCTACGGTGGCTTCCCTGAGGATAGCGAACGGGTGCTGATGCGGCTCTGGCGCAGTCCTAACCACAACGTTGTAAGGGGGGCATTGCGCTTTGGCAGCAATCCTTTCGCGCCCATTCATGCCGTAGAGCTGGACCTGCCCGAGTGTGTGGAAATAGGAATGGCTTTATTTTCTGCCAATGATCAGGTCACAGCTGAGGGCGTATTGAGCAATCTGCGCTTTATCGGCGAAGAACCGGCAAATGAGCACCAATCAGAGGCCCCCTCCTTAACTCAGGAAACCCTGGATACCTGGGATGCAGAGTGGGAGCGTGCGCGTGCTGCTCAGGTGCCTATGCCTCAGCAGGTGGTGGAAGGTACGGCGGCCAGCTCATTCCGGGCGTACCCCAACCCGGCAAGGGGCCTGCTGCAGGTGCAGTTGGAGCGACCGCTATCTGCAGAGGCTCAGCTGCTGATGGTCAATACTTACGGGCAGTTGGTACGTGCGCAACAACTGAATGCCGGACAAGGGCATGCCGAACTGGACCTCAAAGGCCTGGCACCTGGAATGTACTGGCTAAAGTTGGGCAACCACCTCCAACGGATTAGCGTACAGTAACCCTCACATCGGTACATAGCCCTGAAGAGCGCTGATTGCACTTGCTTGCAGTCAGCGCTTTTTTAGTTGCTAACAACAGCTTAACGCAGTTTAAGAAGACTTTAACCGAAGCGGTGCACTTATCGGCCGTTTCAAGTGTTAATAAGAGTGTTAAACGGCTGAACTCCAGTGGAGTAAGGCGTTGACTTATTTGCTTCAGATCCAAACAGGAAAGCTATGAAAATACAACATCTGATCTTGCTGCTTGCTGCGGTATTGGGTACTCAGACTTTGTCTGCACAGTACTTCGGCCGCAATAAAGCGAAATACGAGACCTTCGACTTTGAGGTCTACCAAAGCCCCCATTTCGAAATCTACCATTACCTTGAAAACCCGGAACGCCTCCGTGAAATCACGGAGGAGGCAGAGCAATGGTACCGCACGCATCAGCATGTACTGCGGGATACGATCGCGCAGCGCAATCCGCTCATTTTTTACAATGACCACGCGGACTTTCAGCAGACCAATGCCATTTCAGGCAACGTGGGCGTAGGGACCGGTGGTGTGACCGAGGCCCTGAAAAACCGGGTCATCATGCCTTTTGCCATGTCGCATCAGCAGACCCACCACGTGCTGGGGCACGAGTTGGTCCACGCCTTTCAGTACAATATGATCCTCAACGGGGATTCCACCAACCTGCAAAGCCTGAGCAACCTCCCGCTTTGGATGGTGGAGGGCATGGCCGAGTACCTGTCTATCGGCAGTATTGATGCGCACACTGCCATGTGGATGCGTGATGCTGTGCTCAATGATGATATCCCCACGCTTGATGACCTCAGTAATCCCAAATACTTCCCCTACCGGTACGGTCAGGTCTTCTGGGCCTTTCTTACCGGGCTGAAGGGAGACGAAATCATTGAGCCTTTCTTTACAGGGGTGGCGAAGTATGGTTTCGAGGAGGCCTCCAAACGGGTGCTGGGCATGACCAAAGATGATTTGTCCAAGCTCTGGGTAGATGGCTTTAAGCGCCATTTTGGAGCGGCTTTTGATACCACGGCGACGACTGACCGCCTCGTAGGGCGGGAGCTTATCGGCACCGAAAACGGTGGGCGCATGAATGTCGCCCCGGAAATCAGCCCCAACGGGCGATACGTCATCTTCCTGTCTGAGAAAGACCTCTTTTCCATCGACCTTTTCCTGGCCGATGCCCGTACCGGTGAGGTTATCCGCAAGGTGGCGAGCAGCACCCGCGCCGGGCATATTGATGACTTCAACTACATCGAAAGCTCTGGTACCTGGTCGGCCAACAGCCGGGAATTTGCCTTCGTAGCGTTCAGTAAAGGGCGCAACATGCTGGTAATCAAAGATGTGGAAAGTGGTGAAACGATTCGGGAGTTACGCCCCCAGGGACTGGAGGCTTTTAGTAACCCGGACTGGTCGCCCGATGGTAAACAATTTGTCGTGACCGGACTGGATCATGGTGAGACCGATCTCTACCTCATTGATGCCCGCACCGGCGAAGTAGAGCAACTCACCGATGATGCCTACTCGGAAATGCACCCCAAATGGTCGGAAAATGGGAATATCATTGCATTCTCCACAGACCGGCTTGCCAGGGAGCGGGGGCGTACCAATGGCAGATGGGCGTTCAACCTCGCCACTTATGATATGGCAAGCATGCGTGCTACAGATATTGATGTTTTCCCCGGTGCCGACAACCTTAATCCGGTTTTCGACACTACGGGTAACATTATTTTCTTGTCCAACCGTGATGGCTTCCGAAATATCTATCGCTATGAGCCCTGGAGTCAAAAGGTCTTCCAACTTACTGACCTGATCACCGGTGTGAGCGGTATCACGCACTATGCACCAGCCATCAGTATCGCAAAACGCCGAAACCGGGTGCTGTACACTTACTTCTCCCAGAATGGCTACCGCATCTACCGGGCCCGCCCGATTGATTTCCTGGATAAGGAGGTAGACCCTTCAGAAGTGAACTTTGAAGCTGCACAGCTGCCGCGTTTCAATAAAATGGTGCAGAGCAAGGTGGACCGTATCCTGCACAAACTCCCTCCAAAGGCAGAGCTGGCAGACTCCGCATTGGCCACGGTGCCCTACAAGCCCAAATTTCAGCTCGATTACGTGGGTGGTAGTGCCGGCGTGGGCGTAGGCACAAGCAATACCTTTGGCGCACAGACCGGCCTGGCGGGCGGCGTAGATATGTTGTTCAGTGACATCCTGGGCGATAATCAATTGTTCACCAGCCTGGCGCTCAACGGTGAGATTACTGACTTTGGTGGTGCCCTGGCTTACATCAACCGGAAAAGTCAGTTCAACTGGGGCGCTTCCATATCCCACATGCCATTCCGGAGTTTCGCCTTTGGCGGCCGGGGCATTGACCGCCTGCCGATCGATGAAGACCTGACCATTCCGGTACTGGCAGACACCTTCTTTGTACGCCGGATTTTTGAGGACAAAGCCACGGTATTTGCAGCCTACCCGTTTTCCACCACCCTGCGGGCTGAAGGCTCGGCTTCTTTTGCCCGGTACAGTTCCCGCCTCGATCAGTACGTCAACTTTTATGAGACGGACGGCACATTCGTGGGCCGTCAGCTGGGGCAGGAACGGGAGAAGCTGGACAGCCCCGAGGGCTTCAATCTTTGGAATACCGGTGTGGCGCTGGTTGGCGACAACGCTCAGGGTGGGCTGGTCGGTCCGCTTAACGGGCAGCGTTTCCGGTTTGGTATAGACCGGTTCTTTGGGGAGTTTAATTACTTCCAGGCTACGGCTGACTACCGGAAGTACAAGTACTTCAACTGGTTTGGGCTGGCCATGCGGGCGATGCACATTGGCCGGTACGGGCAGGGCGCGAATGAGCTTTTTCCTTATTACGCAGGTAGCAGCTGGTTTATCCGGGGCTACAGCACACGCGATGCAAGTACCATCCTGAACCAAAACGGCCGTTCCATCGATGAACTCTTTGGTAGTAAGCTGGCGGTGGCCAATTTTGAGGTGCGTATCCCTTTCACCGGGCCGAAGCGCCTGGCGCTAATCAAATCCGGCCTGCTCTTTTCGGAGCTGACGCTCTTTGCGGATGCCGCAGTGGCCTGGTACGATTTTGAGCAGCTCAGCGGGCCGACTTACCGGACAGACAACGAAGGCAACCCCCTGATCGGGCCCACCGGAGAACCTATCGTAGACCGGTTTGGTGCGCAACCGCTGATGAGCGTGGGCGCCTCTATGCGGGTAAACCTGTTCGGTGCTTTGGTGCTTGAGCCTTACTATGCCATTCCGCTACAGCGGGAAACAAAGGGTACTTTTGGATTGAACCTGATCCCCGCCTGGTAATCAACACAGTCTAAAATACGGCAGAGGCTGTGATGAGCAATACTTCATCACAGCCTCTTCGTTTTGGGCAAAAAAAGAGGGCAACCGTGGTGGCTGCCCTCAGAAACTTGGATTAGTATGAAAAAACGTTCTTCGTTTTTTTCGGCAACCCAAAGGTTGCTGTGCAAAACGAGCACAGCAACGTAACTTGGATTAGTATGAAAAAAACTCTATTCTTCAACAGGCTTGTCCTAAGCCTGAGTTACGCTTGCTTGCGCTGTGGAACACCACAGGGCATGAATTACCAGATTTGAAATAGCAGGAGATAATCAAAAGAACGCACACCGCCCGGGAGCAATGGCAAATGATGATGTGCAGATAGCGCAAAGCAAAAGCTTCGCTTACAATTCTATTTCAGTCGGGTAAAGAAAAGACGCATGCCAATTGTATTTGGTTGCATCTCTTTACTGCGAAGATGAAGGATTAAGTGTTAAAGTTCAAGTCTGTAATTCCGCTTTTCTATCAACAAAGGTTTTTTTAAGACCAAAGGGCACTTTTTTCTGTGTGCGCTCTTTGTTACATTTGTGGTGCGAGCACCGCTTTGACGATAAACACCATTAGCACTTCTCGTCTGAGTGTTCGTTCCCCAAAGGTTCCCTTTCATCATCTTCTGCCCGTTGTGCGCAGGGCAGAGGATCGGCTGTAATGCAGGCCGGGTAAAATACCGAAGAATGGACCACCTGAGTGACTCTGGGATCATCATCACTATTATTTCGATTGCTTTGCTCATTAATACGGCACTCATCCTGTTCGTATTGCTGTTGTTTTGGCGCTTCAGGGGTAAATTAAGCGCGCATTGGGAAGAGTTGAACGCCAAAATCAGTGCGCTGCAGTACCGCCCTGCCAAAGTCAAACCGGGCAAACCGCTGCCCTTTGATTCCCATCCATCCGGCACAGAGGCTGCTCCAGCCAATCGCTCAACGCCCGCAGCGGATAACCGCTTCCTGCTGGCCGAAACGCTCAAGCCGCTTACAGACCCGTCTGCAAAAAAGAATAGTAAAGCCGCCGCCCTGGAAAAAGTACAGCAGGCTCTGGAAACATTAGAACAGGAGATAAGTAGCTTAGATACCGAAATGCCTGATGAAACAGTTGCACCAAAACCGCCGCCGCTGCCCGAACAGAAGCCAGAAGCTTCGGACGAATCGGACGCCTGGCGTGCCCAACTGGAGGAAGTCGTCGTCGCCCGTCTTGGCCATCCTCAGCTTAGCACCGAGCTGCTCGCTCAGGAAATGGGCGTCAGCCGCCGTCAATTGCTGCGGAAGGTCAAAAAAGTAACGGGGCTGAGTACGAGTGCCTTTATCCGGCAGTTGCAGATGCAACAGAGCTATGCCATAATTCAGGAGGGGCAATACGACACAGTAAAAGAAGTCGCTATGAAAGTGGGCTTTTCTGACGCCGGGTACTTTTCTACGCTATTCAAAGCTGAATTTGGCATCTCCCCTTCGGTGGCCATTCAGGAGAACCGTTGAACCTGAAATAGCAGCGATGTCCCTTTTTTCCGGCATAAACGAGGCAATATGTCTCATTTTTCAAAGCTCCCAAAGCGCTTCAAACAAGCCATGGCACGTAATTTTGAGTTTTCCGAATTATATGCACAGCCCAAGGTTCCCACAAAAAAATCAAGTAGTCCACAACCACTGACCTAAACACCAGACGACCGATTCATTGCACCAAATAATCAGGCGGTGGCCAGGACGGCTTGACCATTCAACAACCCAATATTCCAGTAACCGATTGGCTCATCCTGACAGGTAATCATACAGTCAGGGGCGGGTTCGTATTGACACCTTTTTACAAATCATACTCATGAATGTGATGAAGCAAACTCTACATTTACGCTCTTCCTATGCACGGCTGTGCCTGCGCAGGCTTCTGCTGTTATCCCTGCTGCTTGGAGCGGCATGGCCTGTATTGAACGCGCAGTGCACTTACACCCGTGGCGCTGGCTCCTATCAGTCAGAGACGTATACAACTCCAGGCCCTATGGACCCGGCGGTAAGCTACACCACAAGCTTCGGGGTGACGCCCGGACTGTTGGCGTCCAGCTTCAGCGCTACGGACGACATGGAGATTACCCTGTGCTTTTACGGCGATATGAATGACGCTGACGAGCGCTGGGATGTCCGTATTTCTGGTCAGACCTTCGCCAATCAGGGCGCCTTTGGGGTGTCGACGTCCTCCGGTTCTCCGCGCTGCATTGATTATACGGTGAGCGCCGGCAACGTAACCTCTGACCTCAATGATGGGGATATTGATATTCAATTCCTCAATTTTGAGGGTGGATGGGTGACCGGTGATGCCTTTAACGCACGGATTGACGAGGCACGTTTTGAGTACGATTTGGACCTGTCCGTAGCGCCCATCAGCGACCGCTGTCAGGACGGGGCGGATTTTACGGTCTCTGCCACGCCGGCGGTCGATCCGGTTGTCGCTTCCTTTCTGGGTATCTCAGTAGGGTATTCCATTACGCCCAACCCGGGCAGTGGAGCATTCAATACGACAACCGGTGCCTTTGATGTTTCGGATGCCAACCCCGGTGCTTACTCAGCCAACTACCGGGTCAGTTATGGGGATTGCTTCTTTTCGGAGTCTCAAAACTTTGAAATCTTCCCTGCTCCCCGGGCTGCGCTGAAGAATGCGGATGTAAACTGTGTGTCAGCAGGCGGCACAGTTGACCTCGGTATTTTGTTTGATGGAGCGATTACCGGTGGGGGGACATTCTCCATCGTGAGCGGGCCAAGCGCAACTATCGACGGGCAGGAAATGACGGTGCCATCTGGTGGCGGTACATTCAATATCCGCTATTTAGCGCCCAACGAAAATGGCTGTGCAGGAGCGCCCTATCAGGATGAGGCGACCTTGAACATCACGATTGGGCCAGACCCTGACGTGGTTCTCCTTGGCCCATCTTCCCCGCTTTGCACGTCGAATTCAACTTTCAACGTCACCGTTGCCCGCAACAGCTTTGGGCCCAACCCTATGGTGACGATCGACAACGGCACGACCGTGATGGCCGGCAACCTGGGCAGCAATACACTGGCGGCTCCTATAGGCGCAGGCTCCATCACGTATGAAATCTGCCTGGAAGAGTCTAATTCAACCTGCGATGCCACCGATTGCGAAATCTTCACCGTATATAATGATGGGCTGGACTGTGGTGCCAACGCGCCGTTCAGCTCTCAATGCCCGCCCGATGAGAGCCTTCATGACCCCTGTGTGATCAATACACAGCCAGGGCTGCTGATTGGGTGTTCTTTGATTTCTCTTGAAACACCCCCTCTGCTTGGGGCGGAGGTCGACCCTGTCAACGGTGTGATTCAGTGTTCGGACGAATCCGTTGAGGTAGAATGGCAGGGTAGCCTGCCAGGCTTGCTTGGAGACGCCGTAACCGGAGGCCCCACGCTGGGAAGTATCAATGATGCAGCTGAAGTGGTTTGTGATGTGATCACCTATGAGTTCTGCATTGATGTAGGCTTTGCGGAGCCTTGTATTGACCCGCTGCCCCTTGGGCCCTTTGAAGAGGCTTGTGATCAAACGATCGGGCAGTTTGTATTTGGGCTGCTGGGCAGTATTATTGGCGGCCCTGAGGCCGGCGGAGGCGGTATCGTTGTTGCCGATACGGATGGCGATGGCGCGTTTGACTATTTGGCTGAAGAGTATGTTTTTCCCGATAATGGGCAGGTGACGATCCCGAACAACGTTACGACCAAAAGCGGGACGATAACCGTTCGTAACGTGGTGGGCTTTCCCTTGTTCCCTGAATCCGCCTGTGGAGTCGTACACGCCGATGACATCAACCTCATTGATCTGTTGCCTATCGGGTTTATCCCAGTGGTAGGGCCCATTATTGAGCAAGCACTGACTACCGCTCAGTGTGGGGTCAACCTGCTGTTTAGCGACGAGGAGACTCGTGAAATTCAGGTCATCAACACCACGCCGCCTACTTTTGCCAGCTGCAACGAGAGCGGCTACGTTTTCACCGAAGACCTGGCCTGTACTACCGAAGCCAACTGGTCTATCCCTCAGGTATACGATGGTTGCAACGGTGAGGTCCTGCCCTTCATTGGGGTGACCAACGGGGTAGATCTGACCTTCTTCAACGGCACTGCACCTACGCCTATCGTCCCCAACGGGCCGGGCATTTATCAGACTGCAGGTCCGCTGCCCGGTTCTGAACTGCCTGCCGGCACCTATGACGTCACCTACACGGCTTACTCCTGCGCTGGCGTGGAATCCACCTGCACCTTCCCGGTAGTGGTAGAGCCCGGCGATCCCGTGCTGGAATGCCCACCTGACCTTGTGCTCAAAAACGATGTGGATCAGTGCTCCGCCATCATCACTGGTCTTGCTCCGGTAAAAGGCGTGGGCTGCGCGAGCGTCATCAACTACGCTATCGACTATCCGGACGGTACCGGCTTTATTGACGTAACCACCAACACCCTGTACAGCGAGGCCAATCAGGGTACGTTCAATGACGCAAGCGGGGAAGAGTTCCCGGTAGGCGTTTCTACCGTGACTTACACCATGATGGTCGACATCAACGGCGATGGCGATATCCTGGATATGAATGAAATGCAAACCTGCAGCTTCCTCGTGGAAATCCTTGATGCGCAGCGCCCGGTGGCGGAGTGCCAGGATGTGGAAGTGCAGCTCGACAATACCGGCAATGTGACGGTTTTCGCAATGGACCCTTTCACGGGCGAGTCTTACATCAATGCCGGCAGCTTTGACAACTGTGATCCCAGCCCGGAAATCCTGATTGCAAAAGCAGATCAGGTCTTTGGGCCATCTGTGTCCTTCGACTGTACTCAAGTGGGCGCCAATTATGTCAACCTGCGTGTGACCGATGCATTTGGCAACCGCTCCAACTGCCTGGCCGAAGTGACCGTCCGCGATTTCTTCGATGGTGTTCAGCTAAGCTTTGATGCGCCGGAGATCTGCTTTGAAGCCAACAACCCTTCACAGCTGGACTTCCGCAACTACCTGACCATCACACTGCCCAATGGCTCCGTGCTGACCCACGATCAGGTGGAGAACAGCTCCTTCTTTGGCGATGCGGTAGGCGCATTCGGAATCACTGCTTTCGCACCGGCTGCCGGTACGCCTTCCGTAGATCCGGGCGTGCTTTCTGCGGATGGCATTTATGAGCTGGGTGAAGGTACAGGCTTTGTGACCGTATCTTATGCGCTGGCGCTGCCTGGCCTCGATATCCCTCAGAATGGCAACTTTGCATTGGCGAACTGCCTCCAAATTGTACACGAAACGTTTGAGATCCGTCAGCCGCTCGACATGCCGGAGCCAGAGTGTGAGTGTATCCTGCAAAACGAGCGCATCGTAGACCTTGGGACCGTTACCGGTGGCCTTGAGCCTTACACCATTCAGTACGATGGGGGGCAGATCGACGTCAACAACGATGGCATCATCGATGACGAAGATGGCGAATTTATCTACGATCCCGGACGTGGCTTTGACATCAATGACTTCGAGCAGGACCTCGGCGAGCTGCACATTGTGTACACACAGCCTACCTGGTCCATCGCGGTTGTTGACGCCCGTGGGTGTGAAATCTTCCGCTCCGGCTCCTGCGATAACGACGACGATACGGAAGGCCCCGAGCTGCTGTGCACCGGTGCGGCTGACCTCTTCACAGAGCCCCTGAACTGCGAAAGCCAGTACAGCTGGGACCACGTCCTGCCTACAGACAACTGTGACGTCATCCTGTACACTTACACGATAACGAACCCGGACGGCTCCATCGAAGGGCCCTTCGACCTGACCACCCTGCTTAACCCCGATATTACGGAGCCTATTCCAAGCCAGTTTACCGGTGAGTATGAATTCCAGTTGGGGACTACCACTGTATCCTATTACGTAGAGGATGCCGTAGGTAATTTTGATGAGTGCAGCTTTGAAGTCACAGTCTCCGACGATGACGCACCTTACTTTACCAACTGCCCCGAACCGGTGGTGGAAGTGGAAACGCAGGAAGACCTCTGCCAGGGCTTTGCCAACTTCGCCCTGCCCGTGGCCGATGACAACTGCGTGCTGCCCACCGTTACGCAGATTGACGATACCGGGCTGACACCGGGCGACCTCTTCCCCCTCGGCACCACCGTGCTGACCTACCGGGCAGAAGATGCCGCCGGCAACTTTACGGATTGCGATGTGACCATCATTGTGTACGACCTCGAAGACCCGGAAATCCTTTGTCAGGATATTACCGTGCCGGTCGGCGCAAGCTGTGATTACCTCCTGACGCCGGACCGCCTTGATGCAGGGACTACCGACAACTGTACCACTGGCTCCGGAACCATCATGCTGGCCATCAGCCTCGACAATCAGAACTACGTGGACGAGATCGAACTTGGGCTCGGAGACCTCATTAGCAGCCCGGTAACCGTGTACATGCAGGCCACTGACGCGGCAGGCAACAGCTCCTTCTGCACCACAGAGGTGAACCTGGTAGACGAGACCGCCCCCACGATTATCTGCCCTGAAGACCGGATCATTTATGCGGAGGAGAACTTCTGTGCAGGCAAGGTGCCCAACCTGGCTGCCGAACTAACAATTGACAACTGTGCGCCAATCGATACCGTTTATCAGGTGCCGAGCCCTAATACCCTGTTTGGGACTCACCATGGCGATTCCCTTTACGTGGTCCTCACGGTGGTGGATATAGAAGGCAATACCGATACCTGCGCTGTGGAACTGACCCTGCAGGACACCATCAGCCCCGTCTTTGTCAACTGCCCCGAACCGGCAGTGATTGTGGATGCACCTGATACCTGGTGCAGTGCCTACGCCAATTTCTCCCTGCCGCTGGCAGAAGACAACTGTGCGGTGGCTTCGATCACTCAGATTGACGATACCGGGCTGACTTCCGGAGACCTCTTTCCGGTGGGCATCACTGTGATGACCTGGGAGGCAGCAGATAATGCCGGCAATACGAGCCGCTGCGACGTGAAGGTAGTGGTCAACGACTACCATACCCCACCAACCATTACCTGTACAGGTGATGTAATCACTAATAACGATCCGGGTGATGCCGGAGCCATCGTAGATAATATTGCTCCTGCCGGCGTGACCGATAATTGCGGGGACAACCTAACGGTCATTTACCGCATACAAGATGAAACTGGCGAAGTGATCGGCAGCGGGTTTGATGATGCCAGCGGCACTTTCTTCGACCTGGGCAGTTACACCGTAAGTTATGCGGTACAAGATATGCCCCTCCTGCTGATTACGGAGGTTACACATGATATCAGCGACCCGGTAGCCGGCACACTGCCGCTGCCCGCTGCGGTCAGCAACCCAACGGGCGACTATGTGGAGATCGCCAACTTCAACTCCGCCGGCCTTGACCTGTCTCAACTGCAGATAGAACGTATCCATAACGGCGGGCGCGATACCTTTGTGGTACCTACGGGCATAGTGCTCGAGCCAGGCGGCGTGCTTGCCGTCCACTTTGGCAATGGTACCGACGATGTGGCCAACCGCATCTTCAATGTGCCCGGAGCGCCAGACCTGAGCACGACTGCCGGAGCAGCCTACGTTATTAGCCTGAGCGGTGCCATCCTGGATGCAGCAGTATTTGGCAACTTCTCCACCGCAGCGACGATCCCGTTTGCCGACTGGAATGGCTTTGTGCCGGGCAATGGTTCGGGCATCGTCCGTACGAGCGTGTGGGACACCAACACGGCCGATGACTTCACCTACGGAGAACAGTGTATGCCAACCTCTATCGGGCAGCCCAATCCGTTCCTGCCCACACCGGTAGCGAATGGCACACAAACAGCCATTCAGGCACAGTCGACTGTACGTGTGGAATGTGGGTTTGATGTGACAGTGAATGACAACGAATTCCCCCTCTTTGGGCTGTACAGCGAGCCCTATATTTATACAGGCAGTGATATGCTGCTTGAAGCCGGGGAATGCATGACTTCGACCATTGACATCACGGATAGCTACACGATCGCAGATGTGAACCTGATCTTCCAGGGCGAAATCCCTGAATTTGGCAACCTTAGCCTGACCCTCATTAGCCCGGACGGGCAGGAAATCGTCTTGGCTGATGCCATCTGTGGCGCTACGGCCGGTGCACAGTTTACGTTCGACAGCGACATTGACAACATCCTGCCGTACTTCTGCATCCGCCTCAACAGCAATGAGCAGCTGAATGCCCTGGGCGACCTTGATCTGCTGAGCGGCAGAGCGGTGCAAGGTACCTGGACCCTTCAGGCCGGGCATAATGCAGAGCTTTCCGACAACCCCATCCTCATCAGTGGCTGGCGCCTGTCGATTCAGGAGTGGCTGACTTATGATCCGGAGGGGAACAGCTTTAGCAGCGCCCCGGTAGCCGCTTCCGCAATGGCCAGTCAGGAAGATGTGACGCTGAATGCAGGCCCGGGCCTTTGCCTGGCTCCTTATACCTGGGTACACCCGGTGATGTTCGATAATGGTCCGCAAGCGGGCGCCCTCTCCATGGTCATAGAGGATGAAGATGGCGATGTCCTGACCGCGCAAACCCTTGATCCGGGCGCGCCGGTGAACGAGGAGATTACCTTCAGCTTCCCACTTGGTGTTTCCACCGTTATTTACACCCTTGAGGATGAGGCGGGCAATATTTCGGAGAATATCTTCACGGTAGAAATCAATGACACGGAAGCGCCGGAGCTGGTTTGCCCCGATGATGTGGTTGTAGAACTAGGCCCTACGGAGTGCGAAGGCCGGGCTTTCCCGAACCCGCAAATCGACGAAGACAATTGCGGTGTGGTCTTCTTTACCTACGACCCACCTCTCAATGAGCTGCTGCCAATTGGGCAGACGGTGGTGACGGTAACGGCGAGCGATGCCACCGGCAACGAAACCAGCTGTACTTACACCCAGACCATTGTAGCGTACACGCCAACTCATCCGGAACTTTCCTGCAACGATACCATCAATGTGTCCCTGGGGCCGGATTGCGAGGCGCTGATCACTGCGGATATGCTGCTGGAGGGCAACGATTACCGCTGCTACGACAACTACAGCATCACGCTCATACCGCAAGACCCATCCTACAACGGACAAGCCCTGCCGGAGCCTGTTATTCCGCTCGACCTGGCGGGAGAGTACATCATCGCAGAAATTTGCGACCCATCCACCGGGGAGTGCTGCTGGGGCATCGTGCGCGCGGAGTTCAAAGAGGAACCGGAGTTCATCTGCCCGGCAGATACCACTATTCTCTGTAGTGATGACGCTAGCCCGGCGGCTCTGGGCGAGCCTGAGGTAACCTCCTGCGTGCCAGGTGGCGTAACGATTAATTATTCTGATGAATTCCTGGATAATGGGGAGTGTGCCTCCCCTCGTGTCAACATCAACCGGACCTGGACGGTGACGGACGGTCAGGGCAACTCCGCGAGTTGTCTGCAAAGCATCGTAGTGCAGGAACTGCAGCTCGATCAGGTGGTCTTCCCGCCCGATTACGATGGGGTGGACGAAGCCCCCCTCAGTTGTCAGGCCGTCGCTGCTGACCCAAGCCTGTTGTCGCCGGATTCTTTGGGCTACCCAACCCTGGACGGCACTACCAATATCCTGGACAACAGTTTCTGTTCGGCAGCGGTCTTCTACGAAGATGAGGCGTATGAGACCTGCGAAGGCAGTTCTCTAATCCTCCGGACCTGGAAGGTACGCAACTACTGTCTGCCCACAAGCGAGCCTGCCGTGGAGCATGTACAAACGATTCGCATTACCGATTTCACCGGTCCGGAAATTCTCTGCCCCGATGATCAGGTGGTCAGCACCTCGCCCTTTGGCTGCTCGGCTTTCCTTACCCTGCCGGAACCGAATCTGGTGGAAGGCTGTGCCGAAGCCAGTTACCGGGTGTCTGTAAGTGGAGGAGCTTTGTCCCTGCAGCCCGATGGCACTTACCTGCTCAGCAACCTTTCTGTGGGCGTGTACACCGTCGACTACCACGTGACCGATGCCTGCGGGCGCCGTACCGACTGTAGCATTACGGTAACGGTGGAAGATCAGATTGACCCGGCAGCCATCTGTAATGATCAGTTGAATGTCACGGTGGGTGGCGGAGGTTACGGCCGCGTCTTTGCCCACGATGTGGACGAAGGCAGCTGGGACGGTTGCGGGCTGGAGCGTATCTCAGTGCGCCGTCAGTACAATCTCGACAGCATGACCTGCTCGCCTTTGGCAACCCCTTACTTCTCCGCCTGGGGCGACTATATCGACTTCAACTGCTGTGATGTGAATGACTCCATCAAGGTAGAGCTGCACGTAACAGATGTGCATGGCAATGAAAACCTATGCTGGATCACTGTAGTGCCGGAGGACAAAATTGCGCCATACTGCGAAGCGCCGGCAAATGTGGTGGTGGATTGTGATGACCTGCCCTACGGCTTTGATGCAGCGGACGCAGATCAGTTGGAAGCGCTCTTTGGCGCCCCCACCGCTACCGATAACTGCGGGATAGAAGCTGTGCAGCAAATCGCTTCCAACGCAGACCTGGAGTGCGGCTTCGGCAGCATTACCCGGATTTTCCGCGCAACGGATATCCACGGGCTGAGCAGTACCAACAGTTGCGTACAGTCCATTACCGTGAATGAAGTTCATAACTACGAAATTAAGTTCCCGGCGGATGCAGAGTCCAACTGTGGCACGGCTACACCGGATACGGTGATTTACAATGAGCTGGCTTGCGACCTGCTGGCTGTGACGCACGAAGATGAGTTCTTTTCTGCCTCCGGGGATGAATGTTACAAGATTTTCCGTACCTGGAAGGTCATCAACTGGTGTCAGTACGATGGGGAGAGCGATCCTTACCTTGTTGGCCGCGATGAAGACTGCAACGGCACACCGGGTGATGCACACGTGTGGCTTCTGGCTCGCCCGAATGGGAAAATCTACTTTGATGAAGATACCGATGAAACCCCTGATAACAACGTACCGGGTGTGAACCTATGTGGCGTTTCGGATGATTACTACAGCTTTGAGTACGATGAGACGGGCTACTATCAGTACACGCAGATCATCAAGGTGTACGACGATCAGGCACCGGTGATCAGCTTTGATGCTGCTGGTCTGTTCTGTTCTTTGGATAATGTAGACTGCGATGCCACCGTCGAATACCCATTCACCATTGCCGAAGATTGCACTCCGGACGCCCTGACGATTACGGTTGCGCTGGATGCCTTCAATAATGGCAATTTTGAGGCCCTTCCGGACGCTTTATCGGGCAGCTACCCGAACTACACCATCTCCGGCATCTTCCCAATCGGTACCCACACGTTCGAGGTCGTGGTGGAAGATGGCTGTGGCAATTCTGATCTCGTTACCCTGCCGTTTGTGGTGGAAGACTGCAAAGCACCGGCACCGATCTGCCTCAATGGCATAGCGGTGGAGCTGATGCCGGTCGATATAGATGGTGACAACCTGCCCGACCCGGGTGAAGGCATGGCCGAAATATGGGCAAGCGATTATGTAAATGTGGCTTCTCAGAGCCCGGATTGTTCCGAGCCGATCAAGTATTCCATCAATCGTGCCGGCGAGCCCAATGATCCGGATCAAACCGGGCTGGTGCTCACCTGCGATGATGCTGGTACGCTGGTGATTGAGATATGGGCCTACGACGCGGCAGGCAACAGCGACTTCTGCGAAACCTACCTACTGGTACAGGACAACATGTCGGTCTGCGGAGACGCTACGCCGGGCATTGCAGGCCTGATTCACACCGAGGACTACGATCCGGTGGAAGGCGTGGGCGTCAGTCTGTCCGGTGGTGCAGGTGCCGACTTCGTAACAGCGAACGATGGTACTTTCTCCTTCTACGATGTACAGCCCGGACTGGACTATACGGTAACGCCTCAGCTGGATGCTGACCCCCTCAACGGCGTGAGTACTTTCGACCTGCTGATGATTTCCCGCCACATCCTGGGCATTGCACCCATCGATGGCCCCTACAAGCGGATTGCGGCTGATGTCAATCAGTCCGGCTCCATCACCACCCTGGATATGATTCAGCTTCGGAAGATGATCCTGGGCGTACAGATCGGCTTCAGCAACAATACGAGCTGGCGGTTTGTGGAAGCAGACTACGTTTTTGCCAATCCACAGGCACCGTGGGATGAAGCTTTCCCCGAGCTCGTGAACCTGAATGACCTGCCAGCTACCGGTATCAACGGGTTGGACTTCATCGCGGTGAAAACCGGGGATGTGACGGGTGATGCCGTAGCCAACAGCTTCAGCAGCATCGAGGATCGCAACTACGGGCACAGCTTTGTCCTCCATACACCCGAGCAGGAGGTGCTGCCCGGCCAAACGGTAGAAATTCCGTTCCGGGTCAACGATGCGGTGCGCCTCCTTGGGCATCAGTTTACTCTCAAGCTCGAAGGGCTGCAACTGGAGCAGATTGAATACGCGGCTATGCAGGAAGCCCACTTTGGGCTGGCTCACCTTGGGCAGGGGCTGCTGACCGGCAGTTGGAATATGGAAACGGAGGGGCTGAACGAAGGCGGTCTGCTCTTCACCCTCCGTGCGAAAGCCACACAGGGAGGCCTGCTCAGCGAGCTGCTGTCGCTCAACTCCGAAGTGACCCGTACAGAAGCCTATGATTTGCTCAGCGGAACTTCCGGGCTGGTCCTCGGCTTTGTGCAGCCACAGGATATGGCACAGCCCTTTGCGCTGTATCAGAATGAGCCCAACCCCTTCCGGGAAAGCACCGTGGTACGCTATACCGTGCCCAAAGACGGGCCGGTGACCTTTGTGCTCCGCGATGCGGCCGGGCGGTTGCTCCTGCAGGAAACTCAGGATGCGGCTGCCGGCGATAATTTCTGGACAGTCAGCAAAGCGAAGCTGCCTTCCGGGCTGATTTACTACACCATAGAAACCGCCTTCGGCACCGATACCAAACGGATGCTGCTGACGGAGTAAAGATAAGTTTGTGATTTGTATGATTTGTAAGCCGGGTGCCTGGGGTGCCCGGCTTTTTTGTTTCTACGTAGCGTCTTTTGGCCAGTTTCCGGTTCACGCATCTGCAATTATCGCACAAAACCCTTATCTTGGTCCCACCTGCAAAGTGTCCATGCTCTGAACAAACCTGCGCGCAAACATTTTCTCAAACGGTGCTCTGTACCACTAATCCCATGATATGACGACTCAAAAGACACTAAACCTATTTTATCGCGGCCTCTGTTGGCTGCTGTTGTTCGCTCCGCTCCATCTGACTGCACAGGACGCTATCAGTATTACTTTTGACCCCCTTCCTGACCTATGCATAGACGATACGGTCAACTGCACGGGCACTGTGTCCTATGATTTTCAGGTAGGAGTGGACTGCCCTTTCGGGCAATTGCAGGTCGATGCTTTCCTCAATATCTTCAATGATGGCAGCCTCATCCCAATTGCCAATGCGCTAAGTGGTTCTTACCCGGCTTACAGCCTGAGTGGCAGCTATCCGCTTGGGCAGCACAGTTTCGAGGTGGTGGTGGACGATGGATGTGGGAATATTCAGACTGCAGTATTGCCTTTTGAGGTGACCGATTGTGCGGTAAGCATGCCAGTGTGCAGCATTGGCATTTTGGTCGAGTTAACGCTGGATTATGAGACGGGCTTGGAGACTGGGCCACAGGCTTACCTGTCCTATCAGGATGTTTTGGCGCAGCCTGTGTTCGATTGTACCCCGCCGGTCACCTATTCGATCAACTTTGAAGGGGAAGCCGTTGATCCGGCACAGGACTCAGTATTGTTGGACTGTGATCGTGAAGGCACACAAGTGCTGGAGCTGCATGCACAGGATGCTTTAGGAAACAGCAATAGCTGTGTTGCTTTCGTGTGGGTGCAGAATAACTCCGGTTATCAATGTGAGGGCGACTTCTTTGGCATCAACGGGCAGGTAATGACCGAGGATGGGGAGCCCGTTGCGGGTGTGCCTGTAGCGCTGTCAGGGCAGGCATCCGAAGTACATCCGACCAATGAGAATGGAGCATTCGTGCTTTCCAATGCCATCGCCGGACTCGACTACACAGTGACCCCTCAATACGACGAGGCTCATTTAAATGGCGTCTCCACCCTGGATATGATCCTGATTAGCCAGCATATTCTCGGCTTGCAGCCCCTGGACAGCCCCTATAAGCGCATTGCTGCCGACACTAATGGTTCTGGTCATATCTCAACCCTTGACCTCATTCAGCTCCGCCGCATGATCCTTGGCATCGAATCCACCTTTGACAACGTCAGCAGCTGGCGTTTCGTGGATGCCGCCTATGTTTTCCCTAACCCGGCTAATCCATGGGAAGCGCCCTTTCCGGAAGTGATTAATATCAATAACTTAGGCACTGCCGTAAGCATTGGTAATGATTTCATCGCGATTAAAATTGGGGATGTGAACGGAGATGCAGAGACGGAATTGTAAAGCAGGAAGAAAACCATTTTTTCACAAGAACCAACCCCATGATATGACGACTCGAAGGACAATAAACCTGTTTTTAGTTACCCTGGCAGGGCTGTTAGGCCTGCCTGTCTGCCTGACTGCCCAGGGAGAGCCGGTTACGGTCACCTTTGACCCGCTTTTTGCGCAATGCATAGACGATACCATCAACTGTACAGCTGCTGTGACCTACGATTTTCAGGTGGGCGTGGACTGCCCTTTCGGGCAATTGCAGGTCGACGCCTTCCTCAATATCTTCAATGATGGCAGCCTCATCCCAATCACCAATGCGCTGAGCGGTTCTTACCCGGCCTTTAGCCTGAGCGGTGAATACCCCCCTGGTCAGCACAGCTTTGAGGTAATGGTGGACGATGGCTGCGGGAATGTACAGACCACCGTTTTGCCTTTTGAGGTAGCCGATTGTGCTGTAAGTACGCCCCTTTGCGTTGCCGGGCAGGTATTCGAAATAGTTCAGGTTGAAATAGATGAGGAAACAGGTCTGCCCTATGAGGTGCAGTCTTACATTTCTTACGAGGACTTTTTGGCGCAAGCCGTGCAAGACTGTACGCCGCCAGTTAGCTATTCCATCAATGTGGAAGGAGAGGCCGTGGACCCGGAACAGGATTCCATTTTGCTGGACTGCGAACATGATGGCACTATTGTGCTTGAACTGCATGCCTATGATGGTGCAGGCAACAGTAGTTCCTGCCTTACCTACTTTTTGGGCATTACTCAGGGTAGCTACCCCTGTGAAGGCAATGTGCCCCCGCTAATAGCTGGTGCTATTCAAACGGAAGATGGGGAACCCGTTACGGACGTAATGGTCGCGCTCACCGGAGATGCTGCTGAAGATTACCTTACACAGTCTGATGGCGCTTACGTTTTTAACAACCTGTCGCAAAACGGTAACTATATGGTCAGGCCGGCATTGAACGATGCGCCCCTCAATGGCGTCTCTACCCTCGATCTGATTCTGATCAGCCAGCACATTCTGGGCTTGCAGCCTCTGGGCAGCCCTTATAGGCGCATTGCCGCCGATACCAATGGCTCCGGTCATATTACGACCCTTGACATCATTAAGCTCCGGAAGATGATCCTCGGTGTAGACACTGGCTTCGGCAACGTAAGCAGCTGGCGCTTTGTGGACGCATCTTACCTCTTCCCGGACCCTGCCAATCCCTGGGCAGAGGCCTTTCCTGAATCCATTAGCATTCAGGGGCTCCCCGTATCAAGTATGGTGGATGGTAATTTTATTGCTATCAAAACAGGGGATGTGAATGGGGATGCGGTGGCGGATTAGGGAGGCTGAGGCTGGTATTTCCGGTATAGCCTCAACGTAGAGGTCGGTGGCTTTCTATGTATTTTGTATTTCTGCGCAGGAACGGATAACACCGGGGGAAGGGAGAGCCCCCGGTGTTATTGCCCGGCGCACTCCTTTCGCCGGGCGTGCTGATTCTGTGCCTACATCGCTGCGATCGCCCAAAAGTGCCCTGCTGTGCCGCCGATGACAAAGAGGTGCCAAATGGCGTGGTGGTAGGGCAACCGGTGCCAGGCATAAAAAACAACGCCCAGGGTGTAGGAAACACCGCCGAGAATGACCCCGTAAAAAGTGGGGGTGGACATCTCCTGCGCCATCTCGGGGATCGTAAGCGCGCCCATCCATCCCATCACGAGGTAAAAGGCCACCGACAGCCATTCCCAACGCCCAAAGAAAAACAGCTTGTAGATCAGGCCCGAAAATGCCATCGCCCAGATCACAATGAGGTAGAAGCGGCCGCTCTCTCCTGGCAGATAGTGTACGAGCAGTGGCGTATGCGTGCCCGCTATGAGGAAGTAAATGCTGATGTGGTCGAGCACGCGAAGGCGGTACTTCCACCGCGCGCCGGTCACGGCATGATAGATGGTTGACGTTGCGTATACCTGCAAAAGGGTGAACCCAAAGACCAGCATGCTCAGCCATTCCCGGACCGGGACAGTACCGTACTGCCTGACAAGAAGGACCGGAACAGCGATCACCCCCAGCAATAGTCCAAAGGCATGTGTGAGCGTGTTGGCGCGTTCTTCCTGCAAGGGAGTGGCGGTCATGGTCCTTTTTTATTAGAGTAACGCCTGCCGGGCGGAAAGGATATGGGGCCAGAGAATATTTTCACAACGATAGCACGACTTTATCCCGGCTCGCTTCCATTAGCGTTACTACCAAAACCCTAATGGCTTTTCCCTTTGCTCCGGGTATTTTAAGGAAAAGTGGGGCGAAAAGGGTCAACCGTTGGTCTACAAGTAGGAAAAATTGAACTACAATTCTGTGTAAGATGCTTATAGACAGCTGTTTAGGTTTTTAAGGGGCTACTGCAAAATGCTTGGAAACAGAGAAAGAAACTTCTACCTTGGAAACACAATGACCTGAACAACACTAAGCACCAACAAAAAAGACGAATGAAAACAATTTCATTTCTTCTCTTTTTTGTCCCCCCTCCCCAACACAAAGGACTGCCCTTCTTCCGGGCAGCTCCTTTTGGGTGAGCTTCAAAATCCAATTCCGCTT
This sequence comes from bacterium, assembly GCA_024742755.1. Classification (GTDB taxonomy): domain Bacteria; phylum Bacteroidota; class Bacteroidia; order Chitinophagales; family Saprospiraceae; genus Phaeodactylibacter. The sequence continues at coordinate 12,350 of JANSXW010000037.1, read as the reverse complement.
CACTCTCCACAGTCCCCTTCCAGCCCTTCAATCCACTCCCGTACCAGCGCGATGCCCTCCTTGTGGGGCACGGCACGGCCGATTTCGGGCATCATGACCCCGGGGTCATCGGCTTCCATGCGGTACAACAGGATAGAGGAGTCAGGCTGTCCGGGCTGTATGCCGAACTGCCGACCGCCGGAGCCTTTGCCTGCAGCGACGGGCGATTTGCAAATGCCCAACTGTGCCGGATGCCCCTGAAAGTCGGTGCCGAGGTAAAGCCCGGTGGTATGGGCAGGCCCGTCCGGGTGGTGGCAGTGCCCGCAGTTGACCTCCAGGTAGGCCAGGGCACGCGCTGTGGTATTACCCGTTTTGGGGTCGTCCCAGTCGGCTAGTGGGGCAAATTGTGCGGCCCAGTTTCCTTTCGCAAGCTTGCCGGTGGACTGCCACCGATCCAACTGATTGGCTGTCTGCCCATCAGGGTAAGTCAGGGCCGCGTTCAGGTTGCGCACCTTTGGGCCAATAGGGAGCAGCTTTTTATTTTGATTGTGGCAGCTTTTGCACTGGTTTTTATTGGGTACCGCGTACTCCACCGTCCGGGCGAGGCCCTGCTCATCGGTCCAGCTGACAGGCTTGAAATCACCGACTAGGTTGAGCTCTGCTTCCGTATCCTCGTCGTTCCAGACGTAGGTGTAGGCATCCCATTCGCCATTCCGCTTCAGGAGCAGCCGGGTCTCTATCAGGTCCCAGTCCTGGTCCGGGCGGGCAAAATCAGCAGGGTAGTAGAAGGTCTTGATCAGCACCGTGTGGTCCGGGAAATGGATACGGCCATCGGCATCGACAGTGGCCTGCACACTGTCCGGCATCCACACATAGCGGGCCTTGTGGGCATAGTCGGTAAAGAGGGGCGTGATCGGCTCGTAAGGGAGCACACCGGTGTTGGGCACGGCTCCATCCGGGCTCAAAGCCTGAAAAAAGGCATAATCAGACAGCTTGGGATAAGGAGCAGCGGCGGGGTCGAACTGTACGGCTCCCACATGGCCGGGGGCGGTATGGCACTGCCACAGCAGGGCTGTCAGCACCAGGCAGTACAGGCTGTAGCTAATAAGGCGCATCATTACTGGTTTTATCCTTTTGGGGCACAAGTGTAGGCCGTAACGTCCTGTTGTACCTCCTCAAAATCATTGGCAGCATCCACATTGGCAAACCGCAGGTCAGGCCCGGGCTGATCTATGCAGAGGTTCATCGGGTTGGCGCCGCTGCGGGCATCATCCAATATGCCATCGTAGAGAATGTCCTGTGGCTTGCCCGGGAAGAGGTAGTTGACCATCTTTCCAAAATCCTTGCTGAGGTCCGGCATGGCGCGTTTGCGCTCGTAAGTATTGCCGTGGATGCGGATGTCGTAGGAATAGGGGTCGTAATTTTTATCCTCCCAGGGGTTTTCTGTAATGTAGTAACTGGCGATGGCCGTGCCAATGGTTTTGTGCCCAATGATGCGGTTATTGTACACCTCCACCTCTTTAGCCGCCAACAGGATGATGCCGGTGCCGGGCGGAACAATCCCTACAATATTGCCTTCAGGGGCAAAGTTGGCGTGGTTGTTCTCAATGATGTCGTTGTCATACACTTTGCAGTCCCTGCCATTGCCTGCCGGTAGCTCGGGCAGGTCGAAGACCAGAATGCCGCCCGTATTTTGCTCCGACCGGTTATTGTAAACTTCAGCGTGGGTGCAGTTTTCAATTTCTATGCCTGCTACGTTTTCATGGGCGTAGCAGTTGCGGACGACTACGTTGGTGCATTGGCCTACATAAATACCCGCATCGGATGCATAGCTGGCCTCACAGTTTTCAATGAGGACATCCCGGCTCGATACCGGATAGAGCCCATAGCCACCGTTGGATTCGTCGGCTCCGCCCCGCCAGGATGTTTTGACATTGCGGATTGCAATGCCGTTGCAATCCTGCAGTTTGATGGCATCGCCCTTCGTATCCAGAATCGTGAACCCTTCAAGGGTGACCGAATCTGCCGTTACGCGCAGCCCTTCGGCTCCGGCTTTTTGGTACCGGAAGGAAAGCACGGTGGCATCCATGCCCGCACCACGGATGGTGACGTTGGGAATGCCATCGAGCGAAAGCGATCTGTCAAACTCGAAAGTGCCTTCGGGTATTTCGATCACACTGCCCGGCTCAGCCGTGATGAGCTGCTCCTGCAGGGTTTGGTATAAATCAGTGGCGATTTCACCGGGCGCGGCTTCCTGTGGTGCCGGGCTGCAGGAGCCCAGCCACAGGAGCGCAGCGAGGTATAGTAAGGTATAGGGTCTCATGGTCGAAATGGGTTAGGGCAGAGGACATTAGAACTTCATCATTTCGGATATTGGCTTGACGGTATAACCTTCAGGCTTTTCGAAGTGGGAGGCATCAACGGGCGACTCATCCAGTTTGATCACTTCCATGATGAGCCCTCCGTCTACCCCGGGCGTGGCGATTTCAATCCGCATCGGGAGCCCCTCGATATTAGATGACCCGAAGAAACCCGTTGCCGACACATTGCTCTGATTGGGCACGGATAGCTGGGGCGCCTTGAAAGCATCTGTCGCCCAGATCACTTGTTCGGTTTTTCCGCCCTCGTCGTTAGCCATGGTAAGGACATACTTGTGGCAGGTATAGCCAAGGATATCCATGGTCTCGCCGTCTACCTTTTTGGCCTGATCCTGATTGGCAAATGCCTCCTGTCCTTCCTCCATGTCTTCTTCTGACATTTCGAAAATGGTTTTTTCAGCATCCTTTACCACATAGGACTGGCCGTTGCTGACGATAATGCGCCCCATCATGTTCGCCACCATGCCGCCTACCATTTCAGTAGCCATTTGGTTGTCGCCATAGCGGGTAATCATTTTTTCGGGCATAAAGGCCGCCATCATGCCGGCATCCTCTCCCTCAGCATTAAGCTTGTAGCTGTACTCCAGGGTTCCTTTGAAGGTGGTCTGTGCCTGGCTTAGTGTCAATGTGCTCACTGCGAGCAGCAGTACAAATAAAATACGCATGTTTCGGTTTTTGATTTTTTGATTTTTGCATATGCCGTACCGACTGTCGGGAGGCATGCGGGTATATACCTTTTTTGTGTCACTCGAGTTATTCCTCTTCTTCTCCAATTAAATATATTAGATGCCGATATTGGCTAGATTTTACCGTCTTGATCAGCAGTTGTCTCTCAAAAGAAATTTTGTCCAGCATTTTAAGGAGTTCTGATTTCAATTCAGGCAAATAGTTCTTGATGATATCAAATGAAATATTGGGGTCTATACTTCTATAATCGTGAGCAATCCTATTCCTCAATTTTGATATCTCTCTCCAAGGTATCCCTGTATGTTCACTTTTTAGGCCTTGGTCTATCTTCTTGACTTCTTCACCAATTACCAACAGTAGTATTTGGCTGGCATTGAAATTCATTTGCTCATTCGCCTCGAAGAAACTATCAGGGTCTTTAAATGATCCGGCATACAAAAATATCTTCTCGATTGACTCTAAGATAGTCATTATGTAGGTGAAGTTTTTCTTCTCATACATAAATCACCGTTTTGTCGATTTCATCTTCGATTATGGGATTGACATATTCATGGTTGACCAAATCTACCTCGTCAACTTCTAGTAATTCCTTGATATACGCTTCCAATTCGCAGAACTCCTTAAATCCTAATCTTGTACCTTCTTTGAGTTTATATATCAAATCCACATCACTCTCATCGTGAAAAGCATTGGTTGAGTAACTTCCAAAAAGTCCTATTCGGGATATGTTAAACCTTTTCTCTAAAGTCCCCCTATTCTCCTTTATCTTTTTTATGATCTGGTTTTTATCCATTCTGCATTTAACTTTTGCAAGGATAAGATACTCATTTTTTGAATCAGATCCCATACATCCTAAATATAAGAAATATGATGGCTGGAGAGTTGCATTTAATTAAAAACGTGTGTATTTTGTTGTAAAAATGCGCGCTTTACCTTTTGCGCTCCGCAATCATCAGATTGTAAGTATTGATGAGGTCCCCCGTGGATTATCCTGCGGTTGCACCTGTTTATCCTGTGGCGCACCTATGGTGGCCAAAAAGGGGCAACGGCAAGCCCACCATTTTGCTCATTACAAAGGGGCGGAGTGTACGCACGGCCTGGAAACCGGGCTGCATCTGCGCATCAAAGCCTTGTTCCGGGAAAGGCGCAGCATCGTAGTGCCGGCTCTGTACCTGCACCGGCAGTCGGTGGCTTACTTTCAGCCCTATCTGTTCAAATACGACCGGGTGGAGGAAGAGCCGTACGTTGGGCAGCTTTATCCGGATCTGGTCCTGCGCAAGGGGCAGCGTGCCTTGTTGCTGGAGATCGCTGTCACCCACCAAACGCCCCCTCAAAAGCAGCAAAAACTCCGGAAGCTGGGCCTGCCTGCCCTGGAAATTGATGCCCTGGCGCTGTATGAGGCTGTGCTGCAGTGCAGCGGGCCACCCGACATCCGCGCATTTGAGTACGAATTACAGCAGGGGACAGGCTATAAAAAGTGGCTGTTCAATCCGGCGCAGCAGCGTGCTGAGTTCCGCTTGCGCAAAATGGCGATTGCCCGGCCGGTCAAACACCGCTTGTACAAAGGCTACCATCAGTACCTGACCACCGATTGCCCGCTGGGCAAGCGGAGATGGCGCTCCGGCTACCGGGAGGGGCAGGCTTTCGCCAATGTTGTTCAGGATTGTATGCACTGTCCGCGCTGTGCTTTTCTGGAGTACGAAACGGAATATGTCGGCTATCAGGAGGTCCCGCTCGTACCTGCCAGGGTGCACTGCTGGGGCCATTTGGAACAAGCTGTTAAGCCTAAGCCCTGGCAGGCACCGGTGTAGCATATCGCGAAGCATCCATTTGGGCCAGTGCGGTTAGACTGCATTCGCCCGTATTGATTCTGTCCTACCCTGAGGTCTCAGAAATAAAAAAAGAGTATTTTTGAGCCAATTCGTTCAATTAAAAATACGCGCTTATGAAAAGTTACGTTTGGTTGCCATTTCTTTTTCTTATCAGCCCCTTGTTCGGTCAGGATATGCCTGCCCGTACCTATGAGGCCCGGGTGTATGGCAGCGCCTATGTGCTTAATTCCCGTTGGCATACTTACTGGCCACGATTGCCTAAAGGTTTTGACGTCGGTCCTTTTTCGTTAGCATTATCTACTTCAAAGGGGGCAAAAGTACAGGAGCTCGAGCTAGGCTACTATGGCGGTGAAAATGATTTGCCCGAATATACGCAGCAGCTGCGGCAGGTACATCTGAGGTACGAATATGGCGTATATATTCAGAGAAAGATTTTAAAGGAGGTAAGGCTCCGTGTGGGAGGTGCATGGCAGGTCTTTTATCAGCACAGAGAAGAAATGCCAACGACTATTGGTCGTTTCCGTAGTGACTGGAACCGCGTAGGGCTTGGAATGGATTTCGTGTCGCACTTTGAGGTACCGCTTCGGCCGCGCTTGTTTTTAGACTTGAGTGTGGGGCTTTTGAATTTGACTTATGCCCTGAATCGTTCTTATTACCATAACCCCGGACTGCCGGAGCAGCAACGAACACTGAGTCACTATGAAATAGATTATTTGGGGCTTCGCCAGCTCCGGCTTGGGCTGGGCTACCGGTTGTAAGGAATGATGGAGCGAAACCAAAAAAGCCTGGTGCTCTTTATTGCAGAACACCAGGCTTACGAGTAAGACATTAAAAGGCAGGAAAAGGCTCTAAATCGCCTGCAGCAATTCGGCAGCCCGCTCAGAACCATAGTTAGCGGCTTCCTCCCAGGCCTGCTGAAACCCCGACTCACCGAGTTGCTGAAGGGTCATGCCCCGGTAGAGCAGCAGTTCGGATTGAGGGACTTCCAGCCCGGTATCAATGCTAAGGGCACTGTCGAATGCCTTTAGGGCATCCTGATACTTTTGTTGTTCGAACAGGGCAATGCCATAGTTGCGCAGGGCCCGTTTCCGCCACTTGTAGTTGGGGTCATCTTCGGTAAACTGCCGCTTGGTTACAAACTTCAGTTCGAATTCTGCCTTGTCCCACTGCTTGAGTTTCAGGTGGCATTCTCCCTTGATACGGCGGGATTGCCAAAACATAGGCTGCAAAGGAATAGAGCCCTTGATCGCCATCGTCAGGTCAGCAACGGCAGCAGCGTAGTCTTCCTTAACGATGTAAACCAATGCACGCCCCAGATAAGGCTCAGCTGCATTTGGATTGATGTCGATGCTCTTGGAGTAATCGTAGATCGCATCTTCGTAGTTGCGCAGCTGCTGATTTACAAAACCACGGCGTTCATAGGCCTTGGCATGACGTTCATACTTGTCGATAGCCCGGCTGAGGGCTTTCATGGCTTCTTTTTCCCGGCCTTCTTCCTGAACCAGCTCCCGGCCCCTGAGGAAAGCCTGTACTGCTGCTTTGTCGCTGTTGGGTTCGATGAAGTGGTGTTTGACCACCTTCCCTTCATTGACCATCCACGCACTGAAACTGCCGGCAATAGCATAGTCTGCCACAAATTTCAGAATGTTGATCGTGTTGTTCCACTCTTTGGAAGTTGCGGCCGGCGCGATATGCCGGGGCACGTGGAGGGATTGAGATGCTTCATCGAAGACCTCTTCGCCATTGAGCAAAATAGCGTTGCGGTAATAGTTCTCAGAGCGGTGCTCGAACATGTCTACCATTTTCTGGTAGCTGCGCTCGGTACCGAACTCGAAGTGACCGGAAAAAATAGCTTTGTAAGTCATTGCTGCTGCCTTTTGATATCCTCTGTTGTAGTTAATTCCTTTAGTATCGGAACATCATCTGTTATGGACGATGTTACCTTTCTCCCAAAGTGGCGGTGCTACCCGGAATTCTCCGGAAATCCACCACTGCGGATAAATCGCTCAACCTAGGTTACCCCGGGCACTCCATGCAGGAGCAATTGGGGGGTAATTCGGTTTGAGGTTGTACACGCTGCTGTCTCTTTAAGACCGTTCAGCTGCAGGCTAAGTAGATTGTATTTGTGCACTTCTCCGTAGGGGAAATACATCCCATAATGGAAGGTCGCCTTTCAAGCAGCCCTCCATAAGATAATTACGAAGGGAAGTCTTGACAAGCTTTAAGCAAATTGGGGTAAGCAGCTGCGGCCCTCAGCTATAAATTGCCCTGGACTGGTGCTGCGCGTCTTCTCAATTCCACCGGAAGGGAGGTGATACCCCCAATCTGGGTCGGATTATGTTTCGGATGGGAAATTTTTAACAACGCCATCTAATATTCAAAGATGGTATTTTTTTGCCGAAAAGGCAAGCTTCCCTGGTAAAATTTGAATACCTGGCCTGCAAGCCTGAAATACCTTAACAGGTATTGGCGCTCAAAGCTTAATACATATGCTAGTACAGGCTAAGCCCCTGGAAAAATATTTGACAGGGCCGCACCCTGGGCGAATAGAATTTTTTTGTCAGATTTAAGATGCTCAGTTCCCCGGAGTGTGGAAAACGTGTGGATAAAACCCTTGCTTTCCACATTTTCTGCAAGCACCTTGTTAGGTTGGCTCCGGGAGTGAAAAATACCGCCAGTTTAGTGGTACTTCACACAAACGTTTTTGGGCTCTGTAAAGAAACGCAGGGCTTCCTGCCCCCCTTCGCGCCCCACGCCGGACTGCTTCATCCCGCCAAATGGGGTGCGCAGGTCACGTACCATCCAGCAATTGACCCACACGATGCCCGCCTGCAGCTTTTCTGCCATGCGGTGTGCCCGGCTAACATCCTGTGTCCAAAGCGTAGCGGAAAGGCCGTAAGGGGTGCCATTGGCCAGTTCCAGCGCCTCCGCTTCTGTGTCGAATGGGGCAATGCTGACGACCGGCCCAAAAATTTCTTCCTGATTGGTGCGGCAATCGATTGGCAGCCCATCGACAACTGCAGGGCGCAGGTAATATCCGTTTTCATAGGCGCCGCCCGGGTTGACGACGGTGCCGCCGCAGAGGATTTTCCCGCCTTCCACCTCGGCGAGGCTGAGGTAGGATTGTACTTTCTCCATATGGGCTTTGGAAACGAGCGCCCCCAGGTCTGTATCCTTTGCCAGGGGCGGGCCGACCTTCAGGAATTGGGTGCGTTTGACCAGCTCGTCCCGGAAGCGTTCGTATATCGGCCGTTGTACGTAAATACGGGAACCACATAGGCAGATCTGCCCGTTATTGGAAAAGGAAGAACGCAGGGTCTGCACCATCATCTCATCAAAATCACAGTCTGCAAAGATAATGTTGGGGTTTTTGCCGCCGAGCTCCAGGGAGAGTTTCTTGAACATAGGCGCGGCCGTACGGGCAATATGCTGCCCGGTCTTCGTCCCCCCGGTAAAGGAGATCGCCTTCGTCTCCGGGTGCTCCACTATGGCCTGCCCGGCTTTTGGCCCCAGCCCGTGCACGATATTCAGTACCCCGGCGGGCAGCCCGGCCTCAATGCAGGCCTGAGACAGGAGGAAGGCGGTCATGGGCGTCAGCTCAGAGGGTTTGGCTACCACTGTATTGCCGGCTGCCAGTGCTGGTGCTATTTTCCAGGTGAACAGGTAGAGCGGCAGGTTCCAGGGCGATATGCAACCGACTACGCCGAGGGGCTGACGAAGGGTGTAATTGATGGCACTGCCGGCCATGTGGTGGCTTTCGGACCCAAATTGCAAGGCTGCTGTGGCAAAAAAGCGGAAATTGGACTGCGCCCTTGGAATGTCCACCGTGCTCGCCATACTAAAGGGCTTGCCGCTGTCCAGCGCTTCTGCTTTGGCATAAACCTCCAGGTTTTGCTCTATGATGTCAGCGATGCGCATCATCAGCCGGAAACGGGTGCGGGGCTCCGCATTGGACCAGCCGGGGAAGGCTTCCTGAGCCGCTTTGACAGCCTGATCGACATCTGCCGGGCCGGAATCCGGAAGGTAGCTGTACACTTCCCCTGTGGAGGGCGTAAGGTTTTCCAGGTAGTCACCGGACAGGGCGGGCACAAGGGCACCGTTGATGTAGTTCTTGATGTACTTTTCGGCAGACATGCGGTTGGTTTTAGTTGGTTTCGCTTCCCGAAAATAGGGAATTGTATTGGATTTTGGTGCCTTCGGGGACGTTTCACGCAAAGTCCGCAGCGGTTTTCGCAAAGACCGGTAAAGTCACAAGAGATGGCTGTGCCTTAGTGCCCTCTGCAGGACCTTTTTCCCCTCTGCAGGACCTTTTTCCCCTCTGCATGGAATTTACCCGGATTTTTCAGCCCCAGAAGTGACCCCTTTTTACCCATTGATTGTTAGGGTTTTGTATCTTTGCAGATTAAATTGACACAAGTAAAAAAACTGGTCATGTTAGACAATAGGCCTGTAACGGAGTGGCTGCCCATCACCCGGGCAGAGGTGGAAGCAAGAGGGTGGGATGAATTGGATGTGGTTATCATTTCCGGGGATGCTTACGTAGACCACCCGGCTTTCGGCACTGCCGTTATCGGCCGTATCCTGGAAAGCGAAGGCTTGCGCGTAGCGATCGTGCCACAGCCCAACTGGCAGGACGACCTGCGCGACTTCAAAAAAATGGGCAGGCCCCGCCTTTTCTTTGGGGTTACCTCCGGCTGTATGGACAGTATGGTCAACCACTACACTGCCGCCCGCCGCCGCCGCTCCACAGATGCCTACACTCCGGGGGGCGCTGCCGGTTTCCGGCCTGACTATGCGACCATGGTCTACACCAAAGCCCTCAAACAGCTGTATCCGGACGTGCCGGTGCTCATCGGTGGCATTGAGGCTTCCCTGCGCCGGGTCACGCACTACGACTACTGGTCGGATAAGCTATTCCCCAATATTCTGGAAATGAGCGGGGCCGATATGCTCGTTTACGGCATGGGCGAACTGCCGCTGCGGGAAATCGTGCGCCTGTTGCAAAAAGGGGTGCCTTTCCATGCCATTGATACAGTGCTGCAGACCGCCATACAGCGGGAGCCGGAGCAGGTGCCGAAAAATAAAAACTGGGAAGACCTCTGGCTCAATTCTCATGAGAAATGCCTGCGGGACAAGCTGGCGTTCGCTGCCAATTTCAAACACGTAGAGCAGCAGTCCAATAAGGTGCAGGCCAAGCGCATCCTTCAGGAGGTCAATGGAAAGACCCTCGTCATCAATCCGCCCTACCCACCTATGGAGGAAGAGGAGATTGACAAGTCCTTCGACCTGCCCTACACCCGCATGCCCCACCCCAAGTACAAAAAGCGCGGTACGCCCCCGGCCTACGAGATGATCCGTTTTTCGGTCAATATGCACCGCGGTTGCTTCGGGGGCTGCAGCTTTTGCACCATTTCCGCTCACCAGGGCAAGTTCATCGCCAGCCGTTCTGAGGAGTCCATTCTCAAAGAGGTGGAGCAAGTGACCAAGATGCCTGATTTCAAAGGCTACATCAGCGACCTTGGGGGGCCTTCCGCCAATATGTACAAGATGAAAGGCAAGGTGCAGGAGATTTGCGACCGTTGCGTGGCTCCTTCCTGCATCCATCCGGTGGTTTGTTCCAATCTGGACACCAGCCACAAGCCTATGACGGAGCTCTACCGCAAAGTGGACGCCCACCCTGAGGTGAAGAAAGCCTTTGTAGGCAGTGGTATCCGGTATGACCTGTTGGTGGATAGTTACAACAAAAATAACGATGGCAGCCTCGACGAATACATGGAGCAGGTGGTGACCTGCCACATCAGCGGCCGCCTCAAAGTGGCTCCCGAGCACACCTCAGACGATACCCTGCGGATCATGCGCAAGCCTTCCTTCAAGCACTTCCACGAATTCAAGAAGAAATACGACGCGATCAATAAAAAGCACGGGCTCAATCAGCCGCTCATCCCTTACTTTATCTCCAGCCACCCGGGCTCCAAAGAGGAAAGTATGGCTAACCTGGCCGCTGAAACCAAAGACATGGGCTTCAAGCTGGAGCAGGTGCAGGACTTCACGCCCACCCCCATGACAGTGGCCACGGTCATCTATTACACCGGCGTGCACCCCTACACTCTCAAACCGGTCTACACGGCCAAGAGCAAAACGGAAAAACGGCAGCAGCACATGTTTTTCTTTTGGCACAAGCGGGAGAACCATAAACAGATCCGCGAGAAGCTCATCAGCATCGGCCGGGAAGACCTCATTGAGAAGCTCATCGATGACCAAAAGAAGTTCCGGAAGAAAGAATACGTCAAAAAGCGGGGCGAAGTAAAAAAGGGGAAGCGGAAGAAGCGGTACGGGCGGTAGTAAAGGCGGAGTGGTCGATTCCTAAAATAAGTTGACAAATTATCGGATAAATCCCTGAAAAAGGTTGTCAAAGATACATTGTATAGCTTAGAATTTAGTGAGTGAAGCGGAGAAGGCTCTGCTGAGGAGCACCCTTCGAGGAATAGCTCACTTTTTAAACGCCTGTCAAGGTATAGCCGGCCTCCTTAAGTGAGGCTGGTTATTGTGATAGGCGGCAAAGTCATGCCTTCAAAACTTTTGCCGCTTTTGGCTTTTTCTTTCGTTGTTTCCACAGTTTTTTTAGCGGACCGCTACCTTTTTCATGAGCTTGCTGGGGAGTCAGCATACTCCTGTTTGGTATACCCTTGCTTGTAATCTTGACGTGAAATAAGATATAAAATGGAATAGTGAATATATCAATTCTTCTGAGTTGCTTTTTACAGTTCCTTGTTTTCAATCAGATTTAATCATTTAGAACAGCTTTTTTCTTGGAGTGTAATTTTTTTGCACAAACCTAAATTAAATTTGACGCCTAAACAGGGGAAACTGAAAACCTGGCCTAAACAATGGGCGGATAAAGAGAGTAAGTGAAATATAATTTAAGCGAAATGAAGGTTTATTTAAATCATGGATTATTGCTGTTCTTTGCAATGTCTTATTTTTTATTTTCTGCAACAGGCTGTAGTGATGATTGTGCCGAAGATGATAGTAGGCATATTCGGAAAAATTTTTCTATTGATTCGCAGGTGTTTCCCACAACTACTAGTCTCCAGCAATGTCCGATTCCTGAGAACCCAGCAGCTTTGCTTTGGGCTACAGGGAATGAAATACCCGAAGTTTTTGGATGTGGAGAAGTGAGAACACGAAATTTTCTCAATCATTGGATTTTGCAATTGAAGGCAAATAGTGAATGTGCCGATGGAGATGTGAATGAAGAATGGTTTGCGCCCGCTTTTCCAATGGAGGCTACTTGCTATTTTGAGTCTGAGGGTGGGCGCCCTATGCCCATAAACTCAGATTTCGGACAAGGAGAGTATTTTACCATGTGCCCTGATATTTACAGGGCCACTAATCGGGGGGTTGCCGATTATCACATCGAACTTTATTTAAGGTCACCTCGGTTCCAGGCAGCAGGTACTAATTGTTCTGGGTG